>JBCBUA010000081.1:0-19490 GCA_039818365.1 Pseudomonadota bacterium
AAAAGACCTGCAAAAGGGTGCGGCAGCCGGGCTTTGCCAATCCGATCGTGATCGGAAGCAACAATCACAGGTTCCAAATGGGCGAACAGCTCAGCGAACTGGGAATCGAGGCAACCAGTATTCTGCTCGAACCTGTTGGCAGAAACACCGCTCCGCCCGCGCTCATGGCGGCAATCATCGCGGCTGAAATCGATCCCAATGCGCTGATTCTCCTGTTGCCGTCCGATCATTTGATCCGCAAGGAAGACGTGTTTCTGGAAACGGTGCGCTCGGCCGAAGCTGCCGCGCGGGACGGTTCGATCGTAACGTTCGGCATCACCCCAACCGAGCCGAATACCGGATACGGATACATAAAGGTCGCGGCCGGTGATTCAGCGGTGCGCGCTGTCGAAAAATTCGTTGAAAAACCGGATCTTGACCGCGCGAAAGCTTTCCTGGACGACGGCAGCTATGTCTGGAATGCGGGCATCTTCCTCTACGCTGCGGGCACAATGATCACCGCTTTCAAAGACCATCAGCCGGACCTGTTCCAGGCCGTCAGCGAGGTCATGGAAACACGGCGCAGCGATCTGGATTTCACCAGGCTTGACGAAGCGCGCTTTGAAAAGCTCGACGACATTTCCATCGACTACGCCATTATGGAAAAGGCCCGGAACGTAACCTGTGCTCCCGTGGCACCCGAGTGGGATGATCTGGGCTCCTGGTCCGCCATCTGGACGGTGCTGGACAAGGATGAGCGCGGCAACTCCGGGCTGGGCGACACGCGCTTTCTCGACAGCCAGAACTGCCTGGCTTATTCGCAACAGGGCCTCGTGTCGGTGATCGGGCTTGAAGACGTGATGGTGATCGCAACCAGCGACAGCGTGCTCGTCGCGCACAAGAACAGCGCCCAGGACGTCAAGCGGGTCGTCGATCAACTGAAAGCCGAAGGACGCGACGAAGTCGACCGTCACACGCGCGCCTACAAGCCCTGGGGATACACGGAACGGATTAACGCGGGCGAGCGTTTTGCGGTGCAATCGATGATGATCAAGCCTGCGCAGCGCGTGAGCCTTCAAAGCCATCTGCATCGCACCGAGCACTGGATCGTGGTGTCCGGAACCGTGGAGATCACGATCGACGGACAGACCCGTCTGCTGACTGAAAACCAGTCCGCCTACGTCCCGCTCGGCGCGCAGCACACGTTGCGCAATCCCGGAAAAATACCCGTCCGGATGATCGAGGTGCAATCCGGCACCTATCTTGCCGAGGACGACATCGTCCGTCATACGGACTGAACCCGGCCGCGGACAGTCGCGGGAACTTTGCTTGCAATCTGTGCCCGGCTTGTTCAAGACCGTGTTCCAGAGACCGCGTTATCCGGGATGATGTCAAATGCACCACGTCTTTATCTGCGACTACGTCCGAACACCCATTGGCCGTTACGGCGGCGGGCTGTCCGCAGTTCGCGCCGATGATCTTGGTGCGATCCCGATCGAAGCGCTCATGGAGCGGAACCAGGACACGGACTGGACGCAGCTTGATGATGTCTTTTTCGGATGCGCCAACCAGGCCGGTGAGGACAATCGCAACGTCGCGCGCATGTCGGCGCTGCTGGCCGGTCTGCCGGACACCGTGCCCGGTCTTACACTCAACCGGCTGTGCGGATCGGGCATGGACGCCGTGATGACCGCTGCACGGGCCATCAAGGCCGGTGAAATGGACCTGGCCATTGCCGGAGGCGTGGAAAGCATGTCGCGGGCACCGCTCGTCATGCCAAAGGCCGATGCCGCGTTCTCGCGAAAGGCCGAGATTTACGACACCACGATCGGGTGGCGCTTCGTGAACCCGCTCCTGAAACGCCAGTATGGCATCGATTCCATGCCCGAGACGGCAGAAAACGTCGCCGAGGAATTTTCCATTTCGCGCGCCGATCAGGATGCATTTGCTCTCAAGAGCCAGCAAAAAGCCGAAATTGCTCAGAATAACGGCCGCCTTGCCCAAGAGATCGTACCCGTCACGATACCGCAGAGAAAGGGCGACCCGGTTCTGATTTCAGCCGACGAACACCCCAGGCACGGAACGACACGGGACTCCCTCGCCGTGCTGAAAACACCCTTCAGGGAAAACGGAACCGTCACCGCGGGCAACGCCTCCGGTGTGAATGACGGCGCAGCCGCGCTTTTGCTCGCGTCGGAGACGGCGGTCAGCAAGTACAATCTCTCACCCGTGGCCCGCATTCTGGGGGGCGCGACCGCGGGGGTCCCGCCCAGGATCATGGGCATCGGTCCTGCACCCGCCACGCGCAAAATCTGCGCGCATCTGGGGCTGTCAGCAGGGGAATTCGACGTGATCGAATTGAACGAGGCCTTCGCGGCACAGGCGATTGCCGTCATGCGCGACCTTGGACTGCCGGAAGAGAGCGACAGGCTGAACCCGAATGGAGGGGCGATCGCACTCGGTCATCCGCTCGGCATGTCCGGTGCCCGGATAACAGGCTCAGCGGCACTGGAACTGAAAAATCGCGGCGGCAAACTCGCCCTCGCGACAATGTGCATCGGCGTCGGTCAAGGCATCGCGCTCGCGCTGGCCTGTGCATGACGAAAAGCCAGGCGGCCCTTCCCCTCAACCTCCGATGACGGATGGGGCGCGTGATGCGCCCGCTTTGAAATATCCTCATTGACCTTGTCGAGCCGCTCCGCAAGCCTTTCGAAAACCAGAGAAGGCATCCGCATTGCGGCAACATACAAGGTGACGAACTCGTCATAGGCCGCCCGCCACTGGAAGTCGCGCAACTCCCGATAGGCACCCGTTGCCAGTGCCTCGACCTCACGCGCATCTTCCACCAGAGGGCGAGCGATTGCGTCCGCGCGTTCGGGATCGGTTGCAACCCAGACGGCTGCGAACAGGGAAAAGAAAGCAAAAACAAGTATATGAAAATTTTTGAACACGAACCGCATCGCAACCTCAAGCTTTAATTAACAAAATGTTAAGCTCTTGCGGTGGTATGCGATACACGCGAAACAGGCAATACGAATTGCTCAGTTTTAAGTTGTATTTTAGATGGTAAGGTTAATTTGGTTCCGGCAGCAGGATCCGAGTGACCGGTGCGTTCCCGCACCGGTCACTCAAGCTCACCGGTGCCCTACTCGGCCCGCGCGGAAGACGACCGGATCTTTTCCTTGGTCTCATCATCGAGGCGGTAGCCCATGCCGACCATCCAGCTGATGTTCACACCGTGCGGTTTGAGTTTCTTGCGCAGCAGACAGATATGCACGCGCACGTTTTCCAGTTCCGGTCCGCCATCATCCCGGTCCGCGTACAGGAAGGCGTGGATCTGTTCCCTGTTGGCGAAGTTCCGCTTCAGCAGAAATCGCAGGATGCGGGTCTGGATACGCGTCAGATCCCAGTCGGGTGGGAAAGCGATTTGCTGATCCGCGATGAGGCGCTCCAACTCGGCAATTCTGGCCTCTTTCTGCTCAAGTTGTGCGCGCAGGTGTACAATTTCATAGTCAAGCGCAAGGCTCATTTCAAAACCCTCCGCTTTTTTGCAAGACAACGTCTTCGACTTGCGTTGTGAGGGTTGATGTTCCGACGAGGATCGTGCTTTCCGAACAGATCCTGTTTTGCCCATTTTTCTTCAATGTCTGCCGCATGAGTGGTTTCATGGAGTTTTGTTCTCTCTTTGCCGCGACAATCGGCACTTCCACCAAGGGAAACCCGCCGGCACAGTTGTCGCGATCTTCGTTTCTGTTTTCTCTGAGAAGCGCTGTTTTGTCCGTTCTGGAGTGACCCGAGGCACAAACGTCGAACAGCGGCGACGCGCATGCCTTACGAGGCACATCATCAGCTTTGGAGATGTGCCTTACTGAACCGGTTTCAAAGGGCCGGGCCTTGTCTTTACGCAAAGCCGTTGCGGCTTCCAACAAGGGCCTGTTCTCTGAGAGCGCACCAAACGTCAGCGGATCCTGACTTTTCCGGCGGACACACACACTCCGGAAAAGGGAACGTCCCGGGTCCGTGAACCCAAGAACATGATTATCGAATACGCTGTCTGCCGCAGTACGTACAGTTGAGAGATCCACAGTCTATTTGCCCGACATCCACCTGGTTCAACACAAGCCGGTCGCCCGGCCTTGCATTCGAGAGAACCAACAGGACCCACACCCCGTCAGTTCCACTCCCCCACCGTCTGCAAAACCCGCGAGATGCAAATCCCTTCCCGCAAAAGTCGCGAAATTCACAGGTTTTCGTATCATTTTGAAACACGTTGCAAATTCCAATTATTTTTCAATGACATGCGTCGCAGGACACGCCCGAAACAGATCCGAAAACGCGATCTCCGGTGCCCGACACCTTGCCACACAGACGGGATATGCCGCACTGCCTGGCCCCGCTTGCCGCGCCGCCAGCCCCGGCATGGATCTTCAAAGGCGGAGCGTTAAGCATCCGGCAAGGTTACAAGCAGATTTAAATCTTAAGGTTAAATTTAACGAAGTGTTTACTTACGCTACGAAATGCGATTTCTAGACGTTGTTGCGAGCAGAAATTTTCAATGCCTCGTCAGCGGCCCGGGAATCCGCTGACGGGGCAAATTTGTTTCCGCACCGCAGCACTCTCCCCCGAACTCACCTAGATGCGACCATGATGCGCGTGCCAGTGCCAGGCGATGTCGATCCGGCGCGTGACCCAGACATCAGCATGACTTGAAATGTAGTCCAGAAAGCCCGCGAGCGCAGCGATACGGCCAGGCCGTCCGACGAGACGGCAATGCAGACCGACATTCAGCATCTTCGGTGCCCCCCGGCGGCCTTCGTCGTAAAGCGTGTCGAAAGCGTCCTTCAAATAGGCAAAGAACTGGTCGCCGGAATTGAAGCCTTGCGCGGACGCAAACCGCATATCGTTCGTGTCCAGCGCATAGGGGATCACGAGATGATCTCCATCGGGCCCATCCACCCAGTATGGCAAATCGTCGGCATAGCTGTCTGAATCATAAAGGAAGCCTCCCTCCTCAAGGACCAGCTTCTGTGTTTGCATGGAGCATCTGCCCGTGTACCAGCCGAGCGGCCGTGCACCGGTCACCTCTTCATGAATACGGATCGCCTCCCGGATCTGCCGCCGCTCCTCGGCTTCTTCCATGTCGCCGTGGTCGATCCACTTCAGGCCATGCGAGGCAATTTCCCAGGCGGCCTCCTTCATCGCCGCAACAGCTTCGCCGTTTCGCATCAGCGCGGTTGCCACGCCAAATACGGTCACCGGAAGCGACCGCTCGGTGAACAGGCGCCAGAGCCTCCAGAATCCGGCGCGCGATCCATATTCGTAGATCGACTCCATGTTCCAGTGGCGTTTGCCCGGCCAGGGCTGCGCCCCGACGATTTCCGACAGGAAGGCCTCCGATGAGGGATCACCGTGAAGAATATTGTTCTCCCCGCCCTCCTCGTAATTCACCACGAACTGGACCGCGAGTTTCGCACCACCTGGCCATTTCGGATTCGGCGGTGTCCGGCCGTATCCGATCATGTCGCGTGGATAGGTCTCGTTCATCGCGTGCTCCATCGTTGCCGGTCCCGTGTGAAAAGGATGGCGGCCGGGTTAGGTCCCGAACCGTTGAAACCGCAAGCCAGGACGGTTCAAAGCTCCAGGCTCCCCCCCAGTGCAACTGGAAATTCTCTCTCAAATCAGGTGCTTTCAAAAGACCGCAACATTTGCCCGAGCGCAAGGCTTCGACCAAGCTGGTGCCAAAAAACGCAGATCGATAAAGTTTTATGCACGCGATTATTCGCAGTTTAGCGCCTTGAAAATAGAATGTTGGCGCGCGGACAGAGCTGGGGGACGGCCATGATCGCAAGGATTGATGAGATGAAACTGTCATCTGCGGGCCTGCTGCTGTTGCTGGCGGCCGCCGCCATGACTGTCTTTTCAGACGTCGGCCCCGATAGGTCCACGCAGACAAGCACGGTCGTGCTTCTTGGAAACACCGAGAACTAGGCAACGCCGGCGTTGAACCCGGTCCGCGTTGCGATCACCTTTTCCGCGGACCGTCCGCGCGCGCAGGGACGCGGATGCGCGCAGCGTTCATGCTCCCCGTCCAGCTTTGAAAATACGTTCCGCCAGACGAGCCGTCCTGCCCGGGTTTCTTGCCAAGGAGCATGATTGCAGAGCCAATGACAACGGACCCCAGGGTAATGACAAGGCCGAATGCAAGCATCAGGACCGGCAGCACCGGATCCTCCGCGTTCGACACCAGGACGCGCAGATTGCCGATATTGGTCCAGAAGATGCCAGCCATGACCAGCATTGCCACGCAGACCCCGGCCGCGCCGTTGATGGCTACGAGCCGGATCAGCGGTTCGTCTTTCAGTTTGCGTGGTGCGGTTGCCCGATTCGCATTCGACATGAGCGTCTCCATTTTGCCTGCCCTGCACTTACCAATCGAACCTAAAGCGCGCCAAACAAACAGCAAGGTGACAATTTGAACAAGGCAGCTGCGCCGCACCGGCCCCTCTCGCCGGCGTTGACCTTTTTTGTCGCAGGACCAAATTATTGTGCAGCGCACCCTTGATTCATTTCAGCATGATATATATTAGTCCGATATATCGAACCAACATATACCTCTCTTTGCGCTACAGCCGGAGATATAGTCCGGCACCCTGTCCGGCGCAGTGAGACCCCGTCAATCCGTAGGGACGCCTTCGGCAACGGAGAGAGCAATGAGTGTACGCAGCCTGTGCCTGGCGATCCTGTCATTCGGGGACGCCACCGGATATGAGATCCGCAAGGAGTCGACCGATGGCCGGTTCAGCTATTTCGACGACGCCAGTTTCGGGTCGATCTACCCTGCGCTTGCGCGGCTGGAATCCGAAGGTCTGGTTACCGTTCGCGAAGAACCCCAGGCAGGAAAGCCTGCCAGGAAAGTCTATTCCATCACGGAGGCCGGCCACGCGGAACTCATCGAGTACCTTTGCGAGCCGCAGGCGCCCGACACGTTCAAATCCCCGTTTTTGCTGATCGCACTGAATGCCGCGCAATTGCCGCCGGATGTCATCCGGCGCGCACTCGAAAGACGTAAAGCCCAGGTGCTCGAAGAACTGCGCCTCCTGACGGAATCGGATGAAGAATGTAGCCATCCCGGCTCCAACTGGACCAGAAGTTACGGCATCGCCTGCATGAATTGCACGCTGGCCTACCTTGAAGAACACGGAAATGCACTCGTGAAGATAGCGGAAGACGCGGCCAGGCCCGTGTCCGACGCCGCCGAGTAAGTTTGAGTTTCGGAGTGAAGACCCATGAAAGTTAAGTTGTCCTACATCATGGCGGTGGGCCTTGCCGCAGGCATCGGCTACTGGATGTCGAGCGGCACGGTGGTCATCGGAGGTGTCGGCGATGGCGAAAATGCTGTGCCGCCGCCTGCAGAACGTGTTGCCGAAAACGCAGGTGACACCTTCCGGGTTCAGGTTCTGAAACTGACAGCACAGGACCGGCAGGCCATTCTCGAAGTACGCGGACGCACCGAGGCAGAAGCCAAGGTTGCCGTCATGTCGGAGACGAAAGACGACGTGGTACGGCGCCCGGCGCGCGAAGGTGCCCATGTTGCCGCCGGTGACGTCCTTTGCGAACTGGACCGCGGCTCGCGCGAAGCCGGTGTCCTGGAAGCCAAGGCGCTTCTCTCACAGGCCGAGCTCGACCATTCCGCGGCAACGAAGCTTGCCGACAAGGGCTTTACGGCCCAGACCCGCGCCGCAGCAACCCAGGCCGGTCTTGATGCGGCGCGCGCGCGCGTCAAGGAAGCCGAACTGGAGTTGGAGCGCACTGTCATCCGTTCGCCGATCAGCGGCGTCATCGAAAGCCCGATGGCTGAAATCGGCGCGCAGCTCGACAATGGCGGCATCTGCGCAACTGTTGTGAATTCCGATCCGATGATCGCCATCGGTCAGGTTTCCGAACTCAATATCGGTCAGATTTCCATCGGCATGCCGGCCGAGGTCAGGCTTGTCACGGGCGAGACGATGGAAGGCAAGGTCCGTTACGTCTCTCCTTCTTCGGAACCCGACACGCGCACGTTCCGCGTCGAGGTTGAACTGCCTAACCCGGATGGCATTGCCCGCGACGGCGTAACCGCCGTGACGCGCCTGGCATTGCCGGTTGAAAAGGCACACAAGATCTCGCCCGCGATCCTCACCTTGAGCGATGAAGGCATCGTCGGTGTGCGCGCCGTCGATGCCAACGACCAGACCGCATTCTACCCGGTCAAGGTCCTCGGAGGAGAAGATGACGGCCTTTGGGTTGGCGGTCTTCCCGAGGAAGTCACAGTGATCGTTGTCGGCCAGGAATTTGTGGGTGACGGGGAAACCGTGCAGCCGGTGTTTGAAACTGCGGGGCTCAGCCAATGATAAACATGCTTGAAGGCGTCCTCAGACGTCCCAAGACCGTCTTCGTGCTGATGCTTGCGCTCCTGGTTGCAGGGGTGTTCAGCTACATCAACATTCCCAAGGAAGACAGTCCCGATATCGACGTTCCGATCTTCTATGTGTCCATCACCCAGCAGGGCATTTCGCCCGAAGACGCCGAACGGCTTCTGGTGCGGCCGATGGAAACGGAACTGCGCGGTCTCGACGGCCTGAAGGAAATCACGGCAATCGCTTCGGAAAGCCATGCCGGTATCGTCCTGGAGTTCGACATCTCCTTCGACAAGGACGAAGCGCTTGCCGACGTCCGCGACAAGGTGGATGCGGCCAAGGGCGAATTGCCCGCGGATGCCGAAGAACCGACGATTACGGAAACCAATTTCGCGCTGGTGCCGACGATCACGATCGCGCTGTCCGGCAGCGTGCCGGAACGCACGCTTTATCAGCATGCGCGCCGCCTGAAGGACCAGGTTGAGGCGATCGACACCGTGCGCTCGGCGGACCTGACGGGTCACCGGGAAGAACAGCTCGAAGTCCTGATCGATTCAGAGAAACTGGAATCCTACGCGATCACCCAGCAGGAACTCCTGACCTCGCTGTCGAACAACAACCAGCTTGTCCCGGCCGGTTACATCGATGGCGGTCAGGGACGGTTCAACGTCAAGGTTCCGGGCCTGGTGGAGAATGCGCTCGATGTCTATTCCCTGCCGATCAAGCAGGCCGGTGAAGGTGTTGTCACCCTGAGCGATGTCGCCGAGATCCGGCGCACGTTCAAGGATGCCGATTCCTACACCCGTGTGAACGGCAATCCCGCGATCGCACTCAACGTCACCAAGCGCATCGGCACCAACATCATCGAGAACAACCTTGCCATCCGTGCGGTTGTCGATGAGGCGACGAAAGACTGGCCGGAAACGATCCAGGTCGACTACATGATCGACATGTCGTCGAATATCTTCGAGGTGCTCGGCTCGCTGCAATCCTCGATCCTGACGGCGATTTTCCTCGTGATGATCCTGGTTCTGGCAGCTCTGGGCCTGCGATCCGCATTGCTGGTCGGTCTCGCGATCCCGACCTCCTTCATGGTCGGCTTCCTGATCCTGTCGGGCCTCGGTTACACCGTCAACATCATGGTCATGTTCGGTCTCGTGCTGACGGTCGGGATGCTCGTCGACGGCGCGATCGTCATGGTCGAATATGCCGACCGCAAGGTCAGTGAAGGCATGGAAGACCGCGAAGCCTACATCCGCGCCGCGCGCCTGATGTTCTGGCCAATCGTGTCCTCGACCGCGACCACGCTGGTTGCGTTCCTGCCCATGCTTTTGTGGCCGGGCGTTGCCGGCGAGTTCATGAGCTACCTGCCGATCATGGTCATCATCGTCCTGACAGCAGCGCTCCTGACCGCAATGGTGTTCCTGCCGGTGACCGGTGGCATCTTTGCCATGGCAACGCACTGGGTCGAGCGCCGGGCGGCGTTTGTTCTCGCGGCGCTCTTCAGCGCAATCGCGGTGGTCATCACCCTTGGATCGTTCGGCGCCGTTCCGGGAACGCCCGGCTTTGCGGAGGCGCTCGCCGCGTCTCCCATGGCTGCGCCTGTTGCCGGTCTGCTTGGCCTTGTCACCCTGATTGCCGCGTTTCTTGTCCTGCGTCCGTTTGTTCGCTGGCGCCGTGAGCGCGCTGAGATGAAAGTGGAAAAGGAAAACCAAAAGCCGGTCAAGCAGCATCGCCCGGTTACGTTTGTCTCCCTTGCATTCGAGATCCTGGCAGTCGGGTTCGCAGCCTATTTCGCGTATTTCCTGGCAACCAGCCGCCCGCCAATCGTCACCGACACGATCAATTCCGTGTTCGGTTCGATCGCAAGCCTCGGACATCCGTTCACGGTGTTCCAGCATCCGATCGCGCTCGACACGGGTTTCTTCCTGGTGGTCTTCGGGCTCGCGCTCGTTGCCATCTGGGCGGCATACAAGGCCATCTCACCGCTGGTTCACCTTATTGAGTGGATGTTCGACGGTGTGCGCAAGTCACTCGGCTTCGGCACGCGAAACGGAACCGGTGAAAGCGACAAGCCCGAGGCCCTTCGCTTCGACACCAGCACGGTCAAGGGCTTTACCGGTCTCTATGTCCGGCACCTGAAACTGCTCGCGGGCAATCCGCTCGGCAACGTTTTGACGCTGGTTGCGGTTCTGGGCACCTGTGCCCTGATCTTCACGTCCTTCGCGTCCAACCCGACCGGTGTCGAGTTCTTCGTCGACGAAGAGCCCGATCAGGCCGTGGTCATGGTGTCGGCGCGAGGCAACATGTCGGCCGCAGAATCGCTGGAGATCGTCAAACAGGTCGAGGCGGAAGTGCTTCAGACGGCCGGCATTCAGAATGTCATCACCTCCGCCTACCCGCCAGGAGGCGGAAGCGGTCCCGATTTCATCGGCGGCGTGCAGGACAAGCCGGGTGATCTGATCGGCGAAATGACGCTGGAACTGGCAAAATACTGCTGCCGCCGGAAGGCGACCGAGATCTTCGCCGAAATCCGTGAACGTTCTGCGGATATCCCGGGCATCAAGGTGGAAACACGCAAGATCGAGGGCGGTCCGCCAACCGGCAAGGACATCCAGCTCGAGGTCACGTCCACCGAGTATGACACGATGGTGGAACAGGTTGCGCGTATCCGCGCGCATCTGAACGAGATGGAGCACCTGATCGACCAGGAGGATGATCGTCCCCTGCCCGGCATCGAATGGCAGATCGACATCGACCGCGAACAGGCCGGACGCTACCAGGCCGGTATCGGCTCCGTCGGCAACATGGTCCAGCTTGTGACCAACGGTGTTCTGATCGGCAACTACCGTCCGACGGATTCCGAGGACGAGGTCGACATTCGGGTCCGGCTCCCGGCCGACGAGCGGACGCTCGACCGGTTCGACCAGTTGCGTCTGCAAACGCCACTCGGTCTCGTTCCGATCGCGAACTTCATTGACCGGTCACCGGAACCGAAAGTGTCTTCGATCACCCGCCGCGACGGCCTCTATTCGATGATGCTGAAGGCAACCGTCGACAAGACGGCGGTCGATGCGGATGGCAAGCCGCTGACGGTCGATGCGAAGGTCCAGGAACTCAGCCAGTGGCTGGATACCCAGACCTTCCCGGACAACGTCTATCTTCAGTTCCGCGGTGCGGACGAGGACCAGAAGGAATCGGGTGAATTCCTGATGCGGGCCATGATGGCATCGCTTTTCCTGATGTTCCTGATCCTGCTGACCCAGTTCAACTCGTTCTACCAGACCTTCCTGACCCTCTCCACGGTGGTCATGTCGGTGATGGGCGTGCTGCTGGGCATGATGCTGACGGGTCAGAAGTTCTCGATCATCATGACGGGAACCGGGGTCGTGGCGCTTGCGGGGATCGTGGTGAACAATGCCATCGTTCTGATCGATACCTACAACCGTTTCCGCCATGACGGCTTCGATCCGCTCGATGCGATCCTGAAGACCTCCGGTCAGCGTATCCGTCCGATCCTGCTGACGACGGTCACGACCATCGTCGGTCTTGTTCCGATGGCAACCGCGGTCAATCTGGATTTCTTCACCCAGACGATCGCGGTCGGCGGGATTACCGCGATCTGGTGGATCCAGCTGTCGACGGCCGTGATTTCCGGTCTCGCCTTCTCGACCATCCTGACGCTGATCATGATCCCGGTCATGATCGCCCTGCCCAACACCTGGGTGCGCACCTACAATGCGATCTGGAACTGGTTCATGGGCCTCGTCGCGGCACGCCGTGAAAGGGCATCGGCCAAGACGGCCGTGGAACCGGAGACGGACGCAGAGCAGGATGTGGAATGGACCGACCCCGAGCTGGAGAAGGAGCGTCCGGCCGCAAAGGTCGTGTCCATGCCCAAACCGGCCCCACCCAAGGTGCCGCCGCAGGACGAACAGCCGCTCGCGGCGGAGTGATCCGGGAAATTCCAGTGAAAGAGATGAAAAGGCCGCGCATTGCGCGGCCTTTTCACGTGATGGCTACATGTGCGTTGCCCATCCTTCGAGACAGCGCTGCCGCGCTTCCTCAGGATAAGGTCATTCCCTTTTGCAGCATTTCAGCCGGGATAGGGTCTGAAGAACCTCATCCTGAGGAGGACCGGAAGGTCCGTCTCGAAGGATAGGCCGCAGAGGGGTAAACCCTGCTACCCAAGCAAGGCAATGTCCTTGTTTTTTGGTCATCCCGGACGCAGCGTAGCGAAGATCCGGGACCTACTCGTTTCCAGAGTATCGGTCGTTTGACCGAAAGAAGCGCCGTCGCTCCCTGCCCGGAACAGGCAATTTGCCGCAAAGTGGATTGGGTCCCCGATCAAGCTGGGAATGACGCCTGGGGGTGAGGCCACGGATTTGCCTCTTACGTCAGTCAGGCCGGCGCAGCGCGCCCAGCGCGCGGGTCCGGCATCCTAGCCTTCAGGTGAACATGGCGAACACGGCAGCGTCTTGCTTGATGACATCAGCGCCCCGGACGCAAATGAGCACAGAGAGTGACCCGTTCTCAAGCTCCCCGCCTTTCCCTTCCTGTGATAAAAGCGCCGGATGGATCATCGGTCTTTTCTTGCCGGGCTGACAGCGGCACAACGAACCGAGCTGACGGAAACGTCGGACCGGAAAGGGCTTGCCGCGCTTGCGGTTCATTTCGGGGCGATCACGGTCCTGGGAACCATGATCGCGCTTCACGTCCCCGGCTGGCCCGTGCTGTTGGTGCCCCAGGGCATCCTGATCATGTTCCTGTTCACAACACTCCACGAGACCATCCACAGAACGGCATTCCGCTCACCTTGGCTCAACGATCTTGTTGCCCGGATCTGCGGTTTCCTCATCCTCGTCCCGGCAGACTGGTTCCGGTACTTCCACTTTGCCCACCACCGGCATACACAGGATCCGGAGAACGATCCGGAGCTTGCCGGAGCAAAACCGGAAACGTTCCAGCAGTACATCGTGCATGTCAGTGGCCTGCCGACCTGGTGGAGCGAACTGAAGACGCTCTTCAAGAACGCATCGGGCCGATCCAAGGATGCGTTTGTTCCGGAGGGTGGAAAGAAGAAGGTCCGGCGCGAAGCGATTTCGTCGCTTGTCCTTTATGCAATCCTCATTGGCGCATCGCTGGCCGCAGGTTCACCACTGCTCCTGTTCGCCTGGGTGCTCCCCTGCCTCATCGGGCAACCTTTTCTAAGGCTTTATCTTCTTGCCGAACATGGCCGCTGTCCCTTCGTTGCGAACATGCTGGAAAACAGCCGGACCACCTATACCAACCTGCTTGTCCGCAGACTGGCGTGGAACATGCCCTACCATGCGGAGCATCACAGCTATCCGACGGTACCGTTTCACAAGCTCCCGGATCTGCATCGGCTCACCAGGGACCACCTGGGAGCGACCTCCGACGGCTACAGCGCCTTTCACAAGAACTATGTCGGCAGCCTCAAAAACCTGCCTGATGCGGGTTGATCTGTCCCGCGCTTGGCGAGCGATCAGTTTCAACGGATTTCGACCATCAAATTTGCCCCTCTGGCGGCTTGCCATTCTCCAGCGGCACTCATATAGTTGCATCTTACAACTATATTCAGGGATCACATGACAGACGTTTCCACTTCGCTCGTCCAGGACATCCGTTCCGCCTCCCGCCAACTTGTCAGGGAATTCGGTTTTCTGGACAAAACGATTGCGGGCACCGACCTTTCAGGCTCGGGCGTTCACGCGATCATGGAGATCGGCCTCCATCCCGGCGTGACCGCGAAGGATCTGGCCACCCGGTTAAAACTCGAGAAGTCGACAATCAGCAGACTTCTGAAGTCGCTGGAAATCCGCGGTGATATCATTCAGACCCGTTCCGAACAGGATGGCCGGGTCTTCGGATTGAGCCTGACCGGCACAGGCTGGAAGACCTTCGCCGAGATCGACAGGTTCGGTGACCAGCAGGCCCGCACGGCCTTGTCGAAGATCAGAAACGGATCCGCGCGGTCGATCGCAGATGCCCTGACGACGTATGCGGATGCCCTGGCAGGCTCCAACGAAGCGGACCACAGATCTGTGCATCCTTTCGAGATTGCCGAAGGCTATCAGACCGGAATGATCGGCGACATCGCCGCGCTGCATGCCCGAACCCACGGCCCAATCATCGGTTCGGGGCCGACCTTCGAAAGCGTCGTCTCCCAGACGATGGCGGAATTCATGCAGCGCGTCGACAATCCGCTGAACAACAGCTGGAGCATCCTGGAGGGCGGCGAAATCATCGGATCGATCAGCATCGATGGCGAGGACCTGGACGGAAATGTCGCGCATCTGCGCTGGTTTATCCTGTCGGAGAAACTCCGCGGCCTCGGCCTTGGCAAAACCCTGCTCCACAAGGCGCTCGACCACTGCGACGGACACGGGTTCGATGAAATTCACCTGTGGACGCTGAAGGGACTTGATGCGGCCAGAACGCTCTATGAGCGAAACGGCTTCATCCTGGCCGATGAATATGTCGGCGATCAATGGGGCAAGTCGGTCACCGAGCAGATGTTCATTCGCAAGAGACACTGACGCGTTTTCTGCTCACGCCGACCATAGCGACGGATCTTTCCAAGCATCGGGCACGGTCAGACGGCCAGGCCCGGTCTCGCTGCCGTCATCCAGGCGAACAGACTGCCAGGCATCCTTCCACTCCACCGGGATCGGACAAGGGGTTTCGACAAGGCGGTCCGGCTTGAACCCGAAACGTCCATAATATCCTGGATCCCCGAGCACCATGATTTTGGAGACCTGCGCTTTCAGGTCTTCAAAACCGGCACGAACAAGCGCGGAGCCGATCCCGCCCTTCTGACGCGCGGGCATCACGCAGAGCGGACCAAGAAGAGCGGCGGTGTTGCCACCCGGTTCAACCGTGCAATGGGTAAAGATGACATGCCCGACCGGCCCTCCGCCGGACATTGCCATGAGAGACAGCGTCGGAGCCGTACCGTCAAGCAGGTTCGAGACCAGGGGGAACAAGTCCTCGTCAGGAAAGGCACTGACATAAAGCTGCTGCAACGCTGCCAGATCCTTGGCATCGGCGGTTTGGATTTCAATATCGGATGTCACATTCTGCTCCCGCGTCTTATCCGGCGGTTACCTGCCAGGAACCCAACGAAGCCTGCCGGCTTCCCTTCCCCGCGTCATTGACCTTGTTCAAACACGGCAACCACGCCTGGGAAGGTTTTCATGCGGTTTCGCTCGAACCGGTGCTCTGCTGTCTTATGGACGACTGCACCAGGGCCAGATGGGACTTGTGGATTTCAGCCGCGAGATTTACGTCGCGCAATGCGATGGCACGTCGGATCATCGAGATCTCTTCGCTCAGCACCTTCACCTGTTCTTCGAAATCCAGCTCGTCCAGAAGCAGAAACCAGAACCTGGCGGATTCAAAGAAAAGCTTCTCGTTTATTTCGCGCAGCACGTCGTTCTTCACCAGTCCATGCATGATCGTGTTCAGCTGAATGTTGATCTGTGCAAATTCGCGCTTGTCGCGGCTTTTGCAGACCGCGTCGCAAGCAGCGATCAGATCGGTGAGCTGTGCTTCCAGATCATCCGGAATCGGAAGCCGTTCGCTATCTGCCAACGCATCCGTCAGGCGCATGCGCACGAGGTAAACATCGTGCATTCTCTTCAGATCGATGCGCGTGACCGATGTTCCCTGCCCGTGCCTGCTTTCAATCAGACCGTCACGCTCGAGGCGCTGCAGCACCGCCCGCATGGGTGTCCGGCTGACACCGAACTCCACCGCGAGTTCCCGTTCGTTCAAACGGGCTTCCGGCGCATAATCCAAAAGGCAGATTCGCATGCGCAGGGTTTCAAAAATGTCGTCTTTGGTCATCTGGTCTCCACCATGCCACGTTCGGGCTTCAATTTGTCACGTCAGCTGCGGATAAATCGGCTGAACTCGGCAGTGTCACCCTCGAGCGCACGCCATCGCTACGGGTCTCACCGGCGTCACGCGCCAATCCTCTCAATCCAATATCAGCTCCTGTTGGCACTAGCGCTGGCTTTCCACGAGAAAGGCATACCAATAGATTCAAAAGCAAACATTTACAGCGCCTTCCCTATCGATTCTTTGTGATTTTCTCTCGTTTTTTTTCATCACATCTCAGTTTTAAGTCTTGCACCTATATCTCTAGACACGTAAAGGTATACCATTAAAATATCGCCTGTAAGAATTCTCGCGCCCGCAGAGCCTCCTGACAGCCGCCGGAGAAAGGAAATCCGAATGCTCGATCATGCAAGACTGAAGACTGCGGAACTGCAGCAACGCATGCGCGACGAAGACATCGAACTTGCGGTGTTCACCGACGAAAGCTCCATCGCGTATCTTGCCGGTTTCTGGGGGTATCTGGGCATCGAGTTCGGCCGCCCGACCCTGCTGGTTGTCCGCGCACACGGCGCACCGGCCATCATCACGCCCCTGATGGAAAGCGAGATGGTGGCCGCGATGACCTGGGTTGAAGATATCAGGGTCTGGGAAGATGCCGGACAGCGCAGTTGGGGGCGCGCGCTTTCGGAGGTGGTCGGCAGCGCCCCGGGCGAAATCTGGATCGAGCGGAACTCCATTCCAGCGCTTGTCCGCAACTTCCTCGATGACACTTTCAAAAGCGCGTCCCTCAACGACATTTCCCCGCTCCTGGGCGAAATGCGCATGATCAAGACGGACTTCGAGATCGGCGTCATGAAGGAAGCCGGACAGATCGCCGGTGCGATGATGCTGGCTGCGCATGACTCCCTGCGCGAAGGCGCCCAGGAATACGAATCCGCACTCGCCGTCATCGAGGCGGGGTCGCGAAAGGCCGCGGGCTTTTTGACGGACAAGGGCTGGGACCGCTTCGTGTCGCCCATGATCCACAATCTGCAAATCCTTCAGAGCGGTGCGGATACGTCGATGGTCCACAGGCGCGCCGGCGTCAGGGCCTACGAGAAGTTCGACCCGGTCTATTTCTGCTTCTGCAACATGGCCCAGTTCAAGCAATACAAGCTCGGGTTCGACCGCATGTTTCACATTGGCGATGTCACGGACCAGGCCCGCGACGTGCAGGAAGCTGCGATCGCGGCGCAACAGGCCGCCATCGCATCGATACGTCCCGGCATTCTGGCCGAAGATGTCGCCATGGCCGCAAATGACGTCTATCGGGAGCGCGGTTACCAGACGGGCTACCGGACCGGCCGGTCCATCGGTGTCGCCTACCTTGAAGCGCCTGAACTGAAAGACGGCGACAAGACGGTCCTTAAACCCGGTATGACATTCGCCGTCGATGGCGGCATTTCAATCGACGGTGTGACCGCGGGGCGCATCGGCGATTCCGTTGTCGTTACGGATACGGGATCCGACTACATCACGGAGTATCCACGCTCGATCCTCCTGAGCAAGCATTGAAGCAAAGGCCCAGCGCACACCTTCGATCACCCGGCCAGGACCTGAAAAGCCATGGACAAAACCAGACCGTTTCCGGCAAGCGAACTCAGGCACCGCCTGCAACGCGCCTGCGCCGCGCTTTCCGGGAATGATCTGGATGGCCTTCTCATATCCGTTCCGGAAAGCATCTACTGGCTGACCGGACTGGACCATTGGGGGTTCTTCGCAGCGCATGTGCTCGTTCTCAACCGCAACGGCGACATGGCGCTTTGCTGCCGGGCGATGGAAAAGATCACCGTTCGCAACCAGGTTGAAAACGCAACTTTTTACGGCCATCGGGATCATGAAGAGCTTTCCGGCGTTGTTCTCAACGCCGTTGCGGATCTCGGGCTGAAAGGCGGCCGGGTCGGACTTGAAAAACGAAGCCTGTTCCTGACACCGCGCCATGCGGAACTGATCCAGGAAGGCGATGCGCACTGGGTGGACGCCTCAGGCATCATCGACGATCTGCGGCAAGTCAAATCCGTACTGGAGATGGAGTACACACGGAAAGCAGCCCGCGCTGCCGATCTCGGCACGCTTTCGGCCATCGAGGCGGTTCACGCAGGGGCCAGTGACTATGAGATCGCCGCAGCCTATCACGACCGGATGATCCGCGAAGGCAGCGAATATCCAGGCTTCGGACCGTTTATCAGACCCACGACCCGGCTCGGAGAGGAGCACACCACCTGGCGCGGAGAGATCTTCCAAAGCGGGGATGCCGTCTTTCTTGAAACCTGCGCCGCGTACCGCAAGTACCAGGCTCCGATGGGACGGCTGGCCTATATTGGCAGCGCTCCGGACGGTGCGGACAAGTCGGCCGAACTGGCGATCAACGGCATGAAGGCGATCTGCGACGCCCTGAAGCCTGGCGGAAAGGCCGGAGATGCCTATGCCGCGTGGCGCGAGGTTGCCGCGTCGGCGGGACTTCACGACTATGAACGCCATCATTGCGGTTACATGGTCGGCATCGGGTTTCCACCCAGCTGGACGGGCGGTTCCATGGTCACGTCGCTGTTTCCGGGCTCCGAACGCACGCTGGAAACCGGCATGGTCTTTCATGCGCACAGCTGGTTCACCAACACGAATGTTGTCGATTACTTCATTTCAAACACTGTTCTTCTGGGTGAAAACGGTGCTGAAATACTCACCAACAAAACCCCGGAGACCCTCATCATCCGGTGAGGCGTTCCAAACGCCCCGTCCCCAGCCTGTCAGGAGACCCAGAATGAAACCGCTTCGGAAACAGACCCTGGAAGGCATTTGCAACGAAATGGCCAGCCACGACTGGTCAGACGCGGAACTTGACGAGTTGATCGACCCCAAGATGGGGATCATCACCGGTTTCCAGGATCTTCTCCAGGAACTGGAAGTCCTTCGCAGGATCGATCTGGGAACGACGCCGCCGGCGCTTGGGGTTCAGAAACGCTAGGTGATGGACCTACAAATGAGACTGAAATGATCGCATTTCAAGATGTCCGCTCGCTGAAGGCGGATCTCGCAGCAGGCAGGATCACGCCTGTTGAGCTCGTTTCCTGTTTCGCGGACCGCATTAAACGGCTCAACGCCCTTTCCCGGGCGTTCATCACCGTAACGGCGGAAGAGGCAATGGCATCTGCCGCGTCTTTGAAGCACGGCGATCTCGAGCGGTCAGCCTTCGCGGGTATTCCTTTCGCAAGC
>JBCBUA010000082.1:0-1012 GCA_039818365.1 Pseudomonadota bacterium
CTCCAAGGAAAGAACCCGCGGGCGGCAGGTTGGGCGTCTATGGGGATTAAGGGTCGCGAGGCCGCGACAGGCGCGCCTGGGCGTGCGCCTGTTCGAGCGCCGCCGCCGCGGTTACGTGATGACGGCGGCAGGGGAACGTTTCCTGGAACAGGCCAGCGCGCTGTGTTCCGGGCTGGACGGGATCGAGCGGGAATTGAGCGGACAGGATTTGCGGCTTGAAGGGCCCCTGACGGTGACGACAACGGATTCGCTTCTTCACTGTCTTGCGCCGGTTTTCACGGACTTTCAGTCAAGGCACCCGGATATCGAGTTGCGGCTGTTGTCGGACGTCCGGGCACTCGACCTGATGCAGCGGGACGCCGACATCGCCTTGCGTCCGACGTCCGAACCGCCGGAGCACTGGGTCGGGCGAAAACTGGCGCGCCTTTCCTTTGCAACCTACGCACACCGCGACTATTGGCAGGAGGCCTGTCATCTATCTCCCGAAGAGCTTCGGTGGGTGCTGCTGGGGGATGATCTCCACCAATCGCCGATGAGCCGGCTCGCAACGCGGCACCGCGCCAGCGGCGCAAAGGCCACCATCGTCAACACGATGATGAGCGTGCTTGATCTGGTGCAATCCGGAACAGGGCTCGCCGCGATGCCCTGCTATCTGGGTGAAAGACACTCCGGTCTGGTCCGCATTCACGCGCCTGACGTGAGCGCCAATTGGCATCTTTGGCTGTTGGCCCATCCCGACGTGCGCCGCAGCGCCCGGGTCAACGCGTTTTATGACCATGTGGCGCAGCATGTGAGCGAGGGGTTCCTGGAGAGGCCAGTGCGCTAGGGCGTCATCGGAGCAGCGCCATTGTCCTCTGAGATGTTGGGGTTTTTTGCTTTCATCTGTTTCGCGACGCTGGCGAGAAAGGCGGTCAAAAGTCCCTTTTGCTCAAGTTGGTCTCGCGGCGGGCCCTTCCTGACTGGTATGCTGACTTGCGCACAGCCGTCAGGGGCAGGGAGAGCGGTATGGTCA
>JBCBUA010000082.1:1021-8806 GCA_039818365.1 Pseudomonadota bacterium
TGGTCTCGCGGCGGGCCCTTCCTGACTGGTATGCTGACTTGCGCACAGCCGTCAGGGGCAGGGAGAGCGGTATGGTCATTTGCATTTTCGGCGTCCGTTACCGGCACGATATTGACTGGGAGCTGCACAGGCGCCTCAACGAGGACATGGCGCGTGCGGTCGCCCGGATGCCCGGCTTCATATCCCTGAAATTCTACAAGGCGGATGACGACGACCAGATCGGCATCATCCGGTTTCAGACGCGCGAAGATTTGAAATGCTGGCGCGACGATATTGCTCACCGGGGCGCCTTTGGACATGCGCCCAAGCTCTATCACGAGTTCTGGGTCCAGAACGCGGAAACCTTCGACGACTATGTCTGGATCGATGGCGTGCACCATGATCGTGACCAGACGGACCGGTTCCAGATGACAGCAGGCGAAGTGTTGACCTCCATTGCGACGGACCGATCCTGACCCACTCCTGTCCGGGTCAACCCGAAACGGATCCCGTGCGGCGATTATCCGTGCGTGATCCTGTTAGCCCGGCTGAAGCGCAATGAAAGGCCGGGGGCGAGGGAGGCGCCGGTGCATTTGCAGCCGGCGTGCGACACCTGACTTTGCGGCTTCGCAAATCCGCAATCTCATCCCGAGGCAGCGCGTGATCGCTGTCCCGAAGAGGAAGCGGCGAAGCCCGAACACGTGGCCGTCCTTCGAGGCTTCGCTCTGTACCGCACCCCGGAAGAGACGGGATGGCGAGAAGTTCCCGCGCAATTTCGCTCGCTGCTTGCATCACCACCACGATCCGGTCGCGTTTTGATCAAGTCACGGAGATGTTGGCCGCAGGCGCGGGGTAAGCATAATGGTAGATTGTTGACAATCTACCATAAGAGCGCTTTTATGAGGTGAGACGCGCGCATCCCAAACGGCGCCGGTTGTAAAAAGAAGGGGAATCCAGAGATGAAACTGAACCGTCGAACAGTTCTGACCCTCACCGGAGCCACGTTGGCTTCAACGCTGGTCACAAGCGGAATGCCGGCGCTTGCCGCCGGGTCGCTGGATGACATCAAGGAGCGCGGCAAGCTGCGCGTGGGCGTGACACAGGCGCCGCCCTGGTATTCGAAAGATCCGGCAACCGGAGAATGGTCCTCGGGTGTCGGGGTCTCCGCAGGCAAGGCAATGGCGGAGGCGCTCGGCGTGGAGTTCGAACCCGTCGAAGTCACCTGGGGAACGGCCGTCGCGGCGCTGCAAAGCAACAAGATCGACGTCATGTTCGTTCTGGATGCAACGGAAGAACGCAAAAAGGCCGCCAGCTTCCCGGACAATCCGCTGCTCTACTATTCACTCGCCGTTCTGGCCAAGGACGACGTCCCGGTCACGTCCTGGGAAGATCTCAACAAGCCGGAGATCAAGATTGCCGTACCGCAGGCGACCAGCATGGACAAGTTCCTGACCGAAAATGTCGGCAATGCGGACATTCAGCGCTTCCCGGGCAACACCGAGGCAATCGCGGCCTTTCAGTCGGGACGTGTCGACGCGGTTTGCCTGTTCCATCCGCCGCTGATCGCAGCACGCCAGAAGCTTGGCCGCGGCAAGATCGTCGTCCCGTCTCCAGTGAAGTCGAACCCGACCAGCGCTGCCGTGCGCAAGGGCGATACGGACTTCGTCACCTTTGTCGATGCGCAACTGGCAGACTACTACCAGTCGGGTCAGATCCAGACGTGGTACGAGGAATTCCTTTCCGGCTTCGGTCTCGATCCGAAATCCGCACCGCCGATCATCAAGGAACTCCTCTGAGCCGCGCGGACCGATCATGTACGAGTGGGACTTTTCACCGGTACTTGCGGAAGGCGGCTTTCTCCTTGTCGGCTTCCGCAACACCCTGATCCTGACAGCGACGGCGCTGTCGGGTGGGCTGGTGGTCGGTCTTCTGCTTGCGTTCGCGCGCCTGTCCCACCGGCGCTGGCTCACCGTGCCGGCAGGGGTGGTCATCGAGGTCTTCCGGACAACACCGCCGCTGGTGCAACTGTTCTGGTTCTATTTCGGCCTGCCGATCGTGCTGTCGGTCGAAATGACGCCGTTCCTGGCCGCCTCGCTGACCTTCATGATCCAGAGCGGCGCGTTCTTCGCCGAGATCTTCCGGGCAGGCATCGTGTCGATCGAGCGTGGTCAGTGGGAAGCCGCCAAGGCCATCGGCATGACCTACAACCAATGCATGGGCAGGATCATCCTGCCCCAGGCCGTCAAGCGGATGTTTCCGTCCATGATGGAACGGTCGATCGAGTTGATGAAGACAACGACGCTGGTGGCGACGGTGTCCTATGCCGACCTTCTGTTCCAGGCCAACGAACTCGCCCAGAAGACATTCCGGCCGCTGGAAGTGTTTACGGTCGTCGCGCTGATCTATTTCGTGTCGATCTCCTGTATCAGTTTCGTCGCATCGCGCATGGAGCGCCGTTTTGCCAAAAGCGGCGAGTTCACGCCATGACCTACATCTGGAACTTTCAGGACGTCTTCGACAACTGGTATGCGCTTGCCATCGGCGCGGCCGGAACGCTGCGTCTGTTCGTCGTCTGTCTTGTGCTCGGCATGGGTCTCGGCCTGGTCATCGCGCTTGGAAAACGCTCGAAAAACCGGCCGGTCCGATGGCTCGCAACTGCGTTCGTGGAGTTCTTCAGGAACACGCCGGTGCTCGTGCAGATCCTCTGGTTCTACTACGCGCTGCCAATCATCGCGCCGATCGAGATCGGCCCCTTTCTGGCGGCCATCCTCGGGATTTCGCTGAATTCGGCCGCCTATTCGGCAGAGATCTACCGGGGCGGGATCCAGTCCATCGAACCGGGGCAATGGGAAGCTGCCAGGGCGATCGGCATGAACGGGCTTCAGACCCTTCGGCGCGTGATCCTGCCACAGGCGATCAGGCGGATCATTCCGGCACTGACCAATCGCGGTGTCGAGATTTTCAAGATGACCACGCTGGCGTCGGTTGTTGCCTATGTGGAACTCCTGCAGCAGGGCAAGCTGATCGCCTCGCTCAGCTTCAATCCGCTCGAGGTCTATACGGTGATTGCAGCCATCTTCCTCATCATCCTCTATCCGATCGTGCGCCTGACCTATGCGCTCGAACGGCATCTCGCACGGAGTGACTGAACGTGAACGCACCTGTTCTCAGATTGTCCGGTTTCGGCAAACATTTCGGGTCGCTGCGGGTCTTCTCGGACATCGATCTCGATGTGATGCCGGGCGACCGTATTGCCATTCTGGGTGCGTCGGGGTCCGGCAAAAGCACGCTCTTGCGCTGTATCAACGTGTTGGAAACACCAAGCGAGGGGAGCCTCGAACTGGATGGGGACACCGTGGGTCAGCCGTCACGGTCGGGTGACATTCGCTTTTCGGAGCGGGAACTGTGCGCCCTGCGTCAGCGGGTCGGCATGGTGTTTCAGCAGTTCAACCTGTTCCCGCACATGACGGTTGCCGGCAATGTTGCCGAAGGACTGAAAACGGTGCGCGGGGTTCCGGCCCAGAAGGCCCAGGAAAGGGCCGTGACCGAATTGGAGCGCGTCGGCCTTGCCGACAAGGCCGAGACATTCCCGTCCCGCCTTTCCGGTGGACAGAAGCAGCGGGTTGCGATCGCGCGCGCCCTGGCGATGGATCCGGAGATCCTCCTGTTCGACGAGCCGACATCGGCCCTCGACCCGGCGCTGGTCGGAGAGGTGCTCGGGGTCATCGAGCAACTGGCGACGGAGGGGCGCACCATGCTGCTCGTCACGCACGAAATCGGCTTCGCCTATCACTTTGCGACGCGGATCCTGTTCCTGGCCGAGGGCGGCATCTACGAGAGCGGGACACCCGACGACGTTCTCAAGAACCCGAAACGCCCCCTGACGCAGCAGTTTCTTGCAGAGCACCGGCGCTTTCAGTTTTAGATCTTTTCTGGAGACCATTTCGATGAACACGTCTGCAAGCGCGCAAAGCTATATCGCAGATCCGCGGAACGAAACCGTCCTGGTCCATGTTGACGGTCAGCTGGTGCCGCGCCACGAGGCCGTTGTCTCCGTTTTCGACAGCGGCTTTGTTCTGGGCGACGGCGTCTGGGAGGGACTGCGGGTCATCGATGGGCGTATTCTCCAGCTCGACGCGCATCTCGACCGCATGTTCGAAGGGGCCAACTCCATCGCGCTCGATATCGGCGCCACCCGGGAGGATCTGAAAACCGCCATTCGCCAGACGCTGGATGCCAACGGCATGACGGACGGGGTTCATATCCGCCTGATGGTCTCGCGCGGGCTCAAGAGCACACCGAACCAGGACCCGAGATTCGTGATCGGCAAGGCAACGGTCGTGATCGTCGCCGAATACAAGTCTCCCCGGCCCGAGACCAAAACAAAAGGGCTTTCGCTGTTCACGTCGACGTTCCGCACCAGCGGGCCGGACATCTTCGATCTTCGGCTCAATTCCCACAGCCGGCTCAACCTGATCCAGGCGCTGATCCAGGCAATCAACGCGGGTGCGGACGAGGCTCTGATGCTTGATCCACGCGGGTTCGTCGCCAGTTGCAACTCCACGAATTTCTTTATTGTGAGGGGCCGGGAGCTGTGGACGTCCACCGGGTCCTTTTCCTTCAAGGGGCTGACGCAAAAAGCGGTGATCGATAGCTGGCTCAACAAGGGCAATGTTGTCCGCGAAAAGGACTTCACGCTTGCAGAAGCCTATTCCGCGGACGAGGCTTTCATTACGGGTACGCTCGGGGGCGTTACACCCGTTGTGCGCATCGACGGGCGCACCATTGGCAGCGGCCTGCCCGGAATGGTTACGTTGGAAGCCGCAAAGGCTTACAAGGACTGGGTCTTGCGCTAGGGTCAGGACTGATAAATGAGTCCATCACCCAGAACAAGCGGAAAGCCAACTGCAGCAATGCGCCAGCCAAAAACGAACAAGTGCACGGGATCATGAACAAACCGCAACTGATGTCGCAAAACAGGGTCAGACCCGTCAAGCGCGAGACGTTCAGCAACCAGATCGCGGCCAATCTGCGCCGTGCGATCATCAGCGGCGAGATCGAGTCCGGAAGCCAGATTACCGAATCCGACCTTGCCGCAAGGTTCGGCGTGAGCCGGGGCCCGTTGCGCGAGGCCATGGGCCAGGTTGCGGCTGAAGGGCTGATCGAGACCATTCCCTATACCGGCACGCGCGTTCTCAAGCTGTCGCCGGAGGATGTCAGGGAGATCTATTCGCTGAGAACAGCGCTCGAGACGCTCGCCTTCCGTGAACTCTGGGATCGCCGGGATGAGGCCTTCGCACGCGAACTGGATGTCCGGCACAAGGCGCTGCTTGCCACGCTCGAACTCGATGACCACGTCGCCTCGAGCGAGGCGGAAGTCCGGTTTCATTCGCTTGTTTATGAAATGAGCGGGCACAAGCTGCTTTTGGAGAGCTGGCGCCGCATTGCCGGACGGCTGCAGCTTTACCTTGCCGAGCACCAGAGGGCGCACGGCCGCAAGGGGCCGATCGTGGATGCCCATGAACGCTATCTGCAGCTCGCGCTTGGCGACCGGCTGGATCTCATGCTCAAGGAGATCGACGCCCACATGCAACGCGGGGTCAAGCAGATCGAGCAGTATCTGGGTGTTGCGGAGTAACGGTGTTCCGCTTGCTATCCGTAAGACGCGGCAATCTGTTCCCAGACCTCCTTCGGGTCCGTCGCGCCCGATGGTTGTTCCGCGCGCCTGAACCAGTAGGCGGCGTTGCCGATGTCGCCTTCGATCAGATGACAGAGGGCGTGGATCCAGTCATGGGCCTTTTCGCCTTCGGCATCCTGGCAGATCGTGTGAGCTTGTTCCCATTCGGGCCCGAGCCGGAAATCGCCTTTGCGGAGCCACCAAAGGGCCTTTTGCGGTGCTGAAAGATCCGCAGGAGGTTCGTCGGACGATATGTCCGTCAATCGTTCATCGGGCATTTACCGCTCCTGAAATCGCCAAATCCCGTGCAGCATTGCCTTTCCGGTCCGATATTTGAAGAAAAAATCGCCAGATCGGTTTTTTGTCGGTTAAGAACGAGGGAATGAGCGAGTCGAACGTCAGAAAAGCCAATCCAACCGTGCAGGATGTCGCGCGGGCGGCCAAGGTCTCCACGGCGACGGTCAGCCGCGCGCTTTCCGCGCCCGAGCGCGTTTCGATCAAGACGCGTGACAAGGTCGCAAAGGCGGTCGAAGAAACCGGTTATGTTCTCAATCACGCCGCGCGAAATCTGCGCCGGCGCGACACCGGCACCATCGTTGCGCTGGTTCCCGATATCGGAAACTCCCACTTTTCCAACATCCTCCAAGGCATTGAGACTGTATGCGCTGCAAAGAACCTGAAGGTTCTGATTGCCGACACCCGCAAGCCGTCCATGTCGCGTTCAACCATCAGCGACTTCTTCAGCAAGAACAATTGCGACGGCATCGTTATCCTTGACGGGCATTTCTCGATATCCGACGTCCGGGCGATGAACCCCAAGCTGCCGCCGATCGTGGCCTGCGGTGAATGGAGCGACGACCCGGCTGTGCCGATCGCCGTCGTGGACAATCTGCTTGGCGCGCGCCTGGCTGTTTCCCACCTGCTCGAATGCGGGCACACGAATATCGGACATGTTACGGGTTCGCTGACGCACAAGCCGGGAAGGGACCGGCTCGAAGGGTTCCGGACGACGCTGACCGGCGCGGGTCTTGACCCGGACAAGGCCTGGGTGTTCGAGGGCGACTACACGCTGGATGCAGGTGAAAAGGCAGCTCAAGCCTGGCTCCGCCTGAAGGACCGGCCGTCTGCGGTCTTTTGCGCAGCCGACCGGATGGCCTTCGGTTTCATTTGCGCCTTGAACGAAGCGGGTGTGCGTGTGCCCCGGGACGTCTCGGTCGTCGGCTTCGACGATATCGATATTGCCGGCCATTTCGTGCCGCCGCTGACGACGGTCCATCAGCCGCGCCGCGCGGTTGGCGAGCAGGCGGCCCGCCTGTTGCTTGACCTTCTCGAAGGTGCGCCGCCCGAGCAGGGGAGCATCCAGCTGAAGCCCTGGCTGGTGGCCAGAAAGAGCACGGCTGCGCCTTCTTAGCCAAGCTGCGCAGGCCCGCCCGCGCAAGATCTAATATCCGGTCATGTCCTCCGGCTGGAAGCCTTTTGCAGGTGTCGGTCTGGTGCCGAGAATGTTTTTCAGGATGTTGTTCATCGTTGCCCGGTCGTTGTCGAAGCCGCCGTGTGTCTTGCTGTCCGTGATTGTCTCGCCGCGCCCTGCGTAGTGGAGCTGGTGGTCCGTTTTTAGGGTCAGGTCCTTGCTGAAGTTTTCCATTCCCAGAAGCGGCATCTTGCGTTCCTCCTCGAAGGCATTGGACACAAGATAGAGAAGCGACTTCCTGTAAGGACCAACCGAATCGTCCTGTTCGCGCTGATCGATCAGATTGTACTGCACCAGTTGGGCGATATCCGATGCGGCCTGCTTGCCGCCAATTCTGGGATGATAGAATTTCTCAAAGAGGTCAATCGTGCAGGCCGGTGCCATCAGCGAGCAGGATTGCAGCGGTTCGGAAAGCGGATTGACGGAATTCAGCCGTTCGAGCAGATGACCCAGAAAAATCGCTCCGGCACTGTGGCCTACCAGATGGATCTTGAGCGGGTTCTGCCGTTTGGCGTTGCCCTTGAGCAGAATTCTCAGGGCCCTGGTTCCACCGCCCGATGCGAGGAAAGACTGACCGGCATCGCGTTTCATGTCCCGCCAGATGGCCCTTCCGGGAAGCCGCACCGTCGTCTCGAACACACGATCAAAGAAGTCCGAT
>JBCBUA010000082.1:8905-19486 GCA_039818365.1 Pseudomonadota bacterium
ACGCGGTTCGCAGAGGCATTCTGGTCGTTCAGGCCGCCATGGGCATAAAATAACAGGTGCTTGTAGTCGCGTCCGGCCGTCGCGTCTTCGTCGGCGAGGAAATTCGCGGTTTCCTGCAGACTTGCAACGGGGGTCGGGTACTTTCCCGTTTCAACGAGATTGCCGTCATCGAGGTGAATGATGTGTCCGACGATCTCCTCGTGACGCGGTGCCTTCGTGGTCGGTGACCCCAGAAGGGACCGGCCGGCATCTTCCGGTGATTGCACGGTGAGGTCGAAGGAGTCCGGCGTTGGAACATTGAGACGCAGAACCCAGGCGTCCATGATGTTCGCCGACCAGTCCTCGTAGCGCCAGCGGGCGATCCCGGGCCGTCCGCCGAACCCACCCCATTGTTCTCCCCAGGAGTTTTGGATCAGGAAGCCCTTGTCGTCATACCCGACGATAATGAAGGCGTGGCCGCCCTCCGTCACGTTGGACGGCGCAATGTCACCCCGGCGCGGACGCTGCCAGCCACGGTGCACCATCGCGGATGCGTAGATCACTCCGGCTTCGTTGAGGGCCGCGTGATAGTCGATGATCTGGGGGCGCAGGCGAAAGTAGGCCCCGAGGCCGACCTTTCTGGCGTCCTCGGCCTGATGCTTGTTCAGATACCAGTTGCGCTCTCCTTCCCTATAGGGTGCGAGATCCTCGCTGCAGACGCCGTTGTTGAAGAACCCTTTCAAAGCGGCCCTGATGCTGGAGCCCTCGTAGTCTTCACCGGGCCACTCGTCATTGAGCTTCGCCATTTCGTAGAGCATGCGCGCGCTGGCAAGGGGTGCCTCGACGGGACTTGAGAGCCGGGCGTGGCGCAGCCGGTTCAGGAACGTGATCGCACTGGAAAGCGCAAAACCGGTGCAGGATCCTTCGCCGCCCTGGTCACGGATCGGGCTCAGCTCCGGATCGGGCGGGTCCATGGAGAGTTTCAGGCCGAGAAGGGACGGCTCATACATGCGATCGCGCAGGTCGGTCGCGTCGCGCGGCACGTTCAGGATACGCGGACCAAGAGAGGGCACAGCGACAGGCTGCGATGCCTTTGCCACCGGAGCTTTCGTTTTCGCCGCCCGTGATTTTGTTTTTTTGGCTTTTTTCGCCTTGGCTGGACCTTTGGCCATTTCGTCTCCCCCTCGAAATCATGTGCGGTTGTTTATAGGTTGTATTTCTTGAATTTGTCCGTTTTCCGAGTATAGGCATGAACCGGAAGCGGCGCAATTACCTAACGTAAGCTTGGGCAGTGACCATGACCCGAAACCGGGCTTGACCACAGGCTCTTCGCAGCCGCAGCGCAAATGCAACAATTGGAAACAATTGGATCATATTGCTGCAAATCGGCCGGTCTAGCGTCTCCTTGAAAGCGACGAGACATGACGCCCGGCCGTCTTCGACAAAATACCGGTTGAAGGTTGGCGCAGCAGGCTGTTTCATACTCGTTGAAAGAATGACCCCGGAATCGGGGCAACCTTCCAGACCGGAGGCTTCGTTTTCGTCGCGGCCGGTTGAACAAGAACGGATCGGCGACGGGCGTGTGAAAGCAGGCTCCGAAAAGGCGGTCCAAGGGGATGAAACGCATAATGGCAGGGTCGAGCGGCACGTCGCCGAGCGGGGAAGATACCTTTCCGAAAATCCTCTTGCGCAATGCAAGGACGTTTGGAAGCCGGACAGCGTTCCGGGAGAAGGATTACGGGATCTGGCAGAGCTGGACCTGGTCCGAGGTATGCGAGGAAATCCGCGCCTTTTCAATCGGGCTGAAATCACTGGGACTGGAGCAGGGCGACAAGATCGCCATTGTCGGAGCGAACCGTCCGAGGCTGTACTGGTCCATGGTTGCCGCCCAGGCGCTGGGCGCCGTTCCGGTGCCCGTCTATTCCGACTCCGTCGCCGAAGAGATGGCCTATGTCCTGGGCCATGCCGAGGTGAAGTTCGCGGTGGTGGAAGACCAGGAGCAGGTCGACAAGCTGTTGTCGATGTCCGATGAGGTGCCCACCCTGAAGGACGTTGTCTATGACGAGATCCGGGGCCTGCGCGACTACGATCACACGCATTTGCACGCCTATGAATCCGTGCAGGAGAGAGGCCGCGCCCTGCAGGCGGAGAACGGGGCGCTTGCCGGTGAATGGGAGCAGGGATTTGCCGCGGGCAAGGGTTCGGATATTGCCGTGATGCTCTATACATCCGGCACGACCGGACGTCCCAAGGGCGTCATGCTGTCTTTCGACAATCTGGCGATTTCGGCCCGGAACGCGAATGTGTTCGATCACCTGGACGAAACCGAGGAAGTGCTTGCCTACCTGCCGATGGCCTGGATCGGCGATCACGTGTTCTCGCTGGCACAGGCCTTCACCGCCGCCTATTGCGTCAACTGTCCGGAGGGCATGGACACGATCGATGTCGACCGGCGGGAAATCGCGCCGACCTATTTCTTCGCGCCGCCGAGGGTGTTCGAAACCCTGCTGACGCAGATCATGGTGCGGATGGAGGATGCGGGCAAAACCAAGCGCGCCATGTTCAACTACTTCATGGATGTCGCACGAAACGTCGGTGAGAAAATTCTCAACGGCGAAACCGTGGGGTTCAAGGACCGGCTGCTTTACCGGCTCGGCGAGTTTTTCGTCTACGGGCCGCTGAAGAACCGGATGGGACTGACACGGATGAAAGTCGGTTACACCGCCGGGGAGGCCATCGGTCCCGAGATCTTCCAGTTCTACCGCTCGCTCGGTCTCAATCTGAAACAGCTTTACGGTCAGACGGAAGCCAGCGTCTACATCACGCTGCAGCCGGACGGCGAGATCTTCGGCGATACGGTCGGCAAACCGGCGCCCGATGTGGAGCTGAAGATCGCCGACAACGGCGAGGTCATGTACCGGTCTCCGGGCGTGTTCGTCGGTTATTTCAAGAATGACGAGGCAACGGAAAAGACCAAGACGCCGGACGGCTGGGTGCATACGGGCGATGCGGGTATCATTGCCGAAAACGGGCACCTCAAGATCATCGACCGGGCCAAGGATGTCGGCAAGCTCAACGACGGGGCGCTGTTTGCGCCCAAATACATCGAGAACAAGCTGAAGTTCTTCCCCAACATCAAGGAAGCGGTCGCCTTCGGACACGAGCGCGACATGGTTGCAGTGTTCCTGAATATCGACCTGACCGCCGTCGGATCCTGGGCGGAACGCAACAACGTCAATTACGCCTCCTACCAGGAGCTTGCCGCTCATCCCGACGTCTACGCCATGGTGGAAAGCCATGTCGACCAGGTCAACCGGGACCTTTCGCGCGAACCCATGATGGCAGGTGCCCAGATCAAGCGGTTCCTGATCCTGCACAAGGAACTGGACGCCGATGACGGGGAACTGACGCGGACCCAGAAGGTGCGGCGAAGCTTCATTGCGGAACGCTATGCGCCGCTGATCGAGGCGCTCTATGACGGCTCGGCCTCCAAGCACATCCGCACGGAAGTCACGTTCGAGGATGGCCGCAAGGGGGCGATCGAAGCCACGGTCGAGATCCGCGACATGGAAAACCATGATCCAGGCAAGGGCTATCAGGAGGCTGCCGAATGAACGCCTTTGCAACAGACATGACCTCGGCTCCGGAGGGCGCTGCCGAACCGGCCGCGCGCGAGGAATTGCTGCGGGTCGACAACGTGTCGCTGGCCTTTGGCGGCGTGAAGGCCATCACGGACATTTCCTTCGACATTCTGAAGGGGGAAATCCGGGCGATCATCGGTCCGAACGGTGCCGGCAAGACCTCGATGCTCAATGTCATCAATGGTTTTTATCATCCGCAGGAGGGCACGATCACCTGGCAGGGCAAGGAGCGGCGCAAGATGAAGCCGTACGAGGCCGCGAGCCAGGGGATCGCGCGTACGTTCCAGAACGTGGCGCTGTTCAAGGGTATGACCACGCTCGACAACATCATGTCCGGCCGTTCCCTGAAAATGCACCGCAATTTCTTCTGGCAGCTGATCTGGCGCGGCCCGGCGGAAGCCGAAGAGATCGAACACCGCCGGAAGGTCGAGGACATCATCGACTTCCTGGAAATCCAGGCCATCCGCAAGACGCCCGTTGGCCGCCTGCCCTACGGTCTGCAGAAGCGTGTCGAGCTCGGGCGTGCCCTTGCGATGGAACCGGATCTGCTCCTGCTGGATGAGCCGATGGCCGGCATGAACCTGGAAGAAAAAGAGGACATGAGCCGCTTCATCCTCGATGTGAACCAGGAATTCGGAACCACGATCGCGCTGATCGAACATGACATGGGCGTGGTCATGGATCTGTCCGACCGGGTGGTCGTGCTCGACTACGGCAAGAAAATCGCCGATGGCCCGCCCGAAGACGTGCAGGCCGACCAGAATGTCATCGATGCCTATCTCGGCGTCAGTCACTAGGGGAGAGTGAAACGATGCTCTACGACATTTTCATTGATCCCTTCGTGCAGATGTACGAAATGCCGGACTTCTTCCTTCAGGTTCTTTGGGAAGGGTTCGTTGCCGGGATTCTCTACGCTCTGATCGCGCTCGGTTTCGTGCTGATCTTCAAGGCGTCGGGCGTCTTCAACTTCGCGCAGGGCATCATGGTTGTGTTCGCCGGACTGACGCTTGTGGGGCTGAACGAAAACGGCGTTCCCGCCTACCTGGCGCTTGCCCTCACGATCGGCGCGATGGGCATTCTTGCCTATGGCGTGGAGCGCGTGGTCATGCGGCCGCTCGTCAACCAGCCGGACATCATCCTGCTCATGGCGACCATCGGTCTGACCTACTTCCTGATCGGCTTCGGGGAATTCGTCTTCGGCGGCGAGCCGAAGCAGATGATCACCGAGGAACTCGGCTTGCCGACCGGCTCCACGGCGATCGAATTCGGAGATCGCGGCCTGATCATCCTGCAGCATATCGATATCGCGGCGGCGGTTATCGCAGTGCTGATGGTGGCCGCGCTCGGCATCTTCTTCAACAAGACGCGGATCGGCCGGGCGCTCCGGGCGGTTGCCGACGATCACCAGGCCGCGCTGTCCGTCGGCATCTCGCTCAATCAGATCTGGGCCATCGTCTGGTTCGCGGCCGGTCTTGTCGCGCTTGCGACCGGGATCATGTGGGGCGCGCGTTCGGATGTTTCCTTCGCGCTCGAGATTGTCGCCTTCAAGGCCCTGCCGGTGCTGATCCTCGGCGGCTTCACCTCCATTCCGGGTGCGATTGTCGGCGGCCTGATCATCGGCTTCGGCGAGAAGATCGGTGAGCTCTACTGGGGCGGCCTGGTCGGTGGCGGGATCGAGTCCTGGCTCGCCTATATCATCGCCCTGATTTTCCTCTTGTTCCGGCCGCAAGGCCTCTTCGGCGAACGCATCATCGAGCGGGTATAAAGAATGTTCTATCGCGAAGCTGGCCAATTCAAGACGAGCTACAAGGCGGATCAGGCACTGATGCCGATCCTGCAGGACCGGGTCGGTCTGATGGTCATCCTGGCCATTGCCTTTGTGGTCATTCCCGTCTTTGCCAATGACTTCTTCCTGACCTCCATCATGATCCCGTTCCTGGTGTTTTCGCTGGCGGCAATCGGGCTCAACGTGCTGACGGGCTTCTGCGGGCAGCTCTCTCTGGGGACCGGCGCCTTCATGGGCGTGGGCGCCTATGCGGCCTACAAGCTGACGACGATATTCCCGGACGCCAATGTTATCCTGATGGTGCTGCTGTCAGGCGTGTTCTCGGCGGCAATCGGTGCGGTGTTCGGACTGCCGAGCCTGCGCATCAAGGGGCTCTACCTTGCCGTGACAACGCTCGCCGCCCAGTTCTTCCTGGAGTGGTGCTTCATCCGCATCCGGTGGCTCTACAACGACAACGCATCCGGTGCGATCGAGATCCCGCATCGCGAAGCCTTCGGTGTGGTGGTGTCCGGTGCCGAGGCGACGCCGATCGTCCGCTATTTCATCGTTCTCAGCATCACTGCGCTGATCGCCTACCTGATGGCGAACGTCCTGCGCGGGCGCATCGGGCGCTCCTGGATGATGATCCGCGACATGGACATCGCCGCCGAGCTGATGGGCATCCGGCCGCTGCAGACCAAACTCATGGCCTTTGCCGTCTCGTCCTATATCTGCGGTGTCGCCGGCGCGATGATGGTGTTCTTCTGGCTGAATGCGGCAGAACCGTCGTCCTATTCGATCGCGCTGTCCTTCCAGATCCTGTTCATGGTGATCCTGGGCGGTCTCGGCAGTCTGAGCGGATCGTTCATGGGGGCGGCGTTTATCTGGATCCTGCCGGTATTCCTGAAATTCATTCCCGGTACCATCGGGATCAACCTGGCTGCCGAAACGGTCGAACATGTCACGTTCATGATCGTCGGCGCCCTTATCATCTTCTTCCTGATCGTCGAACCGCACGGGTTTGCGCGGCTCTGGCAGATCGCGAAGCAGAAACTCAGGGTCTGGCCCTTCCCCTACTAGGAGGCCAGTCATTTTGAACGTCATCCGGATTTGGACCGGTCCGGAGAGGAATGGCGCAACAGGTCTGGCGGTGCCGGATGGTCCGGAGCCGCATGGGAGGAGAAACATGAAACGCATCAAGCAAATTGCGCTGGGAACCGCTGTTGCGCTCGGGGTCGGAATTTCCGGCCTGGCCACAACAACGGTCGCTCAGGCTGAAGACAGCAATTATGTGCCGCTGCTGACCTACCGCACCGGTCCGTTTGCCGCATCCGGCATTCACATTGCCAACGGCATGCACGATTACCTGAAAATGCTCAACGAGCGCGACGGCGGTATCGGCGGCGTGAAGCTGGAGCTCGAGGAATGCGAGACCGGCTACAACGCCCAGAAAGGCGTCGAGTGCTACGAGGCAACCAAGGGCAAGGGTGCGCTGGTCTACAATCCGTATTCCACCGGCATCACGCTGCAGCTGATCCCGAAAGCCGGCGTTGACAAGATCCCGGTCCTGTCGATGGGGTACGGCCTGTCCGCGGCTGCTGTCGGTTCCACCTTCCCGTGGGTCTTCAACGTGCCGGACACCTATTGGGACGGTGCCTCCGTCGTCATCAAGTATATCGGTGAGCAGGAAGGCGGTCTCGACAATCTCAAGGGCAAGAAGATCGGCTACATCTTCCTGGATGCCGGTTACGGCCGTGAGCCGATCCCGCTTCTGGAGCAGCTTGCCGAGAAATACGGCTTCGAGCTGCTGCAATACCCGGTCGGCGTCAAGGAAATGCAGAACCAGTCATCGCAATGGCTGAACGTACGCCGTGACCGCCCGGACTACATGGTCATGTGGGGCTGGGGCGCGATGAACCCGACAGCCATCAAGGAAGCCGTGAAGATCCGCTTCCCGATGGACAAGTTCATCGGTGTCTGGTGGTCCGCAGGTGATGACGATGCCGCAGCAGGTGGTGAAGGCGCCAAGGGCTACAAGGCCATGAACTTCTCCGGTGTCGGCAGCGATTTCCCGGCTCTTGACGATATCAAGAAGCACGTGATCGATGCGGGCCTCAGCTCGACCGATGCAAGCTCGATCGGCGGCACGCTCTATAACCGCGGCGTCCTCAACTCGGTGATCATCGCCGAGGGCATCCGTACCGCACAGGAGCTGACCGGCAAGAAGGTCATCACCGGTGCAGACATGCGGATGGGACTGGAAGCGCTCAATCTCGATGAAGCCCGTCTGAAAGAGCTGGGTCTTGCAGGCTTTGCGCATCCGATGAAGGTCACCTGCGACGACCATGCCGGAAGCCATCCGGTCTTCATCCAGGAGTGGGACGGCACGCAATGGCGTCAGGCTTCCGGCTGGATCGAGCCGATGACCGACATCGTCCGGCCGCTTCTTGAGGCAGCTGCTGCCGAGTACGCGGAAAAGAACGCGCCGTGGCCGGAGCGTACCGAGCCCTGCCCGAACTGATAAGGCAGTCCGTTCCGCCGCGCACCCCGCGCGGCGGAGCATCCCAGGAGAAAGTTAAATGGCATTGCTGGATGTAGAACAGTCCGGTTCGGACGGCGCACCTGACACCGCGGAGACGATCCTTTCGGTCAACAATATCGAGGTCATCTATGATCACGTGATCCTTGTCCTGAAAGGTGTGTCGCTGACGGTTCCAAAGGGCGGTATCGTGGCGCTTCTGGGTGCGAACGGTGCTGGCAAGACGACGACCCTGAAGGCGATTTCCAATCTCCTGAGCGCTGAACGCGGTGAGGTTACGAAGGGCTCTATTCTGTTCGAGCAGGACGAGGTTCAGGCCCTGTCGCCGAACGAACTTGTCCGGCGCGGCTGTATCCAGGTGATGGAGGGCCGGCATTGCTTCGGCCACCTGTCCATCGAGGAGAACCTTCTGACCGGCGCTTATACCCGCAAGGACGGGCATGCCGCGATCAAGGCCGATCTGGAGATGGTCTACAATTATTTCCCGCGGCTGAGAGAGCGCCGCCAGAGCCAGGCGGGCTATACGTCCGGCGGTGAACAGCAGATGTGCGCGATCGGACGCGCCCTGATGAGCCGACCGAAGATGATCCTGCTGGACGAGCCCAGCATGGGCCTCGCGCCTCAGCTTGTTGAAGAGATTTTCGAGATCGTCCGCCAACTCAACGAAAAGGAAGGCGTGTCCTTCCTGCTGGCGGAACAGAACACCAATGTGGCGCTGAAATATGCGACCTACGGATACATCCTGGAATCCGGCCGCATCGTGCTTGACGGCGATGCGAAGGCGCTTCGGGAAAACGAGGATGTGAAGGAATTCTATCTGGGTGTCGGCGGCGAAGGACGCCGTTCGTTCCGGAATGTCAAACATTACAAGCGAAGGAAGCGCTGGCTGGCCTGACGGGCAAGTGACCCTGACGCCATAGACGCGGAGACGACCATGAGCGACCAACAGTTTGATGCGCGCGAGCGGCAGGACCCCGCATTGCGCGAACGGGATCTCTTTGTCCGGTTGCCGGAACTCATGGCACATGCCATGCGCCGCGCACCCGCCTGGGCCGAGCAGCTGGACGGATGCGATCTCACGGCTGTCGTCGACCGCGTGTCCCTGGCTGCGCTTCCGATTTTGCGCAAGCCGGACCTCATGGAACGGCAGAAAGCGAACCCGCCCTTCGGTGGTTTTCTGGCAGGCGATCTGTCCGAAGCCGCGCGCGTCTTCATGTCGCCCGGGCCGATCTGGGAGCCGCAAGCGCCCGGCCTCGATCCCTGGAACGGCGCACGCAGCCTGTTCGCCGCCGGTTTCCGCAAGGGAGACACGGTGCTGAACGCGTTCTCCTATCATCTGACGCCGGGAGGTTTCATTCTCGACCAGGGGGCAATCGCCCTCGGGTGCACGGTCTTTCCCGCCGGCGTTGGCAACACCGACACGCAGGTGGAAGCGATCGAGGTCTTGAAACCCTCGGGCTTTGTCGGCACGCCCGACTATCTGAAAGTGCTCCTCGACCGGGGGCGGGAACAGGGCCGTGATGTTTCCTCCATCAAGAAGGCGCTTGTCTCCGGCGGCGCCCTGTTTCCGTCCCTCAGGCAGGAATACGAGGATCAGGGCATTCAGGTTGCCCAGTGCTACGCGACCGCGGATCTCGGCGTTATTGCCTACGAGACCGAAGCCCGCACCGGTATGGTCGTCAATGAGGATTTCATTGTCGAGATCGTCCGTCCGGGCACCGGAGAGCCGGTCGATGACGGCGAAGTCGGCGAACTGGTCGTGACCAATTTCAACACGCTCTATCCCCTGATCCGTTTCGGAACGGGGGATCTGTCCAAGGTCATTCCGGGACGGTCGGGCTGCGGACGCACCAACATGCAGCTTGCGGGCTGGATGGGACGCGCGGATCAGCGCACCAAGGTCAAGGGCATGTTTGTCGACCCGGCGCAGATCGCCCAGATCGTTGCCGCGCATCCGGAAGTCAGCAAGGCCCGGCTTGCTGTCAGCCGCGCAGGCGAAAGCGACGCAATGACGCTTTCGGTTGAGACCGACATCAGTGCCGACGGTCTGACCGACCGGGTGGCGGTGACGCTGAAGGAAGTCACGCGGCTGAAAGGGGACGTTGAAATCGTGCCGCCGGGCGCGCTGCCCAACGATGGCAAGGTGATCGCCGACGAGCGGGAATACGGCTGAGAGAGTTTCCCGAAAGCATGGGATCTGTGCTCCCGGACGCGCACGGTCATGCACAGGTTGCTTGCCGTTTCCCCGCCATCACCATTCCTCTTGGGCGTCATTCCAGACAAGTGAGGCAGCGCCGAACGCTGATCTGGAATCCAGAGATCAGCGTGAGAGAAGCGACCCCGAAAGAAGAAGAACGGCAGGAGAACAGCCGTGCCTCCGGCACGAAGTAATTCTGGGTTCCGGATCGGCGCGCCGCTGGTGCTGCACTTGTCCGGAAAGACGGAGCTTTTGCCGCTTCTTGTCTTGTCGCCAAAGTGCAGCACGGTGAGGCACGCCTCTCGTGGTGCTTAAACATTATCACCCGTCATTCCAGACAAGTGAGGCAGCGCCGAACGCTGATCTGGAATCCATGCCGCTAGGTTTCATAAAAAGTGATGCCTTTCAGAAAGAAATGAAACGGCATGGATGCCATGGCTCGACCATGGCATCCATGCCG
>JBCBUA010000083.1:0-3582 GCA_039818365.1 Pseudomonadota bacterium
CTCAAACGCAATCTCATCAATTGGTTTGCGGGCGCTTGGGGTTTCGCGGGCGCGCAGGTCCTCCGGCAGGTCCTCGACCTTGCTGCGCTTGCCGATGGCGATGGCGATTTCGGCCTTGAAGCGGGCCGGCACGCCGAGCGTCCCGTGGATTTCGTCGCGCAGGATCCCCGCCATGGCGTGGGTGTGGTAGCCCATCCCGGTCGCCTGAAGGGCGGCGTTTGCCCAGGCGGCGCCTGCGTCGAAGGAATGGGTTCCGCTCTTGCGGTTCGGTTTGCCGTCCTTGCCGTCCACTTCCGTGTCGGAGAACAGGAACAGCAGCGCCGAGGCATGCTGGGCCCAGTCGCGGTTGAACGGGTTCAAGAGGTTGACGAGCGTGTCCCATCCTTTGGTGCCGCGCCGCGCATAAACAAAGCGCCAGGGCTGGATGTTGAAGGCGGAGGGGGCCCAGCGCGCGGCTTCCAGGATCGTCTTCAGCTCCGCTTCCGGCATGTCCGAGCGGTCGAAGGAGCGGGGCGACCAGCGATTGACAATGAGGTCGTGAACAGGGTGGTCGGGATTGCGGCCAGTCATCAGTCATTTCTCCAGAACTCTTCCGGGCTTCCGTGGCGTTTCGGGAACAACGCGGTTCGCCTTGTTTGCCTTTCGGCTCGTCTTGAACGCAAGGCAGGACCTCTTGTTTCCAAGTCGCCGAAACGCTTTACCTGCCCGGTCGAACAGGAGATAGTCACTTTTTATCTTGATATCAAGATACTTTTTATGGAGATATTTTATCCCGTCTGTATCGCAGGCCTGTCTCCTGCCGGACTGGCCGCCGGAGCGGGCGCGGGCGCAACAAGAATGGCGGAAAGAACAAGCACCGCACAGACGAGCTCCAGCGTCCCGAAGGCCTCACCGAAAACCAGCCAGCCGATCAGGAACATGGTCGGCAGTTCGAAGCTTCCTGCCGCCGCGGTCCTCATCGGGCCGATCTTCTGGCACGCGATCGTGTACATGATCTGCGGAATGAGCGCGGTGACAAGGCCCATCAGCACGATCAGCCAGACTTCATTGAAGGAGGACGGCAGGACCGAGCCACCGCCCTCGAGGAGCGCAAGCGGCAGCAGGCCCGCGATGGCCCCGATCAGCGTGCAGACGGCGCGCTCCAGCGGATTGAGGTCACCACCCATGCCGCTCAGGACAACGATCAGAAACCCGAAGGCAATCGGGGCCGGGATCGCCCAGACAAGGGCTGCAAGCGCCTCAGGCGACAGGGCCGCCGGATCAAGAAGAAGGGCTGCCGCGCCGAGCACCAGGCCGATGGCTGCAAACGTCCGCCAGCTCAGTGCCTGCTTGAGAAGAACCAGTGCGAACAGGGCCGCAAAGGCCGGGTAGGACATGTAGACGACACCGACAGCGGCCAGCGGTGCGTTGCTGATCGCCTCCAGATAGCCGATCACGCTCAGGCCGACGATTGCCCCGGCCCCGGCAAGCAGCAGCGCCTTGCCGCGCTTGTGGCGTTCGCGCGGCAGAAACGGCAGCAGGACCAGCACCGAAATGACATACCTGTAGAGCGCGATCGTTGCAGGACCGGTCCCCAGACCCTGCAGTTCGCGGACAAAAACGGGCACGAGACCGAAGCCGACCGCCGTTATCACGATGACAAGCGTCGCGGCAGCGGGACTGAGGTCGAAACGGAGCTTGTTGAAAACTGACATGTCACTTCGATAGCGCGCATGAGCACATAAATAAAATTCTTAGTTTTCATTCTCTTCATGAAATGATTTCATGGAAGAATGATACCAAAGCTCGCCATTCATCACCTGACGCTTCTCTCCGCCCTCAGCGAAACCGGCAGCATGACCGTTTCCGCCTCACGCCTAGGGATCACCCAGTCCGCCGCCTCCCACAGGCTGCGCGAGGCGGAGCGCCGGATCGGCGTCGCCCTCGTCCAGCGTGGCGACGCCGGGCTGCAGCTGACCCCGGAAGGCGAACGCTTCCGCCGGCTCGGGGAAAGCTTCCTCGCCGAGCTTTTCCGGCTGGAACAGGACATTGAAGCCTCCGCACAGGAAAAGCGGCTGCTGGTCCGGCTGGGACAGGCAACCTACAGCCGGTATCACTGGCTCCCGGCCTTTCTCGACTATCTCGAAGGGATGGACCAGCGCCTTACGGTCGACCTATCGGGAAGCGCGACGGCGCGGCCGCTTGCCTCCCTTGTCGATGGCTCGGTCGATGTGTCGCTTGTCTTCGGACGTGCGCCCGCTCCCGGCCAGTTCACCTCGGTCAAGCTGGGCTCCGACCCGATCGTCGCCGTCATGTCGGCCACGCATCCGCTGGCAGAGCAGCCCGTGGTCAACAGCATCAACATGGGGGACGAGCGCTTTTTCGTCTATCCGCTGACGGCGGAACCCGGCTTTGACTGGACCGCGCTCCTCGGCGCGCCGGTCGAACCGTTCCGGCGGATGACCGCGATGCCGACCCCGGAGGCTGTCATCGACCTTGTGCGCGCCAGCTTCGGTGTCGCCATCTTCAGCCAGTGGGCGATCGAACCGGAACTGGCCGACGGTACCCTGGTCGCACGGCCGATCGCGGAGGAAGGCATCAGCCTGGACTGGTGGTGCGTCAGGCGCAGCTCCGACCCGGACGACGGCCCCGCCGCCCGGCTGTCAGATGCACTCCGGTCCTGGAGCAGGCGATCCGACAGGGCCCTGTCGACGCTTGCCTTTGGCGCGCATGCATCGCCGAGCTGAGGCGATTGCCAAGAAACTGCTTTGCGCCTGTCACGCTGCTGACCTAAGCTGCAGGAAATGCTTTTGAATAAGAAGATTGCAAACCACAGGGAGACCATCGGTACATGGCCCTAGCGGAAAAAGAGCGCAAGCGCGGGCTGGTCCTTGCGGTCGGCTGCCTCGGCGGTCTGGTGATGCTGGACGAGACCGTACTCGGTGTGTCGCTACCCGCCATTCGGGAGCATTTTCATCTTTCGGCGACAACAACCCACTGGATCATCAACGCCTATATGCTGGCGTTCACCTGCTTTGCGGCCGTCGGCGGCAAGGCAATCGATCTCTTCGGGTTCCGGCCGACGCTGATCGTCTGCAGCGTCATCTTTGCGATCACCAGTCTTGTTGCCGGTTTCTCCGACAGCATCGCCATGCTGATTACGATGCGCGTCATTCAGGGGCTGTGTGCTGCGGTGATGTTTCCGATGACGCTGGCTGCCGCGACCCTGACCTTCGATGAGAATGAGCGCGGCCGGGCGATCGGCACGCTTGCCGCCATGGCAACCATATTCCTTGCCGCCGGACCGCTGGTCGGCGGCATTCTCACCGATTTCCTGTCCTGGAGATGGGTATTCTGGATCAATGTCCCGATCGTTGCGGCCGGAAGCACCCTCGCCTGCCTCTTGTGGCGCAATCCCGAAACACCGCGGCCAAGACCGGTTGTCGATCCCATCGGCTTGGTGCTCCTGCTCATCGGCCTGACCGCGCTCATCTTCGGATTGATGGAAGGCCCGGATTTCGGCTGGATATCGCCCGTCATCATCCCGACCATTCTCGGCGGCATCGCCTGCCTCGGCATTTTCATCTATTACGAAGCAAAAGA
>JBCBUA010000083.1:3682-19401 GCA_039818365.1 Pseudomonadota bacterium
TTTCATGCCAGCACGCTCATTATCCTGCTGACACAGATGAGCAAGATCGTGGTTGCGATCTACGTTCCGCACTTTCTGCAGCTCGAGATGTCCTACAGTGCGCTCTGGGCCGGTATCGGAACCGTGATCGCCGTCCTGCCCATGCCGATCCTGGCAGCGCCTGCAGGCAAGTTTTCCGACAAGTACGGGTCCCGCAAACCCGTCCTTGTCGCCATGGCGCTGCTGGCGGTTTCCACCATTCTCATCGGCGTCATGATGCTTTTCGACACTTACTGGCTGCTCGCGCCGGCCCTGCTCCTGTGGGGCATATTCCTGCCGGTCGCGATGATCCCGACCGGGCGCATCACGGCCAATTCCGTGCCGCGCGACAAGCAGGGCGAAGTGAGCGGACTGATCATCACCGCGCGGCTCGTCGGCGGGACGCTCGGCGTCACCCTCGGCAGCGTGCTTCTGGCCATGGGTGCGGATTTCACGTCGATCTTCGTGACGATGGGTGTGCTGCTTGCGCTTTCCTGCGCCTACAGCGCGATTGCGCTGGACCACGATGAAACATAGCCAACGGAGTTTGCCAGGATGACGGAGTTCAGAACGCAAACCCTCGCGGAACTGATCGCCGACGGCGCGATCCATGTCGTCGGTATCTGCCTCGGTCTGACCGCCTCCGTCATCCTCGCCGTCACGCTCTGGAACAATGACGACCCGACGCGTCAGATAACAGTGATGATCTATGCTGCCTGCCTGATGGCAATGCTGATCTGCTCCGCGCTCTACAACATGCTCGCCAAGGACCACAAATCCGGCATATTGCGCCGCCTTGACCACGCTGCCATTTTTCTCATGATTGCCGGCACATACACGCCGCTGGCGGCCGTGATCATCGGAGGCTGGACCGGCGGTATCCTGCTGGCAACGGTCTGGACGGGTGCGGTAACCGGCGCAATCCTGAAGCTGGTCCGCCTGTCAAAGGCCGAGAAACTGTCCGTTCCGATCTATCTCGGGCTCGGCTGGGTGGTTGTCTTCGCCGCCAATCCGCTGATCGAGCGCGCCTCGATGTTCGGCCTTTGCATGATCCTGGCCGGCGGATTGCTCTATACGGTCGGTACGGTGTTCTACGCCTGGAAACGGCTGCCGTTCCAGAATGCGATCTGGCATGCATTCGTGCTCGCCGCGGCGGTCTGCCACTTCGGCGCCGTCCTGCACGATGTCGCGCTCACCTGATCAAGACTGCCTTCAGGCGTATCAGGCCGCGTCCGCACCCCCGTTCGGGTCTTCGCTCAGAACAACCACTTTTGTCCTCAGCGGCACGCGATTGAACAGGTCGATCACGTCCTGCTGCCACATGCGGATACACCCCGATGACACGCTTTTGCCGATGGACGAGGGCTGATTGGTGCCGTGGATGCGGTAGAGGGTGTCAACCGGTCCCTGCCAGAGATCCATCGCACGCGCCCCGAGCGGGTTCTTCAGCCCGGGCGGATAGCCTTTTTCCCAATAGCGTTCGAGCGACGGCTTGCGCGCGATCATTTCGCGTGGAGGGCGCCAGATCGGGTGCTCCCGCTTGACCCGGACAAGCGCTTCGCCGGACCAGTCGAAACCGGCACGCCCCACACCGATCCCATAGCGCAGCGCCTTCTTGTTGCCCAGCGTCCAGTAGAGATAGTTGTTGTAAGGGTCGACGATGATCGTCCCCGGCATTTCGCGGGTCTTGTATTCCACGACCTGCCGCAGATAGCTTTCGTCAAAATTCTTGTAGTTGATGGCGGGCCAGGTGTAGTCGCCATCGGGCAGCGCCGCATAGGCGGATGCGTAGTCGAAATCCTCGTCGGGCAGCTCCGCCTGATCGGGCAGGCCGACAGCGGTCTGACAACCGGCCAGTGCGCCACCGGCCAGGATCAGGCTGCCCGTCAGTATCGAGCGGCGTGAAAACACCTGTCTGTCCACCAAATCCGTATCCTCATGCAACCAACACGGCACGCGCGCAGCGTAACCGACAAAACCGGCCTCCTTCTTGGGCCAGCTTTCAACGAGTTTCAAGTCACATTCGCTCCAGTGTAGTGAAATTGAAATACGCCTCATTTCCGCAGCACACGCCGAAGCGGTTTTCAAGTTTGAAAACCACACTCGAAACATGAACTTGCTCGTCACCCTTTTGAATCAGAAGTTCGCACCGAGCTGGTTGCACAAGAAGACGAACTTCCAATTAGGGTGATTAGGGTCAGAACTCATTCATTTGGTTGAGTTGGCGCAGCAAACGGCGATGAGCTGCTAGGAAAAACGCGAGAAGCGGGCTGCCTGCCCGGTTGAGCGGTTTGACGTGGCAGATCGAAGCCGTTTTTGCGTCCTGCAGGGATAGGGTGAATTGGCGCAACAAGCGGCGACGAGTTGCAAGGAAAAGCGCGGCAAGCGCGGTTCCGGCCCGGTCGAGTGGTCTGGCGCAGCAGATTGAAGCCGTTGTCGCGTCCCGTTGGGATCGCGTCAACGTGCCCGGCATCTTCATTGCAAATCTTTGGAAGCGGGAGCCTTACAATCTGCGTATGATTGACTAGATTGGGTTGTGTAGAACCCATCTTCCCCCGCCCGCGGCTTTCCTGCAACTCAAGGACATTTCGTGCAAAACGAGACTTCAACGCGCCGGTTCCCGGTTTTCGACGGCCACAACGATACGTTGCTCAAGCTGGAGATAGACGCGATCAAGGGGACCGAACGCAGTTTCTTCGACCGCTCGGACAAAGGGCATATTGACGCCGTGCGCGCCAAAGAATCCGGCTTTTCCGGTGGTCTTTTTGCCATGTTCGTCCCGTCGAACCCGGACCAGGATTTTTCTAAAGCCTTCAACCCCAATGACCCGGTCAATTTCCAGGAAGTGCCGCAGCCAAAGGCGCTCGAATTCACGCACAGAATGCTGGAACGCGCTGAACGGATCGAGGCGGCTTCCGGTGGAGACATCGTGATCTGCCGGTCCGCGGCAGAGAACCTTGCGGCCGTTGACGCGGGCAAGATGGCGATCAGCCTTCATATCGAAGGCGCAGAGGCGATCGACACGGAGTTTCACGCACTCGAAGATCTCTACAATCGCGGACTTCGGTCCCTCGGATTGGTGTGGAGCCGGGCAAATGCCTACGGCTCGGGTGTTCCCATGTCCTTTCCCGCATCACCGGACACCGGCCCGGGCCTGACGGCAGCCGGGCGCGCGCTGGTGAAGGAATGCAACAGGCTCGGTGTCCTGCTGGACGTGTCCCATCTCAATGAAAAGGGCTTCTGGGATCTGGCCGGGATTACGGACAGACCGATCGTTGCAAGCCATTCGAACGCGCATGCGCTCTGCGAAAGCAGCCGCAACCTCACCGACAAGCAACTGGACGCCATCAGGGAAAGCGCGGGACTGGTCGGCGTCAATTTTCACGTTGCTTTCCTGCGCCCGGACGGAAAGCACCAGAAGGACACGCCGCTTGAGGTCGTTGCGGATCATGTCGTCTATCTTGCCGACCGTCTTGGCGTGGACCATGTGGGGCTCGGCTCCGATTTCGACGGCTGCCTGCCGCCTCAGGATCTGAGCGACGTTACGGGATTGCCGCCCCTCTTCGAGGTTCTTCGCCAAAGGGGCTTTGATGAAACCGCGCTGGACAAGCTCGCCTACCGCAACTGGATCTCGATGCTGGAAAAAGCGGCCGCCTGAGCCACGTCGTTATCGCGAATGAGCCCGTCCTGCGCGCAGGCACGGCCGGAGGATCGGCTGCATAAAATCTCTGATTGCACATTACATATCAGTATTTTTACCGCTCGTTTATTTGCCAGTTGAGATCGGTAACACTGGCCCGGCTGACGGGCTGTCGACGGCCAAACCAGCTCATCTGAACCAGAATTGACGGCGCAAGTCCCTTAAAGGGGCCTCTTTGGCCATAAAGGCCCATTGACCATGCGCGCAAAGGTGGCAGACACTCTGCTCATCGGAAGATAAAAAAAATCCGGTCTTGGGCTTCGTGGCAATGCAAATCAGGAAATCGACGCCGGTGTGGGGGCAACGACGTGACCATTCGAAGTGCTGCGAACAACGCTTCGCACGATAAAGAGGCATTTGGCGAGAAGCGCGCCCGGAAATCCGAATCCGTATTTCAAGACTTGATGGGCCGTATCCTGACCGGTGAGCTCAAGCCGGACAGCGCCATGACGGAACAATCCCTGGCGCAGGAATATGCCTGTTCGCAAAGCACGATCCGGGAAGCGTTGATGCATCTGCAGGAGTGCGGACTGGTTGTTCGCAAAGGTTATCAAGGCACATTCGTGACGGACCCGTCGCTTGCCGAAGCGCTTTTGCTGCTGCGGCTGAGGGTCAATACCGAAATTGCCGGTATCAGCGAGGCAGCCAAGTCGATCACACCCTGCCAGGTGCTGGAATTGCGCGACCTGGATAGGCAATTCCGCGAAGCGCGCTCCCAAAGAGACATCTTCGCCTGCGCGGAGATCGACAGGGAGTTCCACCTGCAGATTTTCAGATATTCCGGAATGTCCGCGCTGGAACCTTTGCTCGTGCGAACCCTGGTGATGCTTCAACGCATCACTCTGGCGACACCGAGGCCCGATGATTCCTGGAGCCATCCCAACATCGTCCAGCACGACAGCGTGCTGGATGCCCTGGAAGCGAAGAACAGCGAAGCCGCTGTCAGTGCGCTCAAGGCCCACGTCTTTTCAAGCGCGACCCTGCTTGCACCGCATTTCTACGGTGAGGACACAGCCAAGCTTCAGGCGCATCATGAGCTTGAAACAGGGCCGATATCCTTCTGAAACTGCTGACCCTAAGCCGTCTCCATCATGTGCTGCTGGGTCAGCATGGCCGCACCGACCAGTTCCTTCGTATAATCCTGTTTCGGGTCTTCAAAGATCGCGTCCGCAGGACCGGCCTCAACCACCTTCCCGCTTTGCATCACCATGACGGTATCCGACAGCGCCCTGACGACGGCAAGGTCGTGGGAAATGAAGAGATATGTCAGTCCATGCGCCTTCTGCAGGTCCCGCAAAAGCTCGACAACCTGTTTCTGGATCGTGCGGTCGAGCGCGGAGGTCGGCTCATCCAGCACAACGAATTCCGGTTTCAGAACCATCGTGCGCGCAATGGCGATCCGTTGGCGTTGACCGCCTGAGAATTCATGCGGATACCGGTTGCGCATCACCGGATCGAGCGAGACTTCCTCCAGTGCCTGGCACGCGCGCGCGTCGCGGTCGTGTGCGCTGAGCGAGGGTTCATGAACCAGCAGGCCCTCGGAGATGATCTGCCCGACCGTCATCCTGGGGCTGAGTGAACCGAACGGGTCCTGGAATATGAGCTGCATGTCCTTGCGCAGGGCGCGCATGGCGTTCCGGTCCAGACCCGAGATCTGCTTGCCGTGAAAGACAACACGACCGCCCGCGGGCAACAGGTTCAGGATCGCACGCCCGAGCGTCGATTTGCCCGAGCCGCTTTCCCCGACGATCCCGAGCGTCTGTCCCTTGCGCAGGGAGAAACTGATATTGTCGACGGCCCGCAGAACATGCTTGGGCTGAAGGAAGCCGGAATCGAGTTCGAATTCCACCTCGACCTTCTGTGCCTCCAGCAGAACCGGGCTGCTATCGGCGACCGGCGGCTTGTGTCCGGTCGGTTCCGCATCCAGCAGCATCTTCGTATACGGGTGCTCGGGCTGCGTGAAGATCTTCTGCGTTTCGCCGCTTTCCACGACGTCACCGGTTTTCATCACGTAAACCCGGTCCGAGATGCGGCGGACAATGCCGAGGTCATGGGTAATGAAGATGACCGCCATCCCGAGGCGTTTCTGAAGCTCCCGGAGCAGATCGAGGATCTGCGCCTGTGTTGTCACATCAAGCGCGGTGGTCGGCTCGTCGGCAATCAGAACGTCCGGGTCATTCGCGAGCGCCATGGCGATCATGACACGCTGGCGTTGCCCGCCGGACATTTCGTAAGGATATGCCTTGATCTTGCGCTCCGGCTCCGGAATGTTCACCAGCTTGAGGAGATCCAGTGCCTTCGCGCGTGCCGCTTTCCACGAAAGCCCGCCGTGAACGACCATGGGTTCCGCCAGCTGACGGCCGATGGTGTAAAGCGGATCGAGGGATGTCATCGGCTCCTGGAAGATCATGGTGATCTTCTCACCGCGCACCTTGTTCAACTGCCCGACCGGCAGGCCGAGGATGTTGCGGTCTTCGTAGATCACCTCGCCCTGCGTCCGGCCATTGGAGGCAAGCAGCCCCATGGCCGCCATCATGGTCTGGCTTTTGCCCGAGCCGCTTTCGCCCACGATCGCCACCGTCTCGCCAGCCTCCACGTGGATGTTGACACCGCGCACGGCGTTGACGGTTCCGGTTGCCGTCTCGAAATCGACTTTCAGATCCTTGATGGAGAGGACGGTTTTGTTCGTTTCGTTGGTCATGCTGCTCTCCTCACCGGTCTTTCGGGTCCAGCGCATCGCGCAGGCCGTCACCGATGAAATTCAAGGCGAACAGTGTCGATGTCAGGAAAATGGACGGGAAGATGAGCATCCAGGCCGCGCCCTGAAGATTGCGCGCACCCTCGGAGATCAGAACGCCCCAACTCGTCATCGGCTCCTGGATGCCAAGCCCCAGGAAGGACAGGAAACTCTCCAGGAGTATGACCTTGGGCACGAGCAGCGTCATGTAAACGACGACTGGACCAAGGGTGTTCGGGATCACGTGCCGGCGCAGAATACCGCCATCGTCAACGCCCATGGCTTCCGCAGCCTGAACATATTCCTGGCGTTTGATGGTCAGCGTCTGACCCCGCACGATGCGGGCCATGTCCAGCCATTCGACCGCCCCCACGGCGATGAACATCAGGATGAAGTTCCGGCCGAAAAAGACCACCAGCATGATGACGAAGAAGATGAAGGGCAGCGAATAGAGGATATCGACCACGCGCATCATCATCTGATCGACGCGTCCGCCCATATAGCCCGACGTGGCCCCGTAAATAACACCGATCGAGATCGCGACCACGGTGGCGAGCAGTCCGATCGTCAGCGAGACGCGGCCGGCAATGAAGGTTCTCGTCATCATGTCGCGCCCGTTGGCATCGGTTCCGAAGTAAAAGTGCAGGTAGTTGATCTCGGCTCGTATCGTTGCCGAGAGGCCATCACTTGCGAGATCGGTGAGCTGCGTGTCCCTGAACAGGTTGCTCCGGTCGAAATACCGCGTCGCGCGCGGATCAATCTCGCGTTTCGAGGTCACCTTCGCAAGCACCGTGTCCCCGTCCCTTTCATAGCTCTCAACGGTCATGCGGGCGCGCTTGGCCACCGACATGAAGGCCGGTTCGACCTGCTCCGGCCGCGGATAGGCCTCAAGGCTTGCCGGAACCTTCACATAGTCCCGGTAGACCGTGTCGAACTTGTGCGGCGAAAGCGCCGGACCGAGGATCGATAGAAGTGCAATCGCTGCAAGCACGACCATGCTCACAACGGCCGCGCGGTTCGCCAGCAGGCGATCGCGGGCATCGTCCCAAAGGGAACGGCCCTTTTGGGGCACCGTGTTGTTGTCTGCCGTCATCGTCATGGCCGCCCCCCTCAGTCGTAGCGCACGCGCGGATCAAGCAGCGCATAGAGCAGATCCACGATGAGGTTGAAGAGGATGACGAAGCAGGCGACGACGACGACCGTCCCCATCACGAGCGTATAGTCGCGGTTGAGCGCGCCCTGGACGAAATAGCGGCCGATGCCCGGAATTCCGAAAATTGTCTCGATGACGACGGAGCCGGTCAGGAGCGCTGCTGCTGCCGGGCCAAGATAGGAGACGACCGGCAGAATGGCCCCGCGCAGGGCGTGGACCACGATCACCATGTATCCCGTCAGGCCGTAAGCCCTTGCCGTGCGGACGTGATTGGAGCGGAGCGCTTCGATCATCGAGCCTCGGGTCAGGCGCGCGACGACGGCCACCTGCGGCAAGGCGAGCGTGACAACCGGCAGGATGACATTGACGAACGCCCCCCCGTTCCATCCGCCCACGGGCAACCAGCCGAGCCAGACACCCAGGATAAGCGTCAGGATCGGCGCCACGACGAAGTTGGGAATGGTGACCCCAAGCGTGGCCGCGGCCATGACCGTGTAATCGGTTGCCTGGTTCTGACGCAGGGCGGCGATCACGCCAAGCGTTCCGCCAACCACAAGCGCAAGGCAAAGGGCCGACAGGCCAAGCTGGATCGAGATCGGCAGGCTCTGCGCGAACAATTCGTTGATCGAGAAGTCCCGGAAATAGAAACTCGGTCCGAAGTCCAGTTGCGCGATGCTCTTGAGATAGAGCAGGTACTGGTTCCAGAGCGGCTCGTCCAGGTGATAGATCTTGTTCAGGTTCTCCATCACCTTGGCCTCAAGCGGACGTTCGAGATCGAACGGTCCACCCGGCGCGATCCGGATCAGGAAAAAGGAGATTGTGACAATCAGAAAGAGGGTCGGGATTGCGCTGAGCAATCGACCGAGCACGTAGCGGTGCATAGGCTCTGCCCCTGTTGTTCTGCCGGCGGTCTTCTGGTGCCGCCTTTGCAAAAAACCGGCAGGAAATCTCCTGCCGGTTCGATTGTTGCGGTTACTCGGAAATGCTCATGAAGCGTGTCGGGTGAACGTTGAGGAGATTGTCCTCGAACCCGGACACCTTGTCGGACACCATGTTCATGGAGCCGTAATACATCAGCGGGATGAAGGGCAGATCCCGCATGAACATTTCTTCGGCCTGCTTGAGGATCTCAGCGCGCTTTTCCAGATCGATGGTCGCGGCGGCTTCGTCCATGAGCGCATCGTATTCGGGATTTTCATAGCGTGCGTAGTTGAAGCCCGTGTTGTCACTCTCGACCATGAACAGGAAGTTCTGCGGGTCGGAATAGTCGCCGATCCAGCCGGCACGGGCGATATCGAAATCCTGACGATCACGAAGCATCGCGTAGTGCGTCTTGGTATCCGTATTCACCATGGAGACTTCAACACCCAGCGGCTTCCACATGTCGGCAATTGCGACGGCCGTGTTCTTGTGGTTCTCGGACGTGTTGTAGTTGATCGTGAGCTTCACAGGATTGTCCGGTCCGAAGCCGGCCTTTTCCAGAAGCTCCATCGCCTTTTCTTCGCGATCGATCTGGGACATATCCATGTAGTCGGCAAAGGCGGGTTCGCCGTAATTGCCGATCCCCGGCGGCACGAAGGAATAGCCGGCGACCATGGTGGACCCCCAGATTTCGTCTGCGAGGAACTCGCGGTCGACAGCCATCGACAGCGCCTGGCGAACGTCCGGGTTGCTCAGCGTCTCGTCTTCATGATTGAGAGCGTAGTAGTAGGTGCCGAGATAGGGAGCGACGCGGAACTGGTCGCCCAGGTTTTCCTTCATGAAGGCAACTTGTTCGGTCGGCGCATCGTTGTTGGTGTGCAGTTCGCCGGCCTGGAACCTGCGCAACGCAGCGCCACGATCTTCAGTCGGATAGAAGAAAACCGTGTCGATCTGGACATTGTCCGCATCGTGGAAATTCGGGTTCTTGACCGCCTTCACATGCGCGTTCGGAATGAATTCCGCGAGCACGTAAGCGCCGTTGGTGACAATGTTCTCCGGCTTCACGAAGTCCGTGCCGTGTGCTTCCACGGTGGCGGGATGAACGGGCAGACCTGTCTGGTGAGTCAGCTGCTCGATGAAATAGGGTGTCGGTGCTTCAAGCGATATTTCGAGCGTCTTGTCATCAAGTGCCTTCACGCCGATCTCTTCGGGCGCGAGTTCACCCTTGTTGACCTTCTCGGCATTCTTGATCGGGTAGAGGATGTTGGCGTATTTTGCGCCCGTCTCCGGCGTCATGATGCGCTGCAGGGAATAGACGAAATCGCCTGCAACCACCGGGTCGCCGTTCGACCACTTGGCGTCATCACGCAGCGTAAAGGTATAGACCGTGCCATCGTCGGAGATTGTCCAGTCGGTAGCAACGCCCGGAATGACCTTGCCGGCAGCGTCATAGGCCACCAGGCCTTCGTAAAGGTCGCGAAGGATGTGCGCCTCGTAGGTTGTGGACGTCTTGTGCTGATCCAGTGTTTCCGGATCGGCCGTGTTGCCGCGATGATAGACCACCTCTGCAAATGCTGTCAGAGACGTGGCTGCCATCAATGCAGCCGCAAGCGCCGTCACACGCATGGACTTGAACATATCGCTCTCCCCTCTTGGGTTTTTGTTGAAGCTTGGAAACGATAGCCGACAAGATTCCACGCTCCTTGCGCGCAATCAAGCATTCCCAGGCGGCATATTTCAACTAGCGGGAAAGAAAGGCGATGTTTTTGCAGATTTCGCGAAGATGCAGGAAAAATTTTCTCCACCTTCACGAGATCGTTATATCAACCGCTAAACGGGTGCGAAATTAAATTACAATTCTAGCGGCAAAAACGATATTTTCCGCTATAGGCCAAATAGGTGCCCGTGTTCGGATTGAAGGATTTGAATTTTCTCGAACAATAGGCCACCCATTGCGGCGTGAACGGAGCGAGGCCCGTCTTGGTGTAGGGCACACGCCGGGGCTGACCGACATAGCCTCCGCGCGGGGCGACATAGACCCCACGGGGCGCAATATAGAGCGGCGGCCTGTAGCGCGGTGCGACATAGCGCCGGGAGCGATACGGGTACGCGCGCCGGTCGTAGGGATGGTAGTAATAAGGTGGGCCGTAAGGACGGAACGGCGGACCGGCAAAGCCGCCGCGATAGCCGCCATAAAAGACACCGCCGCGATAGCCGCCGGTTCCGAACGCGAAGCCGACACCGCCGGTTCCTATGTAGAACGAATCGGCCTTGGCGGCTCCCGGCTGGACAGCGGCCGTGAGCCCGGCTCCGGCAAAAGACAGCGCGATTGCAAGACCGAGCATCCTCAGTTTGCTTGCGACATTCCCGGACCTAGCGGGACCCTTGATCAGACAAAACATCTTCAGTCTCCTTCCGGCGTTACAGCCGGCGAATGGACGATAGGCCCCTGACCACAGGTCAGCTTAACCCATTTCCCGGCAAAAATCCGACAGAAAGCCATTAAAAATCACGGACGTCCTTTTTCAGGCTTGTGCTTCGGCAGGTTTGGCGCTTGCGCGGCCGGGGCTTGACCAGTAATACCAACCTTCATAGATAGACACCCATTTCATGGCATCAAACCGGTCCACTCGGTCAGGCGTGGTGCGCAGCGCGATGCTGTCGCATCGGGCAAGCGCCGCAACGCAGCCGATGGCCGGTTTCATGCCACTGCAGGCCGGGTTCTTTTGCCCCAATGCCGCGTTGCGATTTGCTTGAAGTGCCAGTAAACCAAGCGCCGTTCTTCAAAGACCAAAGGATCCCATGGCCCCGCCCCTTCTGATACTGCGCGACGCTCAACTGACCTTTGGCGGTACGCCGCTCCTGACAGGTGCGGAGCTCTCCGTTTCCGAAGGCGACCGCATCTGCCTGGTCGGCCGGAACGGTTCAGGAAAGTCCACGCTTTTGAAGATCGCGGCGGGGCAGGTCGAAATGGACAAGGGCGAGCGCTTCTTCCAGCCGGGACGCACGGTGCGCTACCTGCCGCAGGACCCGGATCTTTCCGCCTATGCCTCGACGCTCGACTATGTCAACGAAGGCCTGACCGACGGCGACGATCCCTATCGCGGGGCTTATCTTCTGGAAGTTCTCGGGTTGAGCGGACAGGAAGATCCGAAATCGCTTTCCGGTGGAGAGGCCCGGCGGGCCGCGCTTGCGCGTACGCTCGCGCCGGAACCCGATATCCTGCTCCTCGACGAACCCACCAACCACCTGGACCTGCCGGCCATCGAGTGGCTTGAGACGGAACTGAAGAGCCTCAAATCGGCGCTCGTCCTGATTTCGCACGACCGGCGCTTCCTGGAAAACCTCTCGCGCGCGACGGTGTGGATCGACCGGGGTGTGAGCCGGCGCATGGACAAGGGCTTCGCCCATTTCGAGACCTGGCGCGACGAGGTGTTCGAACAGGAAGAGATCGACCAGCACAAGCTTGCGCAGAAAATCAAGCGCGAGGAACACTGGATGACCTATGGCGTTACGGCCCGGCGCAAGCGGAACATGCGCCGCGTTCGTGAACTGGCAGAACTCAGGAAACAGAAGCGCGACCATCGCGGCCCGCAGGGCACGGCGAAACTCAACGCCAGCGATGCCGATGTCTCCGGCAAACTGGTCATCGAGGCCAAGCACCTCTCCAAATCATATGGCGGCCGGAGCATCGTCAAGGACTTCTCCACCCGTATCCAGCGCGGTGACCGGATCGGCTTCGTCGGCCCGAACGGGGCCGGCAAGACAACGCTCCTGAAGATGCTGACCGGCGAGCTGGCGCCGGATGCCGGCACGAATCGGCTCGGCACCAACCTGGAGATGGTCACGCTCGATCAGAAACGCGAAAAGCTGGATCTCACCGATACGCTCTCCTCGGTTCTGACAGGCGGGCGCGGAGACATGGTGGTTGTCGGCGACGAGAGCAAGCACGTGATGTCCTACATGAAGGACTTCCTGTTCTCGCCCGAGCAGGCCAGGACACCGGTCGGCGTCCTCTCCGGCGGGGAACGGGCCCGGGCGATGCTTGCACGCGCGCTGGCGAACAAATCCAACATGATGGTGCTCGACGAGCCGACCAACGATCTCGATCTGGAAACGCTGGACCTGTTGCAAGAGCTTCTTGCCGACTACAGCGGCACGGCCCTGATCGTATCGCACGACCGCGACTTCCTCGACCGGGTGGCGACCTCCGTGATCGTCTCGGAAGGAGGCGGTGTCTGGCGCGAATATGCAGGTGGCTACACCGATATGCTTGCCCAGCGCGGCGAAGGCGTCACGGCGCAAAAGGCCGAAAAAACCACGCCGGCCAAAAAGGAAAAGCCGAGTCCCTCAAACGGGTCCGCCGAAAAGCCTAAAGCAAAGTCGAAGCTGTCGTTCACCCAGCAGCATCTTCTGAAAACCCTGCCGGATACGATCGAGCAACTTGAGGCGAAGCTTGAAAAGCTTCAGGGCGACATGAACGACCCGCAGCTTTACGCGAAGAACCCGGAGAAATTTGCCAGGCTCTCGCAGCAAATCACTGATCTTGCGGCTGAAAAAGACGCTGCGGAAGAACAGTGGCTTGAGCTTGAAATGCTGAACGAATGAGGGAGGGCGTTGGCCTGTTGCCGTCACTTAGGACGAACATTGTTTTTGCTGAGGTCGCGGCTCAGGCCACTGAGAATTGCTATCGGACTTCCTCAGTAGGAAGACCTGCGATAGGAAGGCCGAGACCGGTTAGTAGACACGTCCGTCGTCGTTGCCGGACTTGATCCGGCAATCCACGCCGTTCCCTTTCACCTTAGAAGTGCCCATCCATTGGCGGCAACACGGAATGGATGCCATGGTCAAGCCATGGCATGACCACGCAGGAAGGAGCCCCGTCTCGAGTCCGGTTTGGTAAGCCTGAATTTCATTGAGTCGGTCCTTACCCCCTCACCTCAGGTCCTTGTAAAACACCGTCGTCGCATCGAGCGTGCCGTGGCTGCCATAGGCGTAGTCCGGGATGACGCCAACCTTCTTATAGTCACAAGTGGGATAGAGTTTCTCGGCGCGGTCACCGGTGACGGTGTCAAGAACGAGCAGCCAGCGGTCGTGCGACAGCGCAAGGCCGTCGATCGCGGACATCAGCTTGCGTGCAAGTCCCTTGCGGCGGTGATCCGGGTGGACCATCAACTTGGCGACTTCCGCCCGGTGGCCGCCATTGTCCTGCGGGGCCAGTACCAGCATGACGACACCGGCAATGTCTTCACCTTGCCGTGCGACCATCAGGAAGGCGTTGCCATCTTCCAGCGCGGCGAGTTGTTTCCGCCAAAAGGCCTCGGCCTTCTCCTGGCCGAGCGGCAGAATGAAACCGATCCCCGCTCCGTCTTCGACACAGGCCCTGAGCAAGGCTCCTAGCGCGCCGATTGCCGACCGCGCGTCCGTGGGCGACAACAGATAAACAGGCGGTTCGGGTCGAAATCCGGTCATGATGTGATCACCGTCAGCAGATAGCGGGCGGGGTTCGGGCCCGGGGCGTGGTAGGCGTTGGGCGCATTCAGGCGGAAGCGCAGGCAATCGCCTGGCAAAAGGTCGTGGCGCATATCGCCGATGGTCATGACCAGTTTGCCCTCAAGCAGAACAAGGTGATGTTCCAGATCCGGCAGCGGCGGCACGGAATAGGAAATCGTGGCGCCCGGGGGCAGCTCACCCTCAACCACGCTGCCACGGAAGCCACCTGATGCCGGTGATACGCTGCGGCGGCGAAAGCCGGTTTCCGGGTCTTCCCAAAGAGGCTGGTCGGCGCGCGCAATCCTGGCATCACCGACAGGCGCGCCAAACCCGAATAGATCCGCCATCGTGATGCCGAAGGCACGCGCGAGCTGTCCCAGCACGACAGCGGTCGGACTTGTATCGCCACGCTCGATGCGGGAGAGCGTGGCCCGGCTTACGCCCGACTTTTCCGCCAACTCCTCCAATCGCCAGTTCCGCGCCTTGCGCAGCCCGGCGATACGACCACTGATGTCTTGTTCTGTATCAGGCATAACTCTTCCCATAAACGAGAATTATCTCATACATGGGAAATTTCATAGTTTCAACTCATCATGCCTTCCCACCAATGCAATTGTGCCGTCCCGGACTTGCTCCGGGACCTGTACCCGCCATAAAAAGGCCCCGGCTCAAGGCCGGGGCGGCGGAGGTGCGGGTTCTAAAAGAGTTGTTCACTCACATTGAGATTTTTCAAATACGCGGCGCCAGGTTACGGCAAACGCTTGAGACTTTGACGTCCTCGTTCCGAGCCAATCGTGAAGCTGCGAAATGGCTATATCCTTGCGGCGCGAAATCTCAAACCCTGGAAAACACCGCGCTGGCATTGACGCCACCGAAGCCGAAGCCGTTGGTGAGAACGTGATCGACCTGCCGGTCAATCGCAGTACCGGGCACCATCTCAAAACGGCTCATCGCTTCGTCCGGCATTTCCAGATTTCGCGAAGGCGGAAGCTGGCCGCGCGTGAGCGCGATCACGCAAGCAACCGCCTCGACTGCGCCGGCGGCGCCCAGCAAGTGCCCGAACATGGACTTGGACGAAGACACTGCCAGATCCTTGCCCCGGTCCTCGAAGAGTGTCGTCAAGGCCGCGATTTCCGCTGCATCACCAACCGGGGTCGAGGTGGAATGCGCGTTGACATAGCCGATGTCGGCCTGTGTCAGCCCGGCGGTTGAAAGCGCCCTGCGCATCGCCCGCAGGCCGCCTTCGCCATCCGGCGAGGATGCGGTCACATGAAAGGCATCCGCCGTGGTGCCGTAGCCTTTCAGCTCCACGAGAATGTTGGCGCCCCGTGCCTTCGCGTGTTCCAATTCCTCCAGAATCAGGATGCCGGCCCCTTCGCCCATGATGAAGCCGTCGCGGTCCTGATCAAACGGTCTGGAAGCATGAGCCGGGTCGTCGTTGCGCTTGGAGGACATCGCCTTCGCAGCACAGAAACCGGCATAGGACACCTTGTCGATACAGGCTTCGGTTCCACCGGCAACCATGACATCCGCTTCGCCTGAACGGATCAGACGGGCGGCATCTCCCAGCGCCTGAAGGCTTGCCGCGCAGGCAGTGACCGGGGCACCGATCGGGCCCTTGAGGCCGTAGCGGATCGAAACCTGGCCGGCAGCAAGATTGGCAAGAAACGAGGGCACCAGAAAAGGAGACGCACGGC
>JBCBUA010000084.1:0-10219 GCA_039818365.1 Pseudomonadota bacterium
CGACACAGGGCCCCAGCCTGAGGTCCTGCTGCGGCTGTCCTGAAACAACCGGCAGGCTGCTCACATCCAGGCCTTTCAGTTGCGCCAGTTTTTCCGGCAGCAGGTTGTCTGCGGAAATATCGCTCACGTGAGCCGACAGGTCGCGCACGCGTCCATCATCATCGAGCAATCCGGGTTTTTCTTGCCCTGCCGGGCCGTAACGCAGCAATTTCATGTGTCAGTTCTCTCGTTTAGCCAATGGTGTGCCGGTCAACCGCAATGAACGGCTGCGAGCGCCGGACCATTCATATGGGATGCACCGGATCTGAAGAAGCCCGCATCGCCGGAAATCGGTACGTACTCGAAAGGACAGAGGTGCGCATCACACGCCGTCGCCTTTTCAGATCGTCACGCCGCCATCGACCGCGAGCGCCTGCCCGGTCACGAACTGGCTTTCGTCCGACAGCAGGTAAACCGCCATCGGCGTGATGTCCTCGACCTGCGCCAGGCGGCGCATCGGTTGCCGTGCGATAAAATCCTTCTCGGCCTGTACCGGATCCGGAGCAGAGGCAATACGCCCGCGCAGCGACGGGGTATCGACGGTTCCCGGACAAAGCGCATTGCAGCGGACGCCTTTGGTGACGAAGTCTGCGGCAATGCCCTTGGTCAGACCGATCACCGCAGCTTTCGACGCCCCGTAAAGCGTCCTGAACGGAAACCCCTTTACCGAACTGGCCATGGACGACATGTTGACGATCGACACTGATCCGGTTTTTTCAGCCTGCCGCAGCATGCCCGGCAGGCAGGCGCGTGTCAGTTTCATCATGGACGTCACGTTCAGATCAAAGCCGCGTTCCCAATCCGCGTCGCTCACATCCAGCAACGTGCCGTGATGCACCATGCCGGCGACATTGAACAAGCCGTCGAGATCGGGAAGCGAGGCGACGAATTGACCGATGGCCTCACCGTCGGTCACGTCGAGACCATGGGTCTCGATCCCCTCAAGGCCGTCCAGCAGCGCAACGTTCTTGTCCGTCGCGATGACCTTTGCGCCTTCGGCCGCGCACGCGATGGCACTTGCCCTGCCCATGCCCTGCCCCGCTGCGGTGATCAGGATGGTTTTCCCTTCAAGACGCATCACATCACCGCTCCAATTTGCCAGGGCACGAACTCGACACCGCCAAAGCCCAGTTCTTCGCTTTTCGTGTGTTCGCCCGATGCAACGCGGATCAGCAATTCGAACAGTTCTTCGCCCTTTTGCTCGATGGTCACGCCATCGGTGACGATGTCCCCGCAATTGAGATCCATGTCGCCGGACATGCGCCGGTACATGTCCGAATTCGTCGCAAGCTTGATGCAGGGTGTCGGCTTGTAGCCGGATACGGATCCGCGGCCCGTGGTGAACACGACAAGGTTCGAGCCGGAGGCCACTTGCCCTGTCACCGAACACGGGTCGAAGCCGGGACTGTCCATGAAGACAAAGCCCTTGCGATCCACTTGTTCGGCAAATTCATAGACGCCGCAAAGTGGTGCCGTGCCTCCCTTGGCGACAGCGCCCAGGGACTTTTCCAGGATCGTCGTCAGACCGCCGCGCTTGTTTCCCGGGCTGGGATTGTTGTCCATTTCGCCGCCATGCCGCTCGGTGTAGTCTTCCCACCACCGGATGCGCTGCATCAGCTTCTCGCCGATGTCTCTTGATTCAGCCCTGCGGGTCAACAGGTGTTCCGCTCCGTAAATCTCGGGTGTTTCGGACAGGATCGTCGTGCCGCCGTGACGCACGATCAGATCCGAGGCATATCCGAGTGCCGGATTGGCCGTGATGCCGGAATACCCATCCGAGCCGCCGCACTGCATGCCGACGGTAATGTCACTGATCGGGGCCGGGCTGCGCGCAACCTCGTTCGCAAGCCGGGCGATGCCCTCCAGTTCCTCCAGGCCCTTTTCAATGGTCTTGCGCGTGCCACCTTCCTGCTGAATGGTCATGTAGCGCAAGGCCCCGTCTGCCCGGATCGGGCGTCCGCCGACAAGGTCGGAAATCTGCATCACCTCGCATCCGAGGCCGATGAGGAGAATCCCGCCGAAATTCGGATGCTGAGCATAACCGGACAATGTCCGGAAAAGGGCCGCATAGCCTTCGTTCTCACCGGACATGCCGCACCCTGTGCCGTGCACGATCGGCACGACGCCATCCACGTTCGGAAACCGGTCCAGGAGCCCGTTTCGCTCGGCGGCTTCCGCAATGAACTGGGCGACGGATCCCGAGCAATTCACCGAGGTGAGAATGCCGATGTAATTGCGTGTACCGGTCCGCCCGTCGGCGCGCTTGTATCCGAGAAATGTGCGTGAATGATCGATCTCGGGCAATGGTGTGTTGTGCGACGCGAACTCATGGTCCTGCAGACTGTGATCCTGCATTCCGAGATTGTGCGAATGCACGTGTTCTCCCGGCTGAATGTCCGTTTTCGCCTGCCCGATGACCTGACCGTACCGATATACGTTTTCGCCCTTCGCGATCGGGGCGCAAGCGATCTTGTGACCGGGCTGGATCTGACCGGCCAGGGCACGCGGCACGCCCTCGATATCCGATCCTGCGGAAAGCGGTCGCAAGGCGATGACGACATTATCGTCGGACCTGAGCTTGATGAATCCGCTTCCGATCATACCTCGCCTCTCCCGCACCTGTGGTCTTCGAATTTTAGGGTGGCCTACTGCACTCGACCTATCTTGACTTGCAGATCTTGTCAACTAACATGTTAGTCTACAAGAGGCGACTATGACAACCACCGACATCGATGCTGAGCGGCTCCAGGACATCAACACGTTCGAGGGCTCGCTTGCCCAAAGAGTTTATCTGGCGCTCCAGGAAGCGATCCTGTCGCTGCAGTTCCGACCGGGGGAAGTGCTGCGCAAGGCACCAATTTGCGAAAAACTCGGTGTCTCCCGATCCCCCGTCGCCGAAGCCATCGCGCGGCTCGCAAGCGAAGGCCTTGTCGATGTCATTCCGCAGTCTGGCACACGCGTGGCCTACTTTTCCATGGACGATATCCGCGAGGGCTCGTTCCTGCGGCAGGCTTTGGAGCTGGCGAGCGTTGCAAAGGTTGCTTCGGACCGGACAGAAGACCAGTTCGCCCAGATCAACCGGAACATGCGCCTGCAGACACTGCTCATCGAGGACGGCGACATCCTGGGTTTTTACCAGGCTGACGAGGAGTTTCATGAACTCCTGATGCTGTTCACGGGATACCCGAGGCTGAAGGCGGTCGCCCGGCTGGTCTCTCTCCAGGTGACGCGGGCGCGCATGCTGCTGCTGCCGACGCCGGGCCGGGCCGTTGAAACCCTGGAAGAACACAGGGCCATCTTCGATGCCATTCACAACCGGGACCCGGCCGCTGCGCAAGCGGCCTTGCGTCATCATCTCGGACAATTGATGCCGCGCATCGAAGCATTGGCTGAAACCCGTCCCGAACTTTTCCAGTCCAGCTGACACAGGACCCCTGCATGAAAGTAACCGATACCACCCTGTTGAACGGCCGCACGCGGCGACCCGTGCCGCTGACGAAAATGGGCTTTGGTGGCGCCCCCCTCGGCAATCTCTATAAAGAAGTCACGGATGATAACGCACAGGCAGCTCTCCAGGCGGCCTTCGACGCGGGCGTCCGCTATTTCGACACGGCGCCCCAGTATGGCCTCGGAATTTCCGAACAACGGTTCGGCACGGCGCTGGCGAGGTTCGGCCGGGACAATGTCCAGCTGTCCACGAAAATCGGCCGCCTGCTTCTCGACTGCGAACCGCACGAGGTGACACCGGAAGCCTTCGTCAATGTGCCGCAAAAGCGGATTGTCTTCGACTACACCTATGACGGCGTCATGCGCAGCTACGAAGCCAGCCGCGAACGCATCCAGGTTGCCAATGCCGACATTCTGCTCGTGCATGACGTTTGTGTTTTCTCGCAAGGGTCGCAGGAACAGAGCGACGCCAAGGTCAGGGAGCTGTTTGACGGCGGCGGCTACAAGGCCCTGTGCGAGCTGCGGGACGCCGGGGACGTTGCCGCCATCGGCGCAGGCGTGAACGAATGGCAGGTCTGCGAGAAACTGCTTGGCCTTGGAGACTTCGACGGGTTCCTGCTGGCGGGCCGCTACACGCTTCTGGAGCAGGAAGCACTGGAGAGCTTTCTGCCGCTCTGCGAAAAGCGCGATGTCGGCATTATCCTTGGCGGTCCCTACAATTCCGGCATTCTGGCAACCGGGCCTGTGGAGGGCGCCAAGTACAATTATGCGGAAGCACCCCCAGAAATTCTTGAACGCGTGCGCCGCATTGAAGCCGTCTGCAAAGCGCATGGCACGCCGCTGATTGCCGCCGCGCTTCAATTCGTGCTCGGCCATCCGTGTGTCAAGACGGTCATCCCCGGTGCCGTGAGTGCTGCGGAGGTCAAGGCCAATGTCGAGGTTCTGGAAACCCCGATCCCGACAGGCCTGTGGTCGGACCTGAAGGCCGAAAAGCTCATACGTCCCGATTGCCCCTTGCCCTCGGAGAGCTAGCAAGGCTGCGTGTTCAGTGAGATTTTCAGAGTGGCAGGCGCCGAAGCTCAGGCAAAGAAGGCCGCGATAGAAGCCGATCTCCGGCGCTTTTTCGGCGCCGTTCCAGAAGATGATGGCGGACTTTGGATGGACAGTTCGTCATGGGTAGTCCATGCGGATGCGGCACGTTGATTTGCAGATCAGCTCTTTGCGCGATTCCCGGACGGTACGTTGGACCGCCGTCCGGATCATCCCTGTTCCCGCTCAAATCAGCCGGCCCGATGTCAGCCCGTTGACCTTCTCGATGATGGAGGCCGCGTCGATCCCGAAGTGCGCGTAGAGGTCGCCGATCGTGCCGGTCTGTCCGAAATGTTCGACACCGAGCGGGATCGTCTGGTGGCCTGCAACACTGCCAAGCCAGGCAAGCGTTGCCGGATGACCGTCGATGAGGGTGATCAGTTTGCAGTGGCGGGGCAGGTCTTGCGTCAGCCGTTCGATGTGCGAAATGGCCGCCGCATTCCCGCGGGACCGTGCCCGTTGCGCGGCGGTCCAGCCGGCGTTCAACCTGTCGGCAGAGGTGACGGCCAGAACACCGACATCACGCCGGTTTCCGGCAAGCAGTCCGGCTGCCTTGATCGCTTCGGGCGCCACGACACCCTGATAGGCAATGACGACCTCGCAATTCGGGCCGGGTTTGCGCAGCCAGTAGCCACCATCAATGGCACCTTGGCGGAAGTCCTCGTCGGCGCGTTTGACGGGTTGCTCGATCGGATTTGTCGACAGGCGCAAATAGACCGAGCCGCCGGTCTCGTCGCGCAGCCAGGTCCGTTCGTCCGGATCGCCTTCCCCGTCTCGCTGAAGATAGTCGAACGCCCATTCCATGATCACGGCAAGTTCGTCGGCAAAGGCGGGCTCGAACGCGGCAAGCCCGTCCTGGCTCATGCCGATCAGCGGCGTGCCGATGGACTGGTGCGCCCCGCCCTCGGGCGCAAGGGTTGCACCGGACGGCGTCCCGGCGATCATGAACCTGGCATCCTGATAACAGGCATAGTTGAGCGCATCGAGGCCACGGCAGACAAACGGATCGTAGACGGTACCGATCGGGATGAGGCGGCGCCCGAAAAGCGAATGCGACAGCCCGGCTGCCCCGAGCAGCAGAAACAGGTTCATTTCCGCTATGCCGAGTTCGATATGCTGTCCGTCCGGTGTGAATTCCCACTTCGCGGTCGATGGAATGCGATGTTCGATGAACGCATCCGCCAGGGCATGCCGGGCGAACAGTTTCCGCCGATTGACCCAAGGACCGAGATTGGTTGTTCCGGTAACATCCGGCGAGGTCGTGACGATACGTTCTGCGAGCCTGCTGTCCCCTTTGGACAGGTCATCGAGTACCTTGCCGAAGGCCATCTGCGTGGAGATGTCACCGCCCGGCTGCAGCGCGATCGGGGGCACATCGATGCGGGCATCGGAGAAGCGCCGCGTTCCCTTGGCAAAAAACGGAACCTGATCGAGAAATGCCTTCAGGGCCTGAATGTCCTGAACCGTTGCAAAGGGCTCCCATTCCTCGCCTTCCGCCACCCCCATATGCGCCTGCCAGTCACGCATCTGGGCCTTGTTCATCAGGCCGCCATGGTTGTCCTTGTGTCCTGCAATCGGTGTTCCCCACCCCTTGATCGTGTAGGCGAGAAAGCAGGTTGGACGGTCATGGTCGATCGCGGCAAACGCTTCCGCCATGGTCTGCGTGCAGTTCCCGCCAAGATTTTCCATCAGGTCCGCAAGCTGCGCGTCACTGCGCCGGTCGATCAAGGCGGTAACGTCGCCCTGATCGCCCAGATCATCCATGAGCCGCTGCCGCCAGACGGCACCACCCATGAAGGTCAAAGCGGAATAGTCCTGGTTTGAACAGGCATCGATCCAATCGCGCAATCGCGCACCACCCGGCTCGGCAAAGGCGGCACGCTGCAGCGCGCCGTATTTCACACGCACAACTTCCCAGCCGAATGCATCGAAGGTTTTCTCCACCCTGTCGAACAGACCTTCGCGAACGATGCCGTCAAGCGACTGCCTGTTGTAGTCGATGATCCACCAGCAGTTCCTGAGGTCGTTTTTCCAGCCTTCCTGCAGGGCTTCGTAGACATTGCCTTCGTCGAGTTCCGCATCGCCGACAAGGGCGATCATCCGGCCGGGCGGGCGGTCCGGCGACCAGGATTTGGCGTTGATATAGTCCTGGACCAGCGAGGCGAAGGACGTGATCGCAACGCCAAGCCCGACCGAGCCCGTGGAGAAATCGACATCGTCGATATCCTTGGTGCGCGAGGGGTAGGATTGCACGCCGCCAAAACCCCGGAAGTTCTCCATTTTCTCCCTGGTCTGGTTGCCCATCAGGTATTGGATCGCGTGGAAGACAGGCGACGCGTGCGGTTTGACGGCAACGCGGTCCTCGGGCCTGAGCGCGGAAAAATAAAGCGCCGTCATGATCGACACCATCGACGCCGAACTCGCCTGATGACCGCCGACCTTGATCCCGTCCACCTTCGGTCTGATGTGGTTCGCATGGTGGATCATCCAGTGCGACAGCCACAGCAGCCGCTGTTCGATGGTCTTGAGATGCGCGATGTCCATTGCCCGGTTCCCGATAGATTTGGAATGTGCGTCACTCTATCTCCGGCACGCGACAGATTCCTTGCTATTTCATACGCTCATCGGCTAGATATTAGCGTTAGTGATTAATTTTAAGGTCTTTTGTGGTGAAATCCACCAATCTGGACGCCTTCGATATTCAGATCCTGCGCGAACTCAGACAGGACGGCAGAATCTCGCTTCAGGATCTGTCGGAGCGCGTTGGCCTCAGCCCGACACCCGTTGCGCGCCGGCTGCGCCAGTTGGAGGATGGCGGGATCGTCACCGGATACTGCGCCCTCATCGACGAGGTTGCCCTCGGATACGAAGTCTCCGTCTTCGTCTCGGTGCAGTTGGACAAGCAGGTCGACGTCACACTCGACCAGTTCGAAAACGCGATACAGACCTTTCCGGAAGTCGTGGACTGCTGGCTGATGACCGGCAACCGCGACTACCTTCTGCGCGTTGCAACGACCGGTCTCGCCGCCTTCGAGACCTTTCTGACAGGCAAGCTCACCAAGGTTCCGGGCGTTGCAAATATCGAAAGCTCGATTCCCCTTCGCCGGGTAAAATCGGGCGTGGCCCGCACGCCTTAGACAAGGTCCTGTTGCAAGCAACTTGATCGGGAGTACGAACAGCGGCGAGATATGCTTGAAGCTGACAGCCCATCCTTCGAGACAGCGCTTCGCGCTTCCTCAGGATGAGGAATCATGCCGCAAGGCGTCTGCATGGAAGAACTGACAAGATGTTCAAAATAACAACCTCATCCTGAGGCGCGAAGCGCAGCGCAGCCTCGAAGGATGGGCCGCTGGCACCATTGCTCCGCGTTCTCGCTACGCACGCTGATGTCCGGAAGAATAGAGTTAGCTGCGGCATACGAACAAAAAGGGCCGGCTTCCGGGGAACCTGAAGCCGGCCTAGGCAAGCAGGACCTGCTGATGTGGGAAATCAGCTGATCCTGGCTGCGATGCTCTTGGTCTTGCAGTAGCTTTTGAGGCCTTCCAGGCCCTTCTCACGGCCGAAGCCCGACTTCTTGTTGCCGCCGAAAGGAACTTCGATCCCGCCGGCGAAATACTCGTTGATGTAGATCTGACCGGCGTCGATCTTGCGGGCGAGCCGATGGGCCTTCGCGAAGTCCGAGGTGTAGATCCCGGCGACGAGGCCGTATTGGCAATCATTGGCGAGCGCCAGGGCGTGATCCGCGTCGTCTGCGATCTGAACGGTCAGGACAGGCCCGAAAATTTCCTCGCGGGCAAGTTCATTGTCTGCCGAAACCGCATCGACGATGGTCGGTTCAAAAAACCAGCCGCGTCCCGTAGCCGGATCTTCGGTCACGGAGCCCCCGGTGACAATCTCTGCCCCGTTCGCCCTGGCCCGGTCCAGAAAACCGTTGATCTTGGCAAGGTGCCCGGACGAATTCACCGGCCCGACATCCGGGTTGCCGAGGCCATGCCCCAGTTTCAGGGCCTTGGTCCGCGCCACAAGCTCCGCAACGAAATCGTCGTGAATGCTCTTTTCGATCACCAGACGCGAACCGGCCGAACAGATCTGGCCGGCATTTTCATAGATCGCGCCAAGCACACCGGAAAGTGCCTGCTCGCGGTCACAGTCTGCGAGCACCACAACCGGAGACTTGCCGCCGAGCTCCAGGACGACGCGGGTGATATCCTCCGCAGCCGCCTTCATGACGGTGCGCCCGGTCTGAACCGACCCGGTGAAGGTGATGTGATCAACGTCTGGATGTGCGGTCAGCGGCGCGCCGGTATCTGCACCCGTACCGGTAACGACGTTGCATACGCCCGCAGGCAAACCCGCCTTGAACAGAAGATCTGCCAGAAGCAGCGCGGTAAACGGTGTCTGCTCCGCAGGCTTTGCCACGACAGTGCACCCGGCCGCCAGCGCGGGCGCGAACCCGCGTGCGGCTGTTGAAATCGGAAAGTTCCAGGGAATGATATGGGCGGTCACGCCGACGGGTTCGTGGATCGTGTAACCGACATAGTCCGGGCCGAGTGGAAAGCTGTCGCCCTGCAGCTTGTCGCAGGCCCCGGCGTAATATTCAAACGCGCGCGCAGCGCCGCGAACATCTCCCTGGGCTTCTTGCAGGGCCTTGCCGCTGTCCAGCGTCTCCACCACGGCAAGCAGATCCAGGTTTTCCAGAATGAGCGCGGAAGCCCGTTGCAGGATCCGCGAGCGTTCAACAGGGGCTGTGTCGCGCCAAACCTTGTCGAATGCCTGGCGCGACGAGGCAACGGCGTGGTCGACATCCTCTTTTGTCCCCGCCGTGAATCGGGCAAAAGGCGTGCCGGAGCCCGGATCAAAACTCTCCATGGTCCGGTTATGCGCGGGTTGCGAGAAGGTCCCGTCGATAAAATGGCCGGCCGGCAGCAGGCCAAGCATCCCGGTATTTCGATACTCCGCGATCAGATCATTTGCGTTGGCCATCTCAGTGCTCCCGGGAACTGATCTTGTAAGTGGATTTCGCGAGCCACTCCGGATTGATCTCCACCCCCCATCCCGGCGCATCCGTCACCGTCGCGTGACCATCGGCGATCACATAGGGCGAGGAGACGTAAAGATCGGTCTGCCAGGGATAGTAGTCTTCCTGCTCGATCGAGAACTCGAGATACTTGCCGGCATTCGGGATCGCCCGGAGCAGGTGCATGGTGAAGAGGGTCACCAGTGACAGGTTGGCTGCATGGGGCGTGCACGGGATGCCTGCCTGATCGGCCATCTCGGCCACCTGCATGGTGCGCAGCATGCCGCCGAGATAACAGACATCCGGCTGGATGATGTCGACGACGCGCTGGTCGATCATGCGCTTCCAGTCGACCAGCGAGCAATCCTGCTCTCCGCCGGTGACATCGATATCAAGCGCCTCCGTCACCTGTTTCGTCTGCTCGTAGTGCCAGTAGGGGCACGGTTCCTCGTAATGCGAGATGCCGTTGTCCTGAAGGAAATGGCCGATCTCGATCGCCTTTTGCGGCGAGTAGCAGGAGTTGGCGTCAACCAGGAGCGCGGTGTCCTCGGAAAAGGCCCGCCGCAGTGTCGGAACGATCTCTTCCGTCCGGCCCGGCCACTCGTCCTGGTCCCGCCCGCATTCCGT
>JBCBUA010000084.1:10317-19215 GCA_039818365.1 Pseudomonadota bacterium
AATCCGGAACTTGAAGGCGGTGAAGCCGAAATCGTCCTGCTGCCGTTTGAGCCGATCCGCCTCGTCTTGGGCTGTGATGTCCCGTTTCATCGACGAGCCATAGGCCCGCACCTTGCCCGGCGTGCCGCCGAGAAGCGCGCACACCGGTTTGCCCTCCAGCTTGCCCCTCAGGTCGAACAGCGCGGTGTCGAGCCCGCCCATGGCCCGGCGCAGATAGGAACCCGGGAACTTGTGCTCCCTGTCCGGAATGATGTCCATCAGATGCGCAATGTCGAACGCGTCCTCTCCCAGCGCATAGGGAGCAACCTGGCGATGCACCACTTCTGCGGTGATATCGGCATAGTAAGGCGCAACCTGCCCCCACCCGGTGGCGCCGCTGTCCGCCGTCACCCTGACAAAGCAGACAAATTCGTCTGTAAACGTTTCTATCGATTGGATTTTCATAGTTGCATCAGGCTCTTGCGGAAGAGGTCTCCGCTGGAAAACTTAGGTCTCGTCAAGCTAACCTACCCATAATTGGACTTGATTTAAGGTCCGTTTTGCTGAAAGTCTCATACCAATTGGGAGGAACGCATGAAACGGCACGCGGGTGCGGTGCTGTCATCCATCAAGATCGACAAGTCCGCGGAAAAGAAAATCTCGATCCAGCTCTACATGTCGTTGCGCGATCTGCTTCTGGCCGGCGCGCTGACGCCGGGCGAGCGGTTGCCCGCGACCCGCACCCTGGCCCGGGAGATCGGTGTCTCGCGCACCACCGTGATCGACGCTATCGACCGTCTGATCTCCGAGGGTCTTTTGGAAGCGCGGGTCGGGTCCGGCACGTTTGTCAGCGAGGCCCTGAACGCGCGGCTGGCCCCGAGACCGACCGCGACCGCCGACAACATCGTTCCGGTCGTCCCGCGCCTGTCGCATGCGTCCCGCCATGCGATCCCCGATTTCGCGCCGCGCGCACGTCTTCCGCACAGGTCCGAAGCCTTCGTGACAGCCCTTCCGGCGCTCGACGCCTTTCCCATGGCCCAATGGGCAAAACTGTCGGCGCGCCACTGGCGCAAGGAACGCGACCACGTCACCGGCTACGGCGAACCCTCCGGGTATCCGGGGCTCAGGAATGCCATTGCCCGTCAGCTCAACGCCTCGCGCGGCATCAAATGCGCCCCCGAGCAAATCTTCATCACCAACGGTGCCCAGCGCGCCTTTTCGCTCGTCGGCGGCATGCTGGTCAATCCGGGTGAACCGATCTGGTTCGAGAATCCGGGCGCGATTGGTGCCCGCAACGCCTTTGTTGCGATTGGCGCGTCCCCGGTTCCGGTCAAGGTCGACGACGACGGCCTCTGCATCGAGGACGGTTTGTCGAAAGCCCCGCATTTCCGCCTCGCCTTCGTCACCCCGTCTCATCAGCAGCCGCTGGGTCACGTCATGAGCCTGTCCCGTAGGCTCGCGCTCTTGAAGGCAGCCAACGATGCCGACGCGATGATCGTGGAAGACGACTATGACGGCGAATTCTACTACGGCGACCAGCCGCCGCCGACGCTCAAGAGCATCGATACGCATGGGCGGGTCATCTATGTCGGCACCTTCTCAAAGTCGCTGTTTCCCGCCCTCAGGCTCGGTTTCGTCCTTGTCCCCGAGCCGCTGATGGAGAGCTTCGAGCGCGTCTGCCAGACCTGGCTTGCCGGCGTGCCGACCGTCACCCAGGCGATCGTCGCCGACTTCATGGACGAGGGCATGTTCGCCACGCATATCCGCACCATGCGCCAGCTTTACAAGGAGCGTCACGATGCCCTGATGCAAGAGGCGCAAAGACTGACGGGACGGATCGACCTGCAACCGACAAGAAGCGGCTTTCATGCCGTCGGGCTCGTCAATCCGTCACTTGATGAAAATCTGATCGTCGCAAAGGCCGCGGAAGAAGGCATCACCACGGTTCCGCTGTCCCGCTATGCTCTTGCCCCGATTTCACAACGCGGTCTTGTGCTCGGCTTCGGCAGCACCAACCCGGACGAAATCCGAAAAGGCATCGGCATACTTGAGAAAATTGTCACGACCGGCCATTGTAAGAGACTGTCTGCCTGATGAATTGGACTGCTAAATTATCCGTAATGGCTATATTTAACAGGCCAATCCACTTCTAACCTTTGTTTCCGCTTTTTTTGCTGTGCGCAGTCATGGAGGAAGTCATGCATTTCAAATCAACTCTCGCAGGCCTTTTGGCGGCAACCATGCTTGCCGGTGCCGGATCGGCACAGGCTGAGACACTTCGCCTTTTGACCTGGGGTTCCTATGCGCCGGACGAGCTCATTGAAAAGTTCGAGGCGGAATATCCGGATATCGACGTCGAAGTGACCTTTTCCAACAATGAGGAAATGATCGCGAAGCTGCGCGCCACCGGTGGTGCCGGTTTCGACCTTGCGCAGCCGAGCCACGACCGCATCTATGCGGCACAGCTTGAATACGACATCTACAAGCCGCTCGACCTTTCCAAGATCGACACGTCCGTGATGGAGGCCAAGCTCCTGGACGGTGTGAAGGCCAACACCACGATCGACGGCGAGGTCTATGCCGTGCCGCACCAGTGGGGCACATCTGGCCTCATGGCCGACAAGACCAAGGCACCGGGCCTGAAAAGCTGGGCGGACCTGTGCAATCCGGAATACAAGGGCAAGACGTCGATGCGCCTGAAGCGCACGATCCTGCTCGGCACGGCCTTTTCCATGGGCGAGGATCCGTTTGCCGCTTACTCCGACCTTGAGAAGTACCAGGGCATTCTCGACAAGGTCGCGGACAAGCTGATCGAGTGCAAGGACAACATCAAGGCCTACTGGAAGGGCGGCGACGACCTCTCCGCGATGATGCTGTCGGGTGAAATCGTCGGTTCCGAAACCTGGGATTCCACCGCCTACAAGCTGTTCGACCAGAACGAAAACATCGTCTTCGTGCCTCCTGCGGAAGGCGCCCTGGCCTGGATTGATACCTTCGCGCTGCCGCGCAAGGCCAAGGCGGACGATGCTGCCTACAAGTGGATCAACTTCGTGCTCCGCCCGGAAAACGTCACGCTGATGTCAGCGAGCACCGGCGCCATCGCCGCCGTACAGGGCGGCCAGGACCTGCTGCCGGAAGACAAGAAGGCAGCAGTCAACGCGGCCTTCACCAAAGAGGACATCGACAATCTGAAATTCTTCGCCAACATTCCTCCGGGAGTGGAAGACATGGAAGGCAAGACGCTTGAAAAGATCAAGGCGGCGACAGGCGGCTGATGATCGAGGGGCGGCCCCGGCCGCCCTTCATTGAAAAGAGCTGGGGTCAGAACCCTGAAGGCTCAACACAAAGGGGGATATCGCGCAAAACCGGTATCCCCCTGCTTTCTGACTTTGCAGCTGGCGTGCCCTGATGACAGACACTTCCCCCTACGACCTCGAAGCCCTTAGCGTGTCCAAGAACTTTGGTTCTTTCAGCGCGGTCAAGGAGGTCTCGTTCGATATTCCGAGCGGATCGTTCTTTTCCATCCTGGGCCCGTCCGGCTGCGGCAAGACAACCCTCATGCGCATGATTGCCGGCTTCGAGGATCCGAGCGGCGGCGATATCAGGATCAAGGGCAAGTCGGTTCTGGGAACCCCGCCCAACAGGCGCAACGTCAAGATGGTGTTTCAGCACCTTGCGCTGTTTCCGATGATGAACGTCTACGAGAACATCGCCTATGGCCTCAGATGCAACGGGGTCGGCGCTGCCGAGATCAAGCGCAAGGTGCACGACGTTCTGGAACGTATTGCGCTGCCTGATGTCGGCGAGCGTGAAATACATCAGCTGTCCGGCGGACAAAAGCAGCGCATCGCCATTGCCCGTTGCATGGTTCTGGACCCGGATGTTCTCTTGCTCGACGAACCGCTCGGCGCGCTCGACCTGAAGCTGCGCGAAGCCATGAAGATCGAACTGAAACTGCTGCAGCACCAGTTCAACACCACATTCGTCTATATCACGCACGACCAGTCCGAAGCCCTGGTGATGTCGGACAATGTCGCCATCATGAACCAGGGTGAGTTTGAACAGATCGGCACGCCGCAGGAGCTTTACCACCATCCGAAGACCGCGTTCGTCGCCGGGTTTGTCGGCGACAGCAATCGCTGGTCCGGTGTGGTCAAGGCAAGTGACACGAGCGGCGGAAAGGTGGAGACCGAACAGGGCCTGCCGATGAGTTTTTCCTCCGCCGGTGAAAGCGCCATTCAGGAAGGCTCGAAAGTCAACATCTTCGTGCGTCCCGAGTTCATCAAGACGGTTCGGGCAGGCGATGCCGATCAGCAGGCCGGGACCGGTGACAACCGGATGGACGGCGTTGTCGACAGCTTGCTCTTCAACGGCGCGAACAGCCGCATCCTCGTGCGCACCGGAAGCGGCGAACTGGTCGAGGCGGACGTGACCCTGACCGGCGACAATGACCTGAAGCCCGGAGAGGATGTCCATCTTGTCTGGTCCTCTAGGCAGGCCATGTGCTTCGCCGAGCCGGGGAGCGCGTGATGCAGAACAAGGACATCAAGCGGCTGTCGCTCATCCTGCTGTTTGCCCCCTTTGCGCTCTGGATCATCCTTTTGATCATGCTGCCTCACATCGGCATGGTGATCCTGTCGCTCAAGGAAAAGGTGGCTCCGCGGGTCTATCAGTACAGTTTCGCCAACTACCTGGAATTCATCAACGAACCGATCTATTGGAACACGCTTCTGCGCACCGGGTCGATGTCCTTGCTGGTGACGGCGCTCGCGCTGCTGATCGGCTTTCCGATCGCCTACTACATCGCCAAGATCGCCGGCCCGCGCTCCCGCGGCGGCCTGTTTCTCCTGTGCCTCATTCCGCTCTGGGTCAGCGACCTGATCCGCGCCTTCGGCTGGATCCTGCTCCTGCGCGAAACCGGCGTCATCTCGAACTTCCTCCTCTGGACCGGTCTCGTCGGTGCCCCGGTCGAGTTTCTCTATAACGACGTCGCCGTCATCATCGGCCTGACCTACACGGTGATCCTGTTCATGATCGTGCCGCTGGTCTCCACGCTGGACGGCATGGACAATTCGATGATCGAGGCGGGTTACAATCTGGGTGGCAACGGCTTCACCGTGCTGCGCCGGATCATCATACCCTATGCGATGCCGGGCATTGTTGCCGGATGCATCGTGACCTTCATGCTGACGGCCGGGTCCTATCTGACCCCGATCCTGCTCGGCGGCAAGAATTCGAGCTGGTTCACCGAGCAGATCTACAACCAGTTCATCACCCGCTTCAACTGGGAGGGCGGCGCTGCGTTCGGCATGCTGCTCCTGCTGTTCACGTCACTCGTCATCTGGCTCGGCCTGAAGCTGAGCGGGCAGACACTGGCCAACACCGTGGCCAAGAGCTGAGGAGGACGACGATGCTTGCGCAGAACAAGACGACGCCCTTCCTGCTCGGTTACCGGCTTTACGTCATCGCCTTTTTCATCTTCCTCGCGGCCCCGCTGATCTCCGCCGGCGCGTTCGCCTTCAACGACAGCCTGTTTCCGGCGCTTCCCTGGCAGGGCTTCACGCTCGACTGGTTCTTTGGTGACACGGAGCCGAAACTGGGCATGTTCCACGACAGGCGGCTGTTGCAGGGGCTCTATTACTCCTTCGTCATCGCGATCTTTGTAGCCGCGCTCTCCGTCTTCGTCGGCACGACCAACGCCTTCCTGTTTGTTCGGGGCGAGTTTCCGGGCAAGAATTTCTTCTACATCCTGATGGTCGTGCCCCTGGTGATCCCGGGCGTCATCCTGGGTATTTCCATCCTCGTTCTGGCGAGCGACACCGCCAATCTCTTCGAGGACCGCTTTGATCTGGAGCTTGAATTCCTGCGCCCGGGCCTTTTGCTTGTCGTACTCGGGCAATTCTCCTTCATTGCCACGATCACCTCCCTGGTCATCACCGCAAGGCTGAAAAAATTCGACGACACGATGGAAGAAGCAGCCTTCAATCTCGGCGCGTCCCGCGCCCGCGTGTTGCGCACGATCACGCTGCCGTTCCTGCGTCCCGCGATGATCGCTGCCGGGATCGTCGCCTTCCTGGTGTCCTTCGAGAACTTCAACACCACGCTGTTTCTTGTCGGCTCGGAAGCACCGCTCACGATCACCATGTATGACCGCATGGCAAAGGTTGGATCGACGCCGGTCCTGAACGCGGTGTCCTTCTTCCTGATGGTCGGATCCGGATTGCTGGCGCTCTTGTCGATCGTTGTTCAGCGCGACAAGTCATCCGGTTAGAGTAGTTTGGGCAGGTAGATGAGCGAATTCGACTTTGTCATTGTCGGAGCCGGTTCCGCCGGGGCGGTTCTCGCAGACCGCCTCTCTGAGAACGGGAAATACTCCGTCTGTGTCCTGGAAGCGGGCGGGTCCGACCTGAACTTCTGGATCTGGATGCCGATCGGCTACGGCAAGGCGTTCTATAACCGGCACATCAACTGGATGTACCGGACGGAACCCGATCCGGGCCTCAACAATCGCTCCGGTTACTGGCCGCGCGGCAAGGTTCTGGGCGGGTCCAGTTCCATCAACGCGATGGTGTATATCCGCGGCCAGCATGCCGACTTTGACGACTGGAAGGCAATGGGCAATCCCGGCTGGGGCTGGGAGGATGTGCGTCCCCTCTTCCGGCGCTCCGAAACAAACGACGCGGGCGCCTGCGACTATCGCGGTGGCGACGGACCTCTCCATGTGTCCAGCATGAACAAGGACGTCCATCCCCTGTGTACGGACTTTCTCGCTGCCGCCGAAGAAGCCGGGTTCCATCGCAATCCCGATTTCAACGGGGCCGACCAGGAAGGCGTCGGGCTTTACCAGATTACGGCGAAAGACGGGTTCCGCATGTCAACTGCGCGGGCGTTCCTGTCACCTGCACGCAAGCGCGCGAATATGGACGTGATCACCAGAGCCCACACGACGCGCCTGATCGTCGAGGACGGGCGGGTGGCAGGCGCGGTTTACAAACGCAATGGCGCTGAGAAGACCGTGAGGGCGCGGCGTGAGGTTATCCTCAGTGCGGGCGCGGTCAATTCACCTCAAATCCTCATGCTGTCCGGGATCGGCGACGGGGCCGAGTTGCAGGCAAAGGGCATCGAGACCCTCCTGCACCGGCCCGCCGTCGGCAAGAACCTACAGGACCATCTCGGTCACGACTATCTCTACCGCTCCAGGCTCCCCACCCTCAACCAGCAGCTCTATCCCTGGTGGGGCAAGCTGTTCCAGGGCATCCGCTATGTTCTGACCCGGCGCGGCCCGCTGTCGCTCAGCGTCAACCAGGCCGGCGGCTTTGTGAAAAGCAACCCGGACACGCCCCGCCCGAACATGCAGCTCTATTTCTCGCCGGTCAGTTACACAAAGGCCCCGAAGGGCAAGCGCCCGCTCATGAACCCGGACCCGTTTCCCGGATTTCTGCTCGGCATGCAGCCGACCCGGCCAACAAGCCGGGGCCATATCACGCTCCGCTCCGGCGATCCCTTCGACACGCCGGAAATTCACCCGAATTCGCTCAGCACCAACCATGATCTGAACGAGATGGTCGAAGGGTGCAGGCTTATGCGGCAGATCGCCGGAACCCCCGCCATGCAAGCGATCATCGAAGAGGAAATCAGTCCGGGTCCCGCAGTTCAGTCGGACGAGGACATGCTGGAAGATGTCCGCAATCGCTGCTCCACGGTGTTCCACCCGGTGAGCACCTGCCGAATGGGTCCTGACCAAACGGAAAACGTGGTTGATCACAGGCTGAAGGTCTATGGGATCGAGGGCTTGCGTATTGTCGATGCCTCGATCTTTCCGACGGTCACTTCCGGCAACACCAATGCGCCCACGATCATGGTCGGCGAGAAGGGGGCGGACATGATCCTGGAAGACACGCGGGCGGCATAGCGGGGCAAGATGCGATCAGACCTCTTCACCGACGGCTACAAGACGACACCCTATTGGCAGGACATCGCAGCGCAGGTCGACCTGCCCGAGACCCAGTTGCCAGATGAGGTCGACGTCCTTGTGGTCGGTGCGGGTTATACCGGTCTCAATGCGGCTCTTCAAACCGCGCGCGAGGGCTTTGGCACCCTTGTTCTTGACGCCGAACAGCCTGGCTGGGGCTGTTCCATGCGCAACGGCGGTCAGCTCTCCACGAGCCTCAAACCATCTTTCTCTGCGCTGTCAGGGAAGTACGGCTCCGACCTTGCAACGGACCTCTGCCGGGAAGGACAGGCATCGCTCGACTACATGCACGAATTGTCGGCCGATGCCGATCTCGACCTCGGACTGAGGGAGGTCGGACGCTTTCACGGGGCGCACAAGCCCCATCTCTACGAAGCCCTTGCGCGCGAGTGCGAGGCCGGCCATCCGGTCTGGAAGACCGATGCGTTCATGGTGCCGAAGACCGATCTGGCGTCCGAGCTCGGAACCGATGCCTATCACGGCGGCATGGTTCTCCCCCGGCATTGCAGCATCGACGTTTCGAAGTATCTGCCCTCGCTTCTGCGCAAGGTTGTCGCTGCGGGCGCTGCCATCAAAGGCGGATGCCGCGCATTGTCGCTGGAAAGGGACGGCAGCGGTTTCAAGGTCACGACCACCGCCGGCACCTACAAGGCCGGCAAGGTCATCCTGGCGACAAACGGCTACTCCGGGCCGCTGTCCCCCTGGCATCAGCGCCGGGTGATCCCGATCGGGTCCTATGTCATCGCGACGGAGGAAATCCCGACGGACCTGGTCGACCGGCTGTTTCCGACCGACCGGGTGCTCTCCGACACGCGCAAGCTCGTCTATTACTACCGCCTGTCACCTGACCGCAAACGCGTCCTCTTCGGCGGACGGGTTTCCTTGAGCGAGACCGATCCGCTGAAAAGCGCAGCCATGTCCCGGTGCAGCTTTGCGGCGCTTTTCAG
>JBCBUA010000085.1:0-19023 GCA_039818365.1 Pseudomonadota bacterium
GGCGTAAAGGTCGGCCGCACGCTGCGCGCGCTTCAGCCACAATTTGAAGAGCCGCTGGTGACGTGTGTCCTCACGCTTGCCGGTTTCAAACCCTCGGATGAGCGTTTCCAAAACTATTACGCCAAGGGCCCGGAGCGTCCGTTCTGCAAGACCTATATCGACCCGAAACTGGCGCTGCTGAGGAAGCAGTATGGCAAGGTCCTGAAAGAGACAATCGCGGCGGCGGAGTAGGTTGTTCTGACCGTCTTGGTTGGACAACACATCCGGAGAGGCTGACGACCTGTCTACACGGCGCATCAACGCACGGGGTCATCCCCGACGTGATCGGGGATCCAATCCACTTTGACAAGAATGCAGGGGCTGGCGCTGAAGAGGAATGTAGCCCTGACCTCAGGCGGGACAATCTCTGCAAGTGCAGCTGCCCCAGATGTGCGGGCCGGGACTGACCGGGCGATCACCTGCCGTCCGTCATTGCCGGACTTGATCCGGCAATCCATGCCCTGACACCTCAACAGCGTACACCTCGCCGGGACGAAACTCCGCGACATGGATCCCGGATCAAGTCCGGGATGACGACTTTGGTGATGGCATCACCGGCTCAAGCGCTTCCCTGCAGCCTGTCCGCACCGACACCCTCATCCTAAGGAGGGCCGCCAGGTCCGTCTCGAAGGATCAGCGGCTGGTCCCTGTGTACGTGGTCCATCCTACGAGACAGGCCACCGCTCTTCCTCATTCAACCAAACAAATCCTTCACGCGCGGCCATTCCGCGCCTTCGTGATGGGCGGCGATGGAGAGGAACTTTTCCAGAAATTCGAAACTCGCCTCGTCATGGGCGAGGTGATGGCTGAGGAGGCCCACCGGCTCGCTGCGCGTGTTGCGCCGCCGGGTAAGCTGCAGGTCGAAGCGCAGACGTGCACTTTCCCAGCCGATGAAGCGGACCGGTTTTTTCCATTGGAGAATGTCGATATGCGACTGGACCTGATGATCACGCGGGAAGTTGTGAAAGGTAAAGGTCGACAGGCCCGGAAGGCCGATGCCGGGCAGGCGTCGTGAAATCTCCGGTGCGATCCGGTTCCAGGGCGGCACGATCGCCGGGATGAACCTGTCGCCGAAGAGCGTTTCGAGACGAGCCTTTCCCGCCTTCAACTGGTCGATGAGTTCATCAGGGTCGCGTCTTGAACCGAGTTCAGCTGCCTTTTCGCCCTTTTCCTTGAGCTGGAAGTTCTTGTGCTGCCAGCCATGCTGCAGCACGAAAGCGCGGGGTTCGTCCGCAAGGCGCCTGGCGAGCGCGTCCGTCGCATCCTTGGGAATCACCGCAAGCGCGAGGTCAACGTCATGCTCATTGGCAAGCGCAAGCATCCGGTCGAGGGCAGGGCTGGGTTCGATCGCATCGTCATCGCGCCACCAGAACGAGACTTTTCTGCCGCGTTCGGCAAACCAGTCGAGGTGACGGACGAATTCGCTTTCGAAGCGGTGAAAGTCTGTGCTGGAAGTGTCTGGGATCACGGGTGCGGTCAAGGTGCGGTTGCGGTGAAAAGAAAGTAGCCGATCGTGGCGAACACTTGGTCCTTGTTTCTCAACCTGTCAATATCGTCCTGCCATTCCGTGTGCTCCAACGGGGTGATCACACCGGCTTGTTTCGCGTGAGCGCCAATACCCTTGAAACAGGTCGCGCCGAGACCTTGAGGGAAAATCAGCATCCGCGTGGCGATCTCGACGCTCCTGAAACCGGTCTGTGCGACCGCAACCGCGAGTGGTTCGGGCAGCCAGTTCTGTTCCACGGCAACGGACACCCTCCGAGAGTGGGCGCTCACAAACCACGTCCGGTTCGGTTTGCGTTGATATCCTGCAGCAAGATGTCCGCACTTCGATCTGCACCGCCCAGCATCACCTCGTGACGGCGGTGCGGCAGGGTCAGGGCATCGTCAATGGCCGCGGCAAGTTGCTCGGGAGACAGGCGGCTTTCTTCAAGAACAACCGCGCGCCCATGGCGTTCGAGCGCGCGCGCCCGCTCAGTCTGTTCCGTTTCGTTTTCCTGGGCAAAGGGAACAAACACGGCAGCAACATCCGCGATCAGGACATCGAGCACGGTGTTGTAGCCCGCCTGGCTGACGGAAAGGCGCGCCCGTTTCAGGAGCTCGGGAAAGTCGCGCCGCGCCCGTTGCACCACGACACCGTTCGGTGCAGCCTTCCTGTAGCCCTCGAAGGCAGAGGCCGGAACATCGTGTCCGATCAGGACCCGCCAGGTGGTGTCTTCCGCCCTGCGCGAAAGCGGTCTGGCATCAAGGGCTGCTGCAAGCAGTCCTTCGGCGACCGCTCCTCCGCCACAGGAGATGATCACCTCGTCGTTCCCCTCCGTTCCCCCCACCGCAGGACGTTTTTCGCCGCCGACATACCCGGTGTAGCGCACCAGATGATCGACCTTGTCGGCGAATGGGAAACTGTCGCCGAGCTGGATGAAATCGGGATCGGCATGGATGAGAACGCGGTCGTAGTATTTCAGCGCCTGGTCCGCCATCCACTGCTCTTTCCAGAGTTCCTTCTTGCGCACGAGAATGTCGCGGATGGAAGTAGCGATCACCGGCGGCCTGGGCTTTGCCTTGGCGTGGTTCAGAAGCGGCGTCAGTTCAAAGTCGAGCTGTCGGCGACCGAACGGATAGGTCTCGGTGAGCAGCAGGTCGAAACCGTTTGTGTCAAATGCTTGAATCGATGCTTTAACGCGCTCGGATTTCCATTGTTCGTCAATATCTTCGCCACCGAGCGTGACAAGGCGCTTGAATGCCGCATCCGGGCTCTTGCAGGCCGGCAGTTCAATAATCTTCAGCGCCGTTGTGTCGAGCGTCGGTGGAAGCCTGTTGCCGCTGGCCAGCGTGACCTCGACACCTCTGGCCGCCAGGGCCTTGCCGATGCTTGCGGCGCGCACGACATGGCCGGTGCCGAGGAGGTGCTGTACGTGTATGAAGGCCTTCGGCGTCACGGGTTCAATGCCCTCTGCCGGTGCGTGTCGATGGCCCGCTGCATCAGTTCTTCCAGTCTCGCCGCTCCGGCCGCCATCGAATGGTTTTCGGCAATATGAACCCGAGCGGCACGTCCGAGCCGATCCGCCAGGCTTGGGTCTTCGATCACGCGTTTGAGGTTCGCGGCAAACAGCGCCGCGTCGCCCTCCGCTGACAAAAGCCCTGTTTCGCCGTTGCGGACAATGTCGGGAACGCCGAATGTATCGCCCGCGATCACACCGGTTCCGCTGGCCTGCGCTTCAAGAAGGGCAAGACCGAAGGCTTCGCGGATGGCCGGCCACACCAGCAGGTCATGGGCAGCGTATTGGCCGGGCAACTGATCCGAAGGCAGCGCGCCGAGCCACGTGATCCTGTCTGCTGGAAAAAGAGCGAGAACGTCATCTTTTGCCGGACCGTCTCCGGCCAGCGTCAGGTGCCATGGCTGCAGTGCGAGGGTCTCAAGGGCTTGGGCGAGAACTTCAAAGGAACGCTGTTTATCGCCGTGGCGCATCATGCCGACGGCAAGAAGCTTCAACGGTGTCGAGGCGGGTGCTCTGGGAGTTTTTGAAGCCGCCTGGTAAGGGGTCGCATCGAGGAAGGGCAGGAGAACCTGAAGCCGGTTGGGATCAACGACCGGTTCCAGGCACGCAACGTCGGCATTGTGGATTGCCGCAACGGCATCGGCGCGTTTGAGAGCCTTGTCGGCCTCAGCAAACCCGAACGCCCAGTTGCCGGTCTGTCGCTTGGGCGCCCGGCTGGCCTCAACGACGGCGTAAGGCAGGGCGAACCGGTCGCACAGGGCCGGGCCGATCCAGTCGGGGGCCTTGTGGTAGAGGTGATAGGTCAGGAAAAGGTCCGGCCGGTAGCCTTCGGCTTCCCACTCTGCGGAAACACGGCCGGCCTCCTCAAGCGCTTCGCAGCGGACGGCTCTTTGAATGGCCTCCGTGCCGTCCTTGCGCCAGGACCGGAAGGTGCTTGCAATGCGAACGTCGTGGCCGTTGTTCTCCAGCGCTTTCACGATGAGCCGTCCCATCGTCCTGTCACCGGAAGGAACCGGGTGATCCAGCGGTTTCATCGGCGCTGTGAAAGCGATCTTCATTCGGGTCTGCCCAGGGGTTCTTGTCACACCACTTTACGAAATTTCGCCGCCAGCCGGTCAAGACCCGGGTCGGTTGAAAAATGTGAGCGCACGCGCTTTGCGGCCGCCAGGCCGAGATCGCGGCGCAAACGCGGATTTCGCACCAGTTTTTCCAGTGCCTCGGCGAGTTGCCCCGGTGCACCGGGATCAACCAGGACGCCGGTTTCGTCTTCCAGGATCAGTTCCGGGATTGCGGAGACCCGTGTCGACAGACAGCACAGCCCCATTGACTGGGCTTCCATAAGGACGTTCGGAAGGCCGTCCCGGTCGCCACTCTTTGCAAGCTTGGACGGCAGGATGAAAAGATCGGACTGCTGGCAGGCGGCGATCACCTCTTCGCGCGGCTGGGCCCCGCGCCAGGTAATCCTGTCCGCCAGTCCAAGCGCGTGGGCCAGCGCCTTCAGGGCGTCGGAAAGCTCTCCGCCGCCGATATGCGTGAACTGCCAGTTCAGATCCTGCGGCAGGCTGGCGAGGGCCTGGAGCAGGTCGTCGTAGCCTTTCTTCTCAACCGCGCGCCCGACCGAGACCAGCCGAACCGGGTCCCCATCGCCCGCTCGCAGGGCATCGGTTTCCGCCGGCTCCGGGAAACCGGAAAAATCAAGTCCGTGATACAGGAGTTCGACCTTGCCGCGCTCCTTTGCGAGCCCGCTCAGATAGTCAACATTGACACGCGTGCAGGTGACACCCCACGCGGCGTCGTTGATCTTGGTTTTCAGATCCCATTCCGGGCTTGTCCAGATGTCCTTGGCGTGGGCGGAAAAGGACCACGCGCGGCCTGAAAGGTGAGCGGCATAGCGCGCGGCCGAGCAGGGTGTGTGGAGATAATGCGTATAGATCCAGCTGACATCCTGCGGCAGCTCATGGGCAAACACGCAACCTTGTGCCCAGCGCCGGCGCCGGTCGGCAGTCGGCTGGTTCTTGAAGTCGGCCTCGAAGAGTTTGCGGGCAGCCGCGTATGTCGGCTGTTTGCGGGCCCAGCTCTTGGCGCGCGCCACCCTTGCCGGATCGTCTTTGACATATTCCGGCAAATAAAGGATTTCCGCCGAGATCTTGCGGTGCAGGTCGTGGATGTAGGGATCGTAAGGCTTCCTGAGCGCAACGATCAGCAGCTCGATCCCGCGTCTCTCCAAACCGAGCATTTCCTGGGCAATGAAGGTTTCTGAAAGACGCGGATAGCCTTTGACCACGACGGCAATGCGGGACATATGCGATAGTTTCCAGATGTTTTGGGAGCGGGCCTGAGCCTAGAAGTTGACCAGCTTACGCGCGTCTGCGGCATGGTTCATGTCGAAGATCTCGCCGACGCGCGAGGAGATCACATCCAGGCCGTCCATGAGCCGGTCGACATTGGCGGATGAGGGTGGCTTGAGTGAGGGCAGATCGGACAGGGCTTTCGCCATTAGGTCGGAATCCGGATACCGGTCAATCGGCAGCACCTTGAGCAATCCGCTTTGTTCCGCCCGTTCCGCACGGATCGCCTGTTCCCGCCTCGGCAGAACGCGCGGGACCATGAGGGTCGGTTTGTCGAAAGAGAGGATTTCGCAAAATGTGTTGTATCCGCCCATGCCGACGATGGCCGTCGCATTGGCCAGATAGGGCTCGATCTGCGGGGTGAACCGGATGATCTCGACATCACGCAGGTGTTCTGCGCGCTCGCTGAACTGCGCCGCCGCGGCCGCGGGCATGAACGGACCCAGCACGATCAGGGCCGGGAACAGCGGGCGCTGGCGCGTTTCGTAGGCGCGCATCACCCAGTCGACCATCTCAACCCCGTCCCCGCCGCCACCGGGCGTGACCAGCACGTAGGGTTCCTCGCCAAAGGGCGCGGCGACAGGCTGTTCGAGCGAAGACGTCGACAGCTCGCGCCTGAGATACCCTGTGTATCTGATTTTTTCGGTCACGCTGGCGGGAACATCGATGCCCTCGAGCGGATCGCAGATATCTTCCGGCCCGTAGACCCAGATTTCGTCATAGAGATCCCGGAGCGCTGGATAGACGTTCTTGCGGTCCCATTCTTCCTTCAGGACCTGGGTGTCGTCCATCACGTCTCTCAGACCGAGAACCAGCCGGGTGTCCGTGTGTTTCAGCGCCTCCAGCGTACCAAGGACCTCGCCGCGCAGACCGAGCGGTTCCTTGTCGACAATGAAGATATCAGGTTCGAAGACCTTCGCGGTGTGCTCGATGATCGAGGATCGGATGGCGAGCGTCTGATCGATGTTGATGTGGAGCGAAAGCGGGGTGTACTCGCCGTTCCGCAATTTGATGACGCCAGGAATCCGGACGAAATCAACGCGTGAGCGAAACTCGAAACTTCCGATGATCGGTGATCCGGACAGGATCAGCACGGACAGGGTGTCGAAATCGCCAACGAGGGAATGCGCGATCGCGCGGCATCGTCTCAGGTGACCCAGTCCGAACGAGTCGTGGCTGTAGATCAGAATTTTCGGCGTCTTGGAACTCATACTGCCCCTGATTTGTAATGCTGCCCCTGGGAGCTTATGTCTCATATCATCGGCTGTTGTCACGTCCGGATGTTCACGAACATCGGGTTTTCGGTATCGGACGGATTTAAACTGCTTGTGGCAAATGCTAATCCTGGCTGGCGCATCGATTTTGGGTCGCTAATATACCAATATGATCACAATGAACATAATTGATCCATAAGTGTTTGGACGAGCGAATGGAAAAAAGCCTATTTGGATTCATTTGGAAGTATAGTGCTCGCCAGCAGATATTTATCCTCATGGTCACCGTACTTACCTATCCGGTGGTCTATTTCCTGCTAGAATTACCTAAGCTGATCGTCAACGACGCCGTCCAGGGAGACAATTTCCCCCGTGATGTCTTCGGTTTCGACTTCGACCAGATCCCGTACCTTGTCCTGCTCTGTCTCACCTTTCTGGGGCTCGTCGTCGTCTCCAACGGGCTCAAGTTCTATCTCAATGTCTACAAGGGCCGGCTTGGTGAGCGCATGCTGCGCAGGCTGCGTTTCGAGCTGTTCCAGCGCGTCTTGAGATTTCGGCTGCCGCATTTCCGGAAAGTCAGTTCGGGCGAAATCATCCCGATGATCACGTCGGAAGTGGAGGATGTCGGCGGTTACATCGGCGAGGCATTCGCACTTCCTGCCTATCAGGGCGGCATGCTGATCGTGCAGCTCGGTTTCATTTTCATGCAGGACCCGCTGCTTGGCCTCGCCGCCGTCAGTTCCTACCCGATCCAGGGCTACGTCATCCCGATGCTGCAGAAGAAGGTCATCCTTCTGTCGCGCAAGCGGGTCAAGAACGTGCGGGTTATCGCCGACAAGGTTGGGGAGAGCATAACCGGCGTTGCGGAAATTCACGCCAACGATGCGGCGGCCTGGCATTCGGCGGATATCTCCGACCGCCTCTACGAGAACTTCAAGATCCGCTACGAGATCTTCAATCGGAAGTTTCTCATCAAGTTCCTGAACAATTTCATGAACCAGCTGACGCCGTTCTTTTTCTACCTGATCGGCGGCTACCTGGTCATCCAGGGGAACCTCAGCATCGGTGCGCTGCTGGCGGTCATTGCGGCCTACAAGGATCTTGCCGGACCGTGGAAGCTGCTCTTGTCCTTCTACCAGATGACCGCCGACGTCAGCGTCAAGTATCAGACCGTCGTTGAGAATTTCGATCCGCCCGACATCTACGACACCGAGCGGTTGACCGCCGATGACGACGTCAAGCTGGATGGCGACGTGAAGTTCGAGCGGGTCAGTTTCTCCGGAGGAGCCGCCGGTCAGGAGGTCATGGACATCTCGTTGACCGTGCCCGCGAAAAGTGAATGCGCGATTGTGGGTCCGGACGGGTCCGGCCGGTCGGAGGTGCTGCAACTGGCGGCGGGTCTCGTTTCGGCGGCTTCGGGCAAGGTTCTGATTGGTGATCACGATCTGGACAAGTTGAACGACAGCACCCTTGGCCGGGAAATCGCCTATGTCGGCGGTGCCGTACATGTGTGGACCGGGACCATCAGGGACAATCTCTACTACGGTCTGCGCCACCGGCCGCTGGTGCCACCGGAGCGGGACAGCGAGGAGAAGAAGAATTACAAGCGGCGCGTGAACGAGGCCAACCAGACCAAGAACCCGGTCTACGATCTGGCCGCGGAATGGAACGATTTCGACGCTGCGGGCGTCAGCAACGACGACGAACTTGACGAAAAGGCACTTGCCCTGCTTGAGACGGTCAGGCTCGACAACGACATCTACCGGCTCGGACTGCAGTCGAGGCTGGACCCGTCTATGAACGATGCCTTCGCCGAGAAGATCCTCAACGTGCGCAAGAGCCTTGCGGGCAGGATCGCCAACGAGCCGAAACTCGCCGGATTGGTCGAGCTGTGGCACGCGGACAGTTTCAATGCGAGCGCGAGCCTGGCCGAGAACCTCTTCTTTGCAGTGCCGTCCGATCCAGAGATAACGATGGACCAGGTGCCGGAGCTGGCGGAAGTCAAGGCGTTCCTCTCCGAAACGGGTTTTGACAAGAAACTGCAGGAGATCGGCCTAAAGATCGCCGAGACAATGCTCGAACTTTTCGCAAACGTCTCGGGCGACAGCGGCCTGCTGGGATCCTATTCTTTCATCAACCAGGACGACCTGCCGGAATTCGAGAGAATTGTCCGCATTGCGAAATCGGAGCAGCAGCGGCCTGGCTTGACCGACGCCGACCGCATGAAACTGATGGGGCTCGCCTTCAAGCTGGTTCCGGCCCGGCACCGCCTTGGCGTCATGACGGACGCGCTGCGCGATGAAATCATAGTGGCACGCAAACAGTTCCTGAACGGCGTCGTCAAGGACAGCGACAGCTTCGTGGCCTTTGACCCGGATGTCTATCTGCCGCCACTGACCATCGAGGACAATCTTCTGTTCGGGCGCGCGCGCGTCGACCGGCGCGATGCACGCCGCCGGATCGATGACGTGATCCGCACGATTGTCGAGGAGACGGGATTGCGGCATCCGATCATCTACGCCGGCTTTGGGTACCATGTCGGTGTATCCGGCTCGCGTCTTTCCGCAAATCAGCGTCGCCGGATCGCGCTGGTGCGCGGTCTGTTGAAGAACGCAAAAATTACAATCTTGGATGATATTGCAACGGGATTGACGGAGGAAGACAAGACTTTGCGCGATGCTTTGCGCGACTTCCTGTCCGGAAAAACATTCCTGTACGGGACATCAAACGCTGAAATTGCGGCTGAATTCGACCATCGCTTCGTTTTGGACCAGGGGCGGATTGCGGATAAAGGGTAGAAAAATGCCATTTTATGTGGGAAGGCATGGAACCTGCAGCATCCAATTGCATGCCAAGAAAAAAATACGCGGGAACAACAATGAAGGCGGGAGCAAGCGATGACGCTAGAAACAGAAGTTGAAGCCCTTCGAAAAGTACCCTTGTTTCACGGCATTGATGAAACCAAGTTGCGTCTTCTGGCCTTCATAAGCGAGCGTACGGAATACACATCGGGAGAACGGCTTTGTTCTCAAGGGGAGGAAGGAGACAGCGCCTTCATCATTCTTTCCGGTGCCGCCGACGTTCTGGTCGATACGCCGGAAGGCGAAAAGAAAGTCGCGCAGGTCGCCGAGAATTCGATCGTCGGGGAAATCGCGATCCTGTGCGATGTTCCCCGTACGGCAACGCTGGTTGCCGCCGACAATATGGATGTCCTGACTGTTTCCAAGGATGATTTCTTGAAACTATTGAAAGAATTTCCGGATATTTCACTGGAAGTCATGCGAACATTGGCATTGCGGCTCGAGCGGACGACCCGCGATCTTGCAGATGCCCGCCGGGGGGCTTCCGGTGGTTAGGGAGTGAAACGTGGCTGATGAATTTTTTCTCCGCTGCTGGGGCGTAAGAGGGTCAACGCCGACACCGGGGTCAAGCACGCTGCGATACGGGGGAGAAACCTCCTGTTTTGAAATCCGCGCGGGTGATGCACTGATCCTTGTCGATTGCGGTTCCGGTGCCCGCAATTTCGGCATGGAGCTGTGCAAGGGGCAGGCCCGCAAGTTCGACCTTCTGTTCACGCACACGCACCTTGACCACATCTGCGGCTTGCCGTTCTTCAAACCGGCTTACGATCCGAATTTCGAAGTCACGGCCTGGGCCGGACATTTCCAGGACGGCACGAAACTCGTTGATATTGTGAGCCGCATCATGTCTCCGCCGATTTTCCCGGTGGCTGCAAAGACGCTGAAGGCAGTTGAATTCAAGTCGTTTACGGCAGGTGACGACATTCCCCGCGACGATGACCTTGTCATTCACACCACGCGGCTCAACCACCCGGGCGGGGCCTGCGGTTACAGGTTCGACTATCACGGGAAATCCATCTGCATCATCACGGACCACGAGCACGGAGACCCGGCGGTGGATGAAGTCCTGCCCGGTTTCGTTCAGGGCGCGGACATCATGATCTACGATGCGATGTTCACCGATGACGAGTACGAGAGCTTTAAGGGCTGGGGACATTCCACGTGGCAAAAGGCGGTGCAGCTTGCCCGTGTCGGGAACGTCAAGACGCCGGTGCTGTTCCATCATGATCCCCGCCGGTCCGATGATGAACTCGATGAAATCGGACTAGCAGCTCAGGGCGCATATCCCGGCACTCTTGTTGCCAGCGAGGGAATGATCCTGATTCCCTAGGGGCAAGACCCAGGCCCTGTGCCACTGCTCCGATTGCGCGCCATTTCGGGAATTGCAAGCAAAAGGTCGACGCGGCCGCCGCGGTTCCAGAAGATAATAAAAAAACGGCGGCCCAAAACGGCCGCCCAAAAAAACAACAAAGCTTTAAAAATTGAACGCTCGCCGATTGCGGGAATGCGGGAATTCCCATGCTGCAAACGGATTACGGTAACGACAGCAAAATTCACGCTGCCTGAGACCGAACAACACGATCAACATCTGTTTACTAGACGTATGCACTAATCGCATGGTCCATATGGACTATATTCGCCTATAAATTTTGAGTTGCGTCGAGGTTGCAGACGCAGAGTAATTTGAGACGTTATCGATACCACTTTGGGGGAAGCTTGGTCGTAACTTCAGAAAAAATCAGTCAGTTGTCCAATCTGGCCATGTCGGCCGCCATGGATCCGGGCCAATGGCAGGTCTTTCTCGATGCGATGTCCGGCACGCTGCGAACGCGCGTTTGTACCCAGCTGATCGGGTATGACCAGATGACCAACGCTGCGCCTCTGGCCTATGCCTCCGGCTACGACCCTTCGATCCTGCAGCTTTATGAAGAGCATTTCGCGGACAAAAACCCCTTTGCGGCAAGTTTCCCGAATTGCGGTGTTGGCGAGGCAATTTCCTCCAACGAGCTGTGTCCACCTGATCAGCTCAAGCGAACGCAATTCTACGCGGACATTCTCCATCCTCTTGAGGATCTCTATGCCGGTGGAGGCTCCATGCTTGCCTATGATGCGAGCCGGATGTTTCTGATCGGTGGGAACATGCGCGCAAAGGACAAGGAGCGTCACGAAGAGGACTGGCTGAGACTGTGCGTTGCGCTTGCCCCGGTAATTCGGCAGTCGCTCGAAATCAATCGCATGATCAAGGGTTTGAAGTTTGAAAAATGGGCAGCGGAACGGCATTTGCTGGGTACCGGGACTGCGATACTGGTCGTTGATGCCGACCTTGTGCTTCACTATGCCTGTCCGGAAGCGCAGCGTTTGCTTGCCCTTGGCAATCTGGTTCGCAGCGACATTTTCCAGCGGCTGAAATTTGCATCCTGCGACTTTCAGGAGAAATTCAAGACGGCAGCCGGTAAGCAGGCGGCCGGAAATCCGCATCTGTTTGGAAACATCAAGCTGTCAGATCTTGCGGGAAACGAATGGACCTGCCGAACGATTGCAATGAGGCTCGGCGATCTTGACCGGTCTCCCTTCGGTGCGTTCCTGAAAAGCAGCATGGCTGCAACGCTGCTCGCGCTCAAACCCGCCGCGAACCAGGTCTCGGTGGTCAATCTGCTGCGCAAGTCGCTGTCGCTCAGCTATGCAGAGGCGCAGTCGGTCCTGATGCTCGCGGACGGCTTCACGCCGGCGGAGGTGGCCGAGGAGCGCAAAGTCAGCATTCACACGGTCAGAAACCAGATCAAGTCCGCGCTGTCGAAATCGGGCTGCCGTCGGCAGAGTGAACTCGTCCAGAAAGTCGAGCAACTGCGCCATTTGTGAGAGCGGTGTGCCTGCGGCATCACGGACAGTCACATTCACGCGTAGCTTATTGCGAAATCCTTGCCGAAAGTGGACACTCCGGTCTGGTTTTGAAGCTGGATCAACATGAGTTCTTTGTCGCAATCACTCCGCTACATCATACAGGGCGGACCTCCCGAAACGGGTGTGCCCGAACGGGTTCGGGCCGAAATCAGGGCGCGGGAGGCCTCTTCGGAGCGCCTCATTTCCTGGGTGCAGCTCGGGCTTGTCCTGTTCTTTTCGGTGCTCTATGCGCTCGCGCCACGGGCTGAGGGAACCGCCGGCTTCAACTTCGTACCGGTCGCGCTGGGCGCCTATTTCCTTTTTACCGTTCTGCGTCTTGCGCTCTCGTACCGGTTCGAGCTGCCGCAATGGTACCTCCTGATTTCGATCGGCGTCGACATGGCGCTTCTCGTCGGATTGATCTTCTCGTTTCATATCCAGTACGACCAGCATCCGGCCTTCTATCTGAAGGCGCCGACACTCATGTACGTGTTCATCTTTATCGGGCTGCGCGCACTCAGGTTCGACCCCCGCTTTGTCCTCACGACCGGGCTCGTCGCGGTTGCCGGTTGGCTGGGGCTCGTGTTCTACGCTGCCTTTGCCGACATGGATTCCATGCGTGTCACGCGAAACTATGTCGAATACCTGACCGGCAATTCCATTCTGATTGGCGCCGAACTCGACAAGACCATGGTGATCTTCGCCGTGACCATCATTCTCTCGGTCGCTCTTTATCGCGGGCGTTCGATGCTGTTTGAGGCAACGCGCGAACAGGCGGCGGCTAAGGATCTGAGACGGTTCTTTGCGCCAGAGGTAGCAGCGTCGATCACGGATGCCGACACGTCGCTTGAAGCAGGCGAGGGAAGCCAGCGCGAGGCGGCAATTCTCTACGCCGATATCCGGTCGTTCACGTCAACTTCGGCAACGCTTCCACCGGAAATTGTTTTGGCGGTTCTGGCGGAATACCAGAACCTTGCCGTTGAAGTGATCAACCAGGAAGGCGGCCGCGTCGACAAGTTTCTGGGCGACGGGATCCTGGCGACCTTCGGGGCTGTGCATCCGTCCGAGACTTATGCCGCGGATGCGCTCAGGACGGCAGAAAAGCTTGTCGCCAGTGTTGCCGAAGAGCAGGAGCGGTTCCGTACTGCCGGTTGGCCGGGGCAATTGAAGATCGGCACGGCGGCCGCTGCCGGAACCGTCACGGTCGGCGTCATTGGGTCCAAGAGCAGACTGGAATTCACGGTGATCGGAGATGCGGTCAACCGTGCCGCGAAACTGGAGGACGCGAACAAGGCGCAGAAATCGGCCGCACTGACTGATCAGCCGACATGGGACCTGGCTCTCAGACAGGGATACGCTGCCACTTTGCTGGAGGTGCGGCCGGACACAACTGTCCCCGGCATGCGTCAGCCCGTGGATCTGGTTGTCCTGGCCGATTTGTAGCGCGGGGCACGGATCGGGCAGGGGGCTCGGACAGCGTCGCCGCCCGGATCGCGGGAGAATCGGCTTGACCCCCGGGCTCTTCTGCGCCAGTTTACATTCGAAAATTGACGTTCTCGTCAATCGAATATGAAAAATAATGTAAATACAAAGATATAAGAAATAGGAGAGGCGCTTGAAGCTGGATTCCACTCTTTCTGCGATTGTGACCGGCGGCGCATCCGGGTTGGGGGCCGCCACGGCAAGGATGCTGGCCGGGGAAGGTGTAAAGGTCACCATTTTTGACCGTAATGCAGAGCAGGGAAGCGAGACCGCATTTGAAATCGGCGGCGTGTTTGCCGATGTCGACGTCACCAGCCAGTCAAGCGTGGAAGCCGGCTTCGAGCTTGCGCGGACGTCTCACGGCCAGGAGCGTATCCTTGTCAATTGCGCGGGAATTGCGCCGGTTGCAAAAACAACGTCACGCGGCGAGCCGCACCCGATGGATATGTTCGAGAAGGTGATCTCGGTCAATCTGATCGGCTCGTTCAGATGCATTACGATCGCTGCGACCGGGATGGCCGACCTTGCACCTGTCACCGCCGACGGCGGGCGCGGTGTCATCGTATCGACGGCTTCCGTCGCGGCGTTCGACGGACAGATCGGCCAGGTTGCCTATGCCGCCTCCAAGGCCGGGGTTGCCGGCATGACGTTGCCTGTCGCGCGGGATCTTTCCAAATCGGGCATCCGGGTCATGACGATCGCCCCCGGGATTTTCGAAACACCGATGCTCCTTGGCCTGTCGCCGGAAGTGCAGGAATCGCTGGGCCAGCAGGTGCCGTTTCCCTCGCGCCTTGGAAAAGCGCATGAATATGCAAGCCTCGTCCGGTCAATCTGCGAAAACGACATGCTCAACGGCGAGACGATCCGGCTTGACGGTGCGATCCGCATGGCACCGCGCTGACGTCGGTTTCCCGAAAGCGATCTGCGCCCGCACCGGCACCGCACGCCGACAGAAGAAGCCCTGGGCGAGCGCGTCCGGGCAACCCGGCGGATTTTGTCTGTGTGACCGGTTTCCTTTTTGTTTGACGCAGCGTTGATACTGGAACACGTTGTCCCGAATGTGTTGATTTACGGAATTGAAAATGACTGAGAAAATGCACGAGCTCGCACCTCATCATTTGCCTTTTTTTATTCCCAAGGCAGACGGCAGCGATCAGATGATGCTCACGGTGCTGATCGCCCTTATCGTGATCATACTGCTTCTTGGAACCTTTATCTCTACCTTCACTCACTGCCCGAACGGCTGGCGCACAAGCACGGACGTATCCAGTTCGAACTCGTCGCGGTTCTGGGGCTTTTGGCCCTGTTCACGCACAATCAGATCTTCTGGGTCGCAGCCCTTGTATTGGCCTTTGTGCAATTGCCGGACTTCACGACACCCTTGGATACGATCGCAAGTTCGGCAAGCCGGATCGCGAAAAAGTTCGACGGAAAGGGCGAGGTGGCAGCCGATGCCTATCTGGCGGAGCAGGAGGCGATGAGCAGTGCGGTCGGGGACGGGCACACTGCCGCTGAAGCCGCGCCGCAAAGCGCTTCTGAAAGCGTATCGGAGAGCCAGGCCACCGAGACTCAGTCCGAAGTCAAGGCGTAAGGGAGGCAGGATACGTGTTTGAGACCCTATTCTGTTCCATGATCACGATCTTGCCGGACTACCTCTTCCGCCGGTACGTCCAGGGCAAGCGGATCGGTCACGAGATCACGCTCTATTCCGTCTGGTACGAGTTGCGCTACGGCATCGTGTCCTGCCTGATGCTGACGATCTCGCTGATCACGCTGATCTTCTATTTTCATCCCTCATCCACCAGCGCGGTGTCCACATTCCGTGTCCTGCCGATCCTGCCGGAAGGCTCGGGGCGGGTGGCTGAAGTGTTTGTGCCGCTCTCGCTCGATACGGAGGTGAAGGCCGGTGATCCGCTGTTCAAGCTGGACAGCAGCCGTCAGGAGGCCGATGTCACCACCGCGAAGCAGCAGGTTGCCGAGATCGAGGGTGAAATCGCGCTCGCACAGAGCGAACTGGCTGTCGCCAGCGCACAGGTGGAGCAGGCGGAAGCTGCATTGAAACAGGCACAGGATGAGCTTGATACCAAGCAGGAGCTGTTCGAGCGCAATGCCAATGTCGTCAGCGAGCGCGACATAGAGAAGTTGCAGACCACGGTCGATTCCAGGCAAGGCGCGCTTGCGGCAGCACAGGCAAACAAGGAACTGGTGGAAACGAAAATCAACACCGCCCTGCCTGCCAGTCTGGAAAGCGCCAGGGCGCGGCAGCAGGAAGCGGAAGTTGAACTGTCCAAGATGACCGTCTATGCGGGCGTCGACGGGACGGTAAGCCAGTTCGTGCTTCGGCCCGGCGACATCGTCAATCCGCTGATGCGCCCCGCAGGCGTGCTGATCCCGGCGGATTCGCAGCAGGAACGCATCGTCGCGGGCTTCAGCCAGATCGAAGCCCAGGTCATGAAACCGGGCATGGTGGCGGAGGCCTTCTGTCCTTCGGTGCCTTTCACGATCATACCGCTTGTCGTGACCGATGTTCAGAACGTGATCGCGTCCGGGCAGGTCTCGGCAGGAAGCCAGCTGTTCGATACGTCGCAGGCCGCGGCCAAACAGGGAACCGTTACCGCGATCCTGGAACCGCTGTATGAAGGCGGGTTGGACAAACTCCCTCCCGGGGCCAGCTGTTCGGTCAATGCCTATACCAGCAACCACGACAGGCTGACCTCCGACGAGAACCTCGGGACGGGCGAGTTCGTTTTCCTGCACGTGGTCGACACGGTCGGGATTGTCCACGCGATCATGATCCGGGGGCAGGCACTCAGATACCCGATCACGGCGCTCGTGCTCACAGGGCACTAGGGTACGGACCCCTAAATGAGGCCGGAAATGGTGCCGCGCGCTTTGGCGCGTGGCAGCCCCGCATGCATGCGTGATCCCGCTCAAGCTCGGACAAAAGGAAAGTGCGTCAGGTCGCCGGTCGATCACACCAGAAAATATCGTTTTCGACGACGTTGGTTTTGAAAACTACATAAGTGAACGGAAAATCGTAAGGGTTCTCGGTGCTGTGCACCTCGAGCGGTTCGCAGGTCAGCGTCTGCCCGGGTTCAAGGTTGAACTCCCGGCCTTCGATCCGAAAGGTTCCCTTGCCGGACAGGACGTGAAAAACCTCCGTGCAGGACTTGTGGAAATGCTCATTCACCAGAGTATGCGGCGGAATTTCGACAATCTGGACGAGCCCGCCCGCCATGTTGATCTCCTCGTCCCGCAGCAGAACTTTTTTCCTGTAACCAGGGCCGTTGGCCCAGGCGATTTCTTCGTTGCGCACCAGTTTCATGCATCCCTCCCTTGGTCTCTCCTTGTCCTTCGAGACCCATTTTGAGCCTTTTGGACATTGGAAATTCTACCCAATAGGGGAGTGTTTCAGAAGAAAGTGCCGAAATAGGGCCGTGCAACGCCTGTGACAGTTTATTGCCAGGCAGAGGGGCTGAGGCGCCGGTGTCCGGGCGCGACGCCCTGACACCGGTCGCCCGGGTCACTTGTAGCTCACCACTTCGAACTCGATGCCGTCGTCGTCGTCAAAATAGAAGCGGCGGCCGGGCTCGTAATCCCCGTGATTATATGTCTTGTAGCCACCGGCCTTGATCCGAGCCTCCGTCGCGTCGAGGTCGTCAACAACCACGGCGATGTGGTTCAGGCCGCCATGATGGCTGTAGCTTTCTCCCGATACCGGCGTGGTATCGTTGGAGGGAGAGTAGGCCGCTACATAACTTGTCTCGTTACCGATATGGTAGGTCGTGCCGCCGTTGAGGGCGGCTCCCTTCCACCGGATTCTCCAGCCGAACCAGTCTTCCAGCCGTTTAGCCGTTGCTTCCGGGTCGGTAACCGTCACGTTGACATGTTCCAGGAAGGCAGTGCTCATGGTGTTGTCCTTTCAGGGTTTGACTCCTCGTGGACACATGAGATAATTCCTCAAGTAAACTTGAGGTCAAGGGAAAAAAGGAATTTAATTGAAAAAGGTTATGAAGGCGAGCGACCTTCTGTCGATCGGTGAGCTTGCGGACAGAACCGGCCTGTCCGTGTCGGCCATCCGGTTCTACGAGGAGAAGGGTCTTGTCCATCCCGCCAGAAACAGCGGTGGCCAGCGCCGGTTCATGCGTGCCGATATCCGCCGTTTGTCCTTTGCGCTTGTTGCCCAGGAGTTCGGCTTCACAATTTCGGAGATTGCCGCCCGTCTTGCCCAGTTGCCTGAGGGGCGTGCGCCGAACAAGGCGGACTGGAGCAGAATGAGCCGGGAGTTCCGCAAACATCTCGATGATCGCATCGAGAAAATGACCGCGCTTCGCGACAAGCTGGATGCGTGTATCGGGTGTGGATGCCTGTCCATGAAATCCTGCAGTCTCTACAACGCGGGCGACGCCGCTGCGCGTCATGGACGTGGCCCGCGATATCTGCTCGGCGACCGTCCGGATCTCGCAGGTCTCGATGAGGACAGCTAGAGCGTCTGCTCACAAACGAGCGAGCGCCCATGACCGCTGCCGGCAGAACCTTTCAACGAGATCTCCCGGTCACCCAGGTCAGCATTGCGGACGAAGCGGAGGTTCCACGGCTGGGCTATGTTCCAGGACAACCGTGACAGGTATGCGCCTCTAACGGTTTAGTCGCCGCAACCACCGCCGTCTCCCGAGCCACAGTCACCTGCATCCTCGTTGGAGAAGGGGTCATTTGATTCAAAAATCAACGTGAACTCTCCGTTGGTGGTCAGGTAGTTGAGTGTCGTGACAAAAATGAAGAGCGGGATGCAAAGCCAAAACACCCCAAACAGGAGATCGCCACCATCAGTGATCGAATAGATGCCGATGCAAATGAACATTGCCGAAACGATGAGAGCCACGAAAGCTCCAACTTTATCGTTCAGCTTCCAAATTCCTTTTGGGGGTGTTCCGAACAAGTCTTTGTACGCCCTGATTGTGGCTTTGTAGTTATCCAGATGTTCAGGACCTTTGGCACCGGGGTTGTGGTGTACCGGTTTTCCCAGTTTTTTGCAGAAAACATCCCAATAGTCGCGGCTGTGCTGCATGTGCAAATGCCACACCAAATCGACTGCTTTTGAGGGGACGTTGCGCTCTGGCCGTGTGGCGCAAAGATACATGAATTTTTGATATTCGGCGATCGCGACGGTTGCGGTCGCAAGAGAGATGCGATTTTCGGC
>JBCBUA010000086.1:0-18985 GCA_039818365.1 Pseudomonadota bacterium
TCGGATGTCTTTTCCAGGCTCTCGCAGCCGGGAATGCAGGCCTTGAGCACCTCGGGATCATTGAGGGCCTGCCAGACAGCCTCTCTTTTTGCCGGGATCCGGCGCGTGCCGCTCATGTCCATGTTGTGTCTCCCTCTCCGCCTTGGCGCAGCCTTTATCGATGGCCGAACGCATCTTGCAGAGGCAAGCAGTACGCAGGCCGGCTGGCACCACTATGAGAGCCTGCTTTTCCACGAAATTCAATCACTTATCGAGGCAAGAAAAGAAAACACGCACAAGCGCCTCCCGGCCCGGCTCCCAATCGCCCTTTACCGAAACAATTTCAACGCGATTGGGTTGCATCCGGTCAGCCGGCTGCCCGATCCGGATCATTCGCCCCGCTGATGAAGCCGTTCAGTTCCGAACTGGGGAGCGGCTTTGCGAACAGATATCCCTGAAGAAAGTCGCATTGCAGTTCCTGCATGATCTTCCTCTGGTCGGCAGTCTCGACGCCTTCCGCCGTGATGCTCAAGTCAAGCGCCTTGGCAACCGCGATAATCGATCTGACCACCGCCAATGCGTCCGGGTCCTGCTCCATGTTCATGATGAAGCTCCGGTCGATCTTGATCCCGTCGAGCGGCAGTTTGCGAAGATAGCTGAACGAGGAATACCCCGTCCCGAAATCATCGATCACCACCTTTGCACCCTTGTTCCTGAGCCAGGTCAAAAGCGAAAGCGTGACCTGATCATTGTTCACAAAAAGGCCTTCGGTGACTTCAAACACCAGCCGATCAAGACCCAGGCCTGCCGCTGCCGCAGCTTCCTCGATGTCCTTGTAGATACGGCTGGCCTGCACCTGCCTCGGCGACAGGTTGACATTCAGCCGGACACGGCTGGAAAGACCCTTCAGGCCGCTGAACTCTTCAAAGGCCGACCGGAACATCCAGGCTCCGATTTCGATGATCAGCCCGCTTGTTTCCGCGGCCTCGATCATGCGGGTCGTGTTCAGCGTCCCGCCCGACGCTGTGCGGAACCGCATGAGGGCCTCAAAGGAGGCAATGCTTGCGTCCGACGCCTGCATGATCGGCTGGTAGTTGAGCGAGAATTCCGCCTGCGCGCCCTTTCCCGTGAGCAGCGAAGCAAGCCGCAGTCTCTCCAGCGCCGCCTCCTGCATCAAGGGGTGAAAAACCGCGTGATTTGTGAGCCCCTTCTGCCGCACGTCATTGAGCGCAATCGACGCATGCCGCACGACCTGCTCCGCGCTGCAACCGGCTCCCTCTGCCGCTGCGAACCCGCACCGCATTTTCAACGAAATCTGGTTCTCGTCGATCGCGATCGGTTCCTGGAAAGCATCCTCGATCCTCGCAACGATGTCCGGAATTCTGACGCCTGCGCCCCCTTTGAGGAGAAGTAGGAATTCGTCCTTTTCCTTTCGCGCAATCGCCAGCGCATCCGGAAAAGTCTGCGAGAGCCGGTTGCCCGTCTGTTTCAGAACCGCTCCGGCTTTTTCGTCTCCGATTCCATCGACGATGAAACCGAAACGCTGGATATCGCAATGGAGCACGAGAAGAGATCGTTCGGCTGCGGCCTGGCTCTGGAACGCCTCGAGAAAGCCGGAAAACGTGGATTGACCGGTCGTGCGATCGACATAGGCAAGGTTGCGAATGTGCTCCAGAAGACCGGTTTTTTCATAGCCAAGCGCAACATTGGAGACAAACAGGCGGATAATCTCCGGTCCGACTTTTTCGTGCAGGGCCGCGAGCGGCAGGCCAACGAAGAGCGCTCCGGACAGCCCGTTTCTGGTGACAAGCGGCAAGGCGACCCCATGGGACGTCGAATACTCGGTCCTGTTTGCAATGCATTCGGACACGCATTTGCGGACGAGATCCTCGCCGATGACATCTAGAGGCAGGTCGAGCTTGTCCTCGAACGCGCCCGAGGCCGCCAGAACGCGCACGCCGGAAATCTCGGCGGCTCCGGACTGGGGAAAGGAGTCCAGTCCGCACAACAATCCATCGACCGGCTCTCCGGCCAGTTCCGAAAAATTTTTCAGAACCACCGCCGCAAATTCGCTCAGCGCATTTTTTTCCACAATGGTGGACAGTTGCGCATTCAGTTTCTTCAGCCGTTGCCGGTTGGTTTCCAGCGACAGGACCAGTTTGTAGCCGCGCAGCGCCGTAACGATCGCCGTGATGAGTTTCGTGCGTGAGAGCTCTGCCTTTTCCGCGTAGCCGTCGACATCGAATTTCATGATCACGTCGGTCTGTGGCGCGTAGCCCGGTTGCCCTGTCCGCAGGATCAGGCGCGTGAAAGTGTTTCCAAGTTCCGACCTGATCCAGCTCACCAGGGCGAGGCCAGCCGTGTCGTTCTCCATCACGACATCGATAAGCGCAACGGCAATGTCATCGTGCTCCGCCAGGATCTCGCGCGCTTCCCGGGCGGACAAGGCGTGAAACAGCTGGAATGGACGGTCTTCGAATTTGCAGCCCTCGACCGCAATCCTTGTCACGTCATGAACATCGGGATCATCATCCACGACAAGTATTTTCCAGGGAGGCCCGACGTCGCGATGCGTTTGCGATCTGGCAGGTGCCAGAAAATCCATGCTCATCTAGGGCACCTGCAGTCCGGTTTCCGGTTGGCCCGGCTCTGGTGTTTTCAAGGGGATCTCGATTGAGAATTCGGTCCCCGACCCGACCTTGGAGGTGACCGACATTGATCCGTTCAAGGCCTCCGTGACCAACTGGTAGCAAATGGCCATGCCGAGCCCTGAGCTTCCCTTGCCGAATTTGGTTGTAAAAAAGGGCTCAAATACCTTCTTGAGATTTTTCTCCGGGATGCCCACACCGAAATCCCTGCAGCTCAGAAGTATTTTGTTCCCGCCCCGCTCGTCCAGCACGCTCGTTTGAATCTTGATGTCCCCTGTGCTTCTGCCTTCATATCCATGTTTGATCGCGTTCTCCACGAGGTTGGAGAGCACCTGACTGACCGCCCCGGGATAGCCCTCGATGACAACATCGGCCTTCAGGTTCAAATCAAGGTTGAACGATGTTTTTTTCAGAGTCGGCTGAAGTGTTGCAAGTGTCTCGCGAATAATATGATCGAAATTGAACGCGCGCTTTTTCTCACTCTGCCGGTCGACGGCCACCTGACGGAAGTTTCCGACGAGTTCCCGTGCCCGCCCAAGGGTCTTTTCGATGATGTTCGCAGTCTCGCTTATGCGCTTGATCTCGTTTTCAAGAGTTTCCTTGCTCAGGCTTTGCTGATCGAGTTCGGTTTTCAGCTGGTCCGTGGAATCGTTGATTGTCGTCGCGGCCATGAGCGCGTTTCCGAGCGGCGTGTTCAATTCATGCGAGACACCGGCCACCAGGGCGCCGAGCGCAGCGAGATTGTCGGCCTGAATGAGTTCTTCCTGCACGAGTTTGAGCTGTTCGGTACGCCGTGCAACGAGCTCCTCCAGATTGGTCTGATACTCCTGGATCTTCTGCAAGTCGTGATGCCTGCGCTGAACCATCGATTGCAGGCTTGACGCAAGAATGCCGATTTCATCTTCCCTTCCGGGCATCAACTCGGTTTCGGGAGGATGCTCGATCAGCCTCGGTGTCGACAGATAGGCAACGATGTCGGTGAGAGGCCGTCCGATCAGCCGTTTGAACACCGTGCGGATGACAAGCGTGAGCAGGAGCAGGTAGACGACGATCGCCGCTACAATGTAGCCGACGGTGGCAAAGATTTCCTGCGAGATCGTATTCCTGTCGATGACAATGAAGACCTGGCCAATCGCATCCTTGTGCAAGATCGTGCTTGGCGACTGCAGGGTAAAGGAAAGCGCTTCCGCGCGGCGCGCCCCGGAGACGGGCTCTCCGAAATTCCCCGTGTCGGGCGTCTCCACCCAGACACGTTCAACAACCTCAAGGCTTTCCAGACCGCCAATCAGTTGCAGCGTTGCTTCCCCATTGACTGTCCAGATTGCGCGCTCGAACGGACGTTTCGTGGCCTCGAAGAAGGCTTCTGTAACGCGAATGGCGCGCGCATGCGATGCATCCCAGGTGATCTTGGTGAGGACCCCAATGAAAACGATCCCGAGCAGCGCGAACAATCCGAGCGTATAGAGGATAAACGTCCGGGACAAACTGACCCGGCCCGTCTGCTCCGGGACATATGGCAACGACGCACTGCCGCTAACACTCACGACGCCTACCTCTAACCTGGACGTGACGCTCTTTGGAGTTGGAACGAAGGACCGGCCGGCTGCGCCCCCGCATACGCAGGCAGCTCACACCTTGGCTTGCCAGACCATACCCCAACCATCGATTACAGATTTTGCTTAGGTTTTCTAAATTTTCCATAAAAATCAATTGTAAATTAAAGCAGCTTAACCTGTCTTTCCTGAAGATAATGACCTGAACCGATACAAAAAGAAGCCGCCTGCTTGGTGATGGTCGCTCGACTATTGGCACTTCTTTTGGGCTGCACGAAAGCAATCATTTTTTACAGATATGATTGAATAAAAATAATAAAAAACACTCGACGCGATAAATTTAATTCGAGTGCTTTTCTGAGTATATCATGTATACTTGCTTCAAGGTCTTGCTCAAGAGCCGATGCTATTGGACCTTTGCTTCGATCAGCCGAGTAGGCACAATGAAAGAAGGCGACGAACTTCGTTTCGAATTGCCCGACAAGGCTCTGACGGCCCTGCCGACCGGGGCGGTCAAGGACACTGTCGAGCGTTTGGGGCATAAAATCGCACTTGGCGAATATCCTGTCGGTGACGTTCTTCCCAAGGAGGACGAACTGGTTGCGTTGCTGCAGGTCTCCCGGACCGTCATCCGAGAAGCCGTCAAGGTGTTGTGTGGCAAAGGGTTGGTGCGCACGGCGCGGCGTTACGGCTCCAGGGTCTGCCCCTTCACGGACTGGAATCTTCTCGACCCCGATGTCATACGCTGGCACACGCCCGACTGTCCGATGACCCCGACGATCTATGCCGATGCGATGCAATTGCGGTCCATTTTCGAGCCGGAGGCCGCGGCACTTGCGGCATCGAACGGATCACGGATCCAGCATGACAGGATCCTGCAGGCTGCAAGAAACATTCATGCGGACTACGGTGAAGACGCGATGATCGGGGCCTCTTTCGCTTTTCATTCCACGATCCTTCAGGCGACCGGAAACTTGATGCTCACGCATTTTGAGAACCTGATCCACGCCATTCTCGTGTCAGCGCGCGCAACAGCGGCCGCCGGTTCGCCGGGCGACCCAGTGCCGAGCGAACACCACGTCGCCGTCGCACGGGCGATCAGGTCGCAGGATCCGGTGACGGCACGGCAACGAATGCAGGAGCTTCTCGCCTTGCATTGACCAAGCCGTCAACTGTCCCGGGCGGTCTCGACAGACGCTGGTCGCGATCCTGCCCGTGCCGAGGGTTTGGCGCTGCGAAAACTCCGGCCACCCGTCCCGACATTTGAAGGCCGGGATCAAGTCAGGCTGACACAAGCCTCCGCACCAATTCACTGTCGGGGTCCTTCAGCGCGTCGATCACGTCGAAATGGTGCCTGCCGGGATCCGCATGAAAACGCGTTCCGGGCCAGGCTTCCGACAACAGCCTTGATTGACACACGAATTCGGGACGTTCCTGCGCGCCGACCCATGCGGTCACGGGGCAGTCCTTGATCTTTGTCCGCAGCGCCGGGCTTTCTTCTACCGCGCCGGTCTCGGACAGGGAAAAAGATCCGTTCATCTGGGTCCTGCGCAACGGTCTCAAATCATGAAGGCCGCTGATCGAAACAACATTTTCAATCCTGCGCAGGGTCTCGTCGTCAAGGGGCGTGTCATCACAGATCATTCGGGATACCAGGTGTCCGCCTGCCGAATGCCCGGCAAGATGAACCGGTCCGCTGCTGCGTTGCGCGGCAAACATCACTGCGGATCCGATCTGTTTTGTGATGTCACCGATCCCAACAGCCGGTGCGAGGTCATAGCTCGGCAGGCACACCGTCCAGCCAAGCCGCAACGCGCCGGCCGCAAACTGTGACCAGAAACTCTTGTCAAAGCGAAGCCAGTAGCCCCCGTGGACAAAGATCATCAGCCCGCGCGAAGTGCCCTGGGGAAAGAAGAGATCAAGTTTCTGACGGTCCGACCCCCCGTAGGGGATGTCCAGGGAGCAGTCCGGCCACCCTGCCCTGAAATCCGCCGCAGCACGCGCCCATCGGTCCGGGTAGTCGGCAGCGCCGGGGATATGGGCCCCGTTCGCATATGCATCGTCCCAGTCCGTGATTTCTCCACCCGTCATGAAATGTCCTGCCTGCAATGAATCGCCTTGTGACATGGTTGCACAAAAAAAGCCTTTCGTTGAAGGCGTTGCCGTTCTCCCGTCTTGTCAAGCAAGGTCAGACCAGCCTAACGTCCCTCCAAAGCTACAATACCGGGAAATGATCGATCCATGATGCAGCGCTGCTCCAACCGCGTCCCGAATCTTTCGCACAATCTGACCAGAAACGCATCGCGGTGGCCGCATCGTCCGGCACTTCACTGGGAAAACCGGACCTGGAGCTGGGCGGACCTGGATCAAAGAGTGTCCGCACTCTGCAATGCCTTGCGCAAGGATCTTGGGATATCAAAGGGCGACGCAATCCTGGTTCAGGCGCAAAACTCGAATCAGATGGTTGAAACGATGCTCGCCGCATTCCGGATCGGCGCCATCTGGGTTCCGTGCAATTTTCGCCAGGCACCGGGCGAAACCGCATTTGCCAGCGCCAAGGCCGAAGCGAAAGTCTTTATCTGCGACGCGGATTTCAGGGACCAGGCAGAAGCCGTCAGATCGGAAAGACCCGATCTCAAGGGCGTTGTGACCATCGGCGAAAGCGACTTCGGACTTGACTATGAAGCTCTCGTCTCCGCGCATTCCGGGTCTTTTTTTGGCAATGAACCCGTTGTCTATGACGATCCCTGCTGGCTCTTCTTCACATCCGGTTCCACCGGGCGCCCCAAGGCTGTTGTCCTGACCCACGGCCAGATCGGCTTTGTCGTCGTCAACTATCTTGCCGATCTGCTGCCCGGAACAGGTGAACAGGATGCCTCTCTGGTCATAGCTCCTCTTTCCCACGGAGCCGGCCTTCAGTTGATTGCGCAATTGCCGGCAGGCACGGCGCATGTGCTGATGCCCGGTGGCGGCTTCAACCCTGCCGTTGCCTTCGAACTGATTGAAAAGCATCGCGTGAGCAACCTTTTCACCGTCCCGACGATCGTGAAACGGCTGGTGGAAGATCCGGCGGTGGACCGCTACGACCATTCGAGCCTGCGCCACGTGATCTACGCCGGCGCGCCAATGTACCGCGAAGATCAGAAAAGAGCGCTTGAAAAACTGGGCCGCGTCCTGGTGCAGTATTACGGCCTTGGCGAAGTCACCGGAAACATCACCGTCCTGCGCCCTCAGGACCATTCCCTGGAAGATGGGCCGCAGGCCCGGATCGGAACATGCGGCACGGAGCGCACCGGCATCGAAGTCAGCATCCAGGACGACGACGGCAACCTGCTGGAACCCGGCCAGACAGGTGAAGTCTGCGTTATCGGGGCGGCCGTCTGCGCCGGTTATCTTCAGGACGAGGCGGCAAATGCGAAGTCGTTCCGCAATGGATGGTTCCGGACGGGCGATATCGGCCACGTGGATGAGGAGCGGTTTCTTTACCTGACCGGCCGGGCCTCGGACATGTACATTTCCGGCGGTTCGAACGTCTATCCGAAGGAAATAGAAGAGGTTTTGCTTGCGCACCCGGACATATCCGAAATTGCGATACTGGGCATACCGGATCCTCAATGGGGCGAAATCGGGCTGGCCGTTTGCGTTGCAGGCGCAGGCAAAATCGTGACGGAGGCGGAGCTGTCCGCATTTCTGTCCGGCAAGATCGCCAGATACAAGATGCCCGCGCGCTACCTGTTCATCGAGGAAATGCCGACAAGCGCATATGGAAAGATCACGAAGAAGCTCGTCAGGGAACATCTGCAGGAAAAGGGCTTGATATGAGACGCCCGGCGCCGGAGCGATTGTCGGACATCCAGCACCCCGGCCCCAGGAGCGCCGAGCGCCTGCCTCACCGGTTATGCAAAGCGGAGAAGGTTTCATTCGACTTGCCACCCGGAACGTCGCTCCTGAAAGCGCTGGCGGACTGGACGGAAGCCGCCGGATACGACTCCGCCGTTCTGGATCTGACCGGTCTCGTGCTCTCCCCATTCGACTACGTCATGCCGGACAGAGCAATCGACGACAGGCACGCAGCCTGGTACAGCGACACCCGTCATTCAGATACGGCCACCCTGACAGAGGCGGTCGCGATCGTCGGACGAAGGGATGGCAGGTGTTTCGCGCACATCCATGCCTGCTGGACAGAAAGGGGCGAGACGCATCTTGGACACCTCCTTCCCGAGACGTTGCAGATTGGTGCTGCAAGTCAGGTCGGCGGCTTCGGCATTAAAGGTGCGCAATTTGTCTCGCAGCCGGATCCGGAGACGGAATTCACCCTTTTCAGGGTCACTGCGACACCGGAGCGCGGCCCCGGCATGTCTTCGAACGCGCTGATCGCGACGCTTGCCCCCTTCGAGGACTTGCCGGCAAGCGTGCAGAGCCTGAGAGAAGAACTCGGCGCTTCTGCGGTCAAGGTGGTTGGACTTGGCAGCCTTGCAGGTGCGTCCTTTACCGACGCGGATCCGATGCGCGGGCTCATATCGGAAATACTTCTGCAGCCGGAATGCGGTGCGCAGGATGACGGAACGATCAACCTGCCGGTTCGCTGCATCGACTTACAAGGCGATTTGCACGCCGGACACCTGCAGACCGGAATGGCTCCAACGCTGATTACCTGCGAACTCCTTGTGATCGCAGACGACTAGAGCGGTTTAAGCTTATCAGGCGCACCTCAAGAAAGCGCTCCCTTACGTGCACGGAGCGCCGCAACAAATAAACTACGTATTACCCCATACTATTCCGCAGCCAAACTGCAAACAAATAAAGCAATAGCCCGATATTTAATCAAATATTTTTCAGAATTGATATTTTTATCAGGTCCATTTTCACATGTTTTTATTTACGCATTATCCGGTTTGACTTGGGAATATGGCGCCGCCTTTAGAAAAAACGTCATCAAGTCTAGCACACGACGGGCATTCAATCGTCGCGTCACCTGGATAGGAAACACCGGATGTCAGAAGAAACCGAAGTTTTTGAGCGTCGGATGCAATTTGCGCATATTGACGACGAGGTTGTGGCCGGCCTCAGATCACTTTGGCCCGTTGTTGAAAAAAACATCGACGGAATATTGTCCGATTTTTACAGCCACTTACGCCAGTTTCCCGAAATGGCCGGGATGATCGAGGATCAGCAGAACCGCCTGGAAGATGCGCAGAAGACGCATTGGCAGAAGCTTTTCAATCAGGGCTTCGACCAGGATTACGTTGACAGCATCAACCGGATCGGGCGCGTCCACAGCAGGATTGGCCTGGAACCCAGGTGGTACATCGCGGGTTACAAATTTGTTCTCGTCAGGCTGCAAGCCTTGCTTGTCAGAAAATTCCGGCTTTCACCGTCCCGGCTTTCCAGGTCTCTGGATCACGTCACGAGCGCCGTCTTGCTGGATCTGGACATGGCGATCTCGACATATCAGGCACTTCTCATGGAAGCACAGGAACAAAGGACACATGATCTCAATGCGGCCATAGAGGTTTTTCAGTCTTCCGTCGAAGAGCCTCTGCAGCATATCGGAGCAAAGGCAGGCACCGTTGCCGGAGATGCGGCGCAATTGCAGGACGTGTGCGGGTCGGCAAAGACGGAAACGGGATCCGCGAACGCGATCTCCCAGGAGACCGGCCTCAATGTCCAGACCGTCGCCTCGGCGACAGAAGAACTTTCCGCATCCATTCTGGAGATCTCCAAACAGGTGACGGGCGCCTCTCAAATCGCGAATCGGGCACGCACGAATGCCGAAAGCACAAGCGGTGAAGTTGAAAGCCTCTCCGGGGCCGCACAAAAGATCGGTGACGTGATTGGTCTCATCCAGGCAATCGCCGAACAGACAAATCTTCTGGCGCTGAATGCGACCATCGAAGCCGCGCGCGCCGGTGACGCCGGCAAGGGTTTTGCGGTCGTTGCGGCGGAAGTGAAGGAACTTGCAACGCAAACGTCAAAGGCGACTGAGGAAATCAGTCATCAGGTGGCTGAAATCCAGGGGGCGACGACAAATGCCGTCGATTCGATCGGAACAATCGCCGAAGTCGTGCGTCAGCTTGATGAAATGACCGCGTCAATCGCGGCCGCGGTTGAACAACAAGGTGCAGCCACCGGCGAAATATCGGCGAGTGTCCAGACGGTTGCGGACGGGACCACCGTTCTCGCCGGTAACATCTCCGGCGTTCAAAGAGCGATCGATGCGGCAGATGAAACCAGCACGACTTTCCTGTCCGCTGCAACGGGGATGGAACAGAGTGTCGAGACGATTTCGTCGGAGATCAGCGGGTTTTTCGACAAGGTCAGGCAGATAAACTGACTGGGTGCCGCCAGACGGTTGTGTGCCCCCATGAGCGCGCCCCCGTTCTTCGCTCCACACATCACCGGTCCAGGCTCCCGCACAGAAGAACGCGCAACGTGTTGCATGATTTCTGTGAGGAGCCCGTTTTTTTCCAGTGCGGAGTTCTACAAGAGACGGCCCCCTGTTTGACTCGCCCGGCAACCCCGGAGCCCGGCCAACCGTCAGCGAAGACCGACATTCGCATTCGAGATGAGCCCGAGTTCATAGGCAATTGCGATCATCTGCGTCTTGTTCTGGGCGTGCAGTTTGCGATTGAGCGATGCGATGTATCCGGCAACGGTCGATTCCGCGACACCAAGGATCGTGGCGCATTCGGAGGACGTCTTGCCTCGCGCGGACCAGACAAGACATTCGATTTCTCTGGTACTGAGAACGAGCTTCTCGCCGAGATCGCCCATCAGCGCATAGAGGCGGGAGAAAATGTGTTGGCTGATCAGATGCAACGTCGCCATTTCCGCTGGCGACGGCCGGGACCGGTCACCCGCAAAGCCGATTGCGCCCCGGCGCCCGGTCTTGTCGTGGCAGCCGAAATAGACACCCCGCGGCATCCCATGCTCCAGAAACAGGTCGACCGCCACGTTCCGCTCATGTGCAGGTCTGTCGATCCCATGCGCTTCAAGGTCATATTCGACGGGAACGTCAGTGTTTCGCAGCCCGGCTATGATCGGACTGTTTTCGAGGAGTTTCAGCTTGTCATAGGCGGTCAGCAATGAGCTGCTCCAGTTGGACGCGACAATGCTCGGCCGGATGTTCTCGTCCGTCACCTGCGGCAGAAAAAGAACCACATACCTCACAAAGTGCAGGTCCTGGGCAACGCGGCGCAGCTTCGCATACAACTCGGACGGGTTTTTGACCGCGTTGACGGATCCATAAAGCTCGGACAAGTAGCCTGCACTTTCGACAGTTTTATCCGTCACGACAGCTTTCCGGATTTTGTTCTTATCGTCATTTCACTCAACTTTGCCGGCAGACCTGCACGATCGCAGCACCTGACCGGGAGCACCGGGTTGCGAGACAAATCTTAGCGTTTTGTTCCGGCGTTGTACCGATCAATGGGATCGACGTACCAAACACACAACTGATAATTGCATGACTTGTTTCATCGTGTAAAACGAATTAGCCGACAATCAACACGAGGCTGCCTGCAAAAAAAGCGCCCTTCCCATGCCCCTGCGATTTCCCGGAACGGGAATCACACCATCCGACTCACATGACTGACGGGATGCGGCTGGAAGCCCGGCAGGAAACCCGGCATGGCCAAAGTGCCGGTTGAGCGGAAACCCGGTGATCGTGATCGGGAGCAGCAATGGCGCAGCGAACTAACGAAAACCGGGGCAATTCCGGCCGTTTTCAGTGCCCAAGTCCTGCGCCATGCGGCAAGACCTCCGTCCGCCAAACAGCTTCGCCGGTAGAACAGTAAGAGAACATTTACCCTTGCAGAACACAATAGGAACAGGTACTGTGTTCTTGATTTGTACCAGCCCCCATTCGTGGTCAGGGAGAGCCAAAGATGCTCACGCGCAAGCAGTATGAACTGCTCATGTTCATTCACGAACGTCTCAAGGAAACCGGCGTTCCGCCTTCATTTGATGAAATGAAGGATGCGCTGGATTTGCGGTCCAAGTCGGGCATACACCGCCTGATCACAGCCCTTGAAGAACGCGGCTTTATCCGAAGGCTCCCGAACCGGGCGCGCGCCATGGAGGTGGTGCGTCTGCCGGACTCGATCGCACCGGGTCTGGGAACCCCGAGGCCCCGGGGCAGTTTTTCGCCCGAAGTCATCGAAGGCTCATTGGGCAAAGCGGAACCGGAGCGCTCTGTTCCGGTAGAGCCGGAAACCGGAATGGAAATCCCGGTCATGGGCCGCATTGCAGCCGGTGTTCCCATTGAAGCAATCCAGACCCACAGTCATTCGATCAGCGTGCCGCAGGAGCTTCTGGGTAAAGGCGAGCATTATGCACTTGAGGTGCGCGGCGATTCCATGATCGAAGCCGGCATTCTGGATGGCGATACGGTTCTCATCCGCAGAACCGACAGTGCCGACAGCGGAGACATAGTGGTCGCCCTGGTTGATGAAGAGGAAGCCACCTTGAAGCGTTTGCGCAAGAAAGGTGCTTCGATTGCGCTTGAGGCCGCAAACCCGGCTTATGAAACCCGGATTTTCGGTCCTGGCCGGGTCCGCGTTCAAGGGCGGCTCGTGGCACTGTTCCGGCAGTATTGAACGGGCCGCAAGCCTTGAGCCGCGTTTCGTGAGACCAAGAGTGGCATCCCAGGCCGGAGCATCCTGACTGGGAAGCTATTTCAGCGAAGCGCGTGTCACGGTGCCGTGCCGGTGCCAAGGGCGCGGCACGTTTTCGATCGCAAACTCGATCTTGGCGATGCCCACATTGCTGAGAGTTGCGCCGTCCCTGTCTGTCGAATTGCTGGCGGATCGGGGCGTTCGGACATTTGGTTCCTTTGCCGAAAGCCAAAGAGATATTGCCCCCCGGTCGTGTCGCAACTTGCCATCAAAGACAATGGAGCCAGAACAGGTCTCCGGCACGATCAGGTCGCTCACGATCAAATCGGCGTAACGGCAGTCTTGATTGAGCGCCTCCTGTGTCTTTGGCAAGGCGATCCGCAGCGGCCGGAGCAGCTCCTTGAAATCTTGAGGATCCCTGACGCGCGCATGTGCTTCCACAACGCAGCCAAGCCTGTCACATCGAATCTGAGGCGATCCGATCTTGCGCGACTTGATCTTGTGCGTAGCGACGCCCTCGGCCTGGTACCAGGTCTCGATTTGGAAGGTTTCTCTCCGGCCGGACCACCTCAACAGTCCGCTCTGGTCCCTGACCGCGACGCGCTGACCGGATGCCGCGATCTGCACATCCGGGGAAAATGACATCTGAACGAGGCCCAGTCCAACGGCGACCGGCAGCAAGGCGCACAAACGCAGCGGCCCCCGCAGAAGAAGAAAGGCGAAAAGCGCGGTCAAGAATGCGAGCATCTCGCCTGCCGTAATCCGTTCAATCACACCGCTCCCTCCATCGAGATCCGCGACAAAAGCGGCTATCTCCAGAAGAATGCGCAGCCCGAATGCCATGACAGAAAGCGGAAGCGCGGCCAGGCCGAAAGGCATGAGCACGAATGCGAGAACCCCCATCGGCATAACCACGAGTGAAAAAACCGGCATCCCGAGCAGGTTTCCGGCAAGACCAAGCGGTGCAACGCGGCCGAAATGGTGCGCGGCAATGATCCCCGTTGCGATGCCTGCCACAAGCGCGGTGACCACCAGACCCAGGAACCATTTGCCTGCCGATCGCATGAAACGGGCAGTCCAGTCGCCCTGATACGATTTTGGGGCAGCGGTTCGAGCCGACTGTTCGCGCGAGGCGTTGTAAACCGCAACCAGGCAGATGACGGCCGCAAACGACATCTGAAATCCGGGATGAAACAGGCGCTCCGGCGCGAGAGCCAGGAGAAAGAGGGCGGCAAGTGCAACGCTGCGGACCGTGAGACCCCTTCGTCCGATCAGGACACCCAGAAAGACCAGGGAGATCATAAGGAAAGATCTCTGCGTCGCAATCGATCCACCCGAGATCAGAAGATAAAAGACGGCGGCGAGCAGTGCCGTGGCTGCAGCAAACTTGTGGATCGGCTGCCGAAGACTTAGCGCCGGCACGAGAGACAGCAGGAACAGGGTGGCAGCGTAGGCTCCTCCTGCAAAAAGCGCCATGTGGAGGCCCGAAATCGCGAGGATATGCGCCAGCCCCGCGGCACGCAGGTCTTCTTGATCACGGTCGGAAATCGCGCTGCGGTCTCCAACAAGCAGGGCGACCACGAGTGCGGCTTCCCGATCATCCCCAATATCGGCCTTTATGCGGGCGGCCAGGAGCTCTCTGACCGACTGGACAAGACTTGCGAACCGCAACACAAGAGGCGGGCCTTCATCCTCCAGGACCATGGGGCTGCCAAAGCTGAAACCTGTCGCTCCGATTTGTGCAAAATACGCCTGGAAAGAAAAGTCGTAGCCTCCGGGCGTGACGGGACCGGCAGGCGGAAACAGACGCCCGCGCATCTGCACCTTGTCGCCGATGGTCGCAGATGTCTCATCCGGAACGCGGATGCGGATTCGCCCCGGAAAAACGATGTTGTCCAGGGATTTGTCATTGACGATGTCCACGCCGACAACCAGTCGTATGCCATTTGGCCGTGCGATCCGCTCAAGGACACGGCCGGTCAGATCCACGGTCATCTCATGTGCAAGACGCGGCGTCTCGACATAGGCCGTGCGGATTGAAGACACCGTCCCGCCCGCCCAGAAAACCAGGGCCAGCAATGCAAGCGGTGTCAGGCCCCTCCTTCGGTTTTCCAGAAACGCAAAACCCGACAGCCCCACAAGGACAATCGTCAAAAGCTGCCATGAGGGTTCCGACGGAAGCAGAGTGTAGACCACGATACCGGCCGCAAAGGAGAAGCTCATCCACAAAAGCGCCTGGTCATCCCAAGCGTTCGGGGGCTCCAAACCACCGCTGTCGTGTCCCGCCCACACAAAAAACGTGCTTGTCGCGCGCCCAGCCTTGCTCTGGTGCCCGCCGGCGGTCGCCACTTTTTCGTCAGGGTCAAAGGAAATTGGCGCGTTCTTCAACACGTTATCGGGTATTTTGACGTTGCTTTCCCCGTCATTGCCGGCCATGGAAGCACCATTGTCGCCAGACAATCGGAAGAAACAGCTCGAGCACTGTTTTGCCCCGTTTTCCTGTGCTAAGACCGCGCCACATAAAGGCGCACCCCGCGCTGCTCACCCGATAGAGACTTTCAAAAAAAGCACCATGGCACAAGAGATCGTTACGCGCTTCGCGCCTTCTCCGACCGGATACCTCCATATTGGCGGTGCCCGCACGGCATTGTTCAACTGGCTATTCGCCAAACACAACAACGGCAAGATGCTTCTGCGGATCGAGGATACGGACCGGGCGCGATCGACCGAGGAGGCTGTTGACGCTCTGATAGACGGCCTTACGTGGCTCGGTCTGGATTGGGAGGGCGACCCGATTTCGCAGTTCTCGCGCGTCGAACGGCACAAGGAAGCGGTCGCGCAGATGCTTGAAAGCGGCAATGCCTACAAGTGTTACAGCACGCCTGAAGAAATCGAGGCCATGCGCGAGAAGGCGCGCGCCGAAGGAAGGCCGCCAAGATATGACGGGACGTGGAGAGACAGGGACCCTTCCGAAGCGCCGGAGGGCATTGATCCGGTCGTTCGGCTCAGGGCGCCGAAAGAAGGTGAAACCGTCATCGAGGACCAGGTTCAGGGACGCGTTGTGATCCCGAACAAGGATCTCGATGATCTCATCCTGCTGCGCTCCGACGGGACCCCGACCTACATGCTTGCTGTCGTGGTCGACGATCACGATATGGGCGTCACGCACATCATACGCGGCGTCGATCACCTGACCAACGCGGCCAGGCAGACGCTGATCTTCAAGGCACTGGGCTGGGACACGCCGGAAATGGCGCACATTCCGCTCATTCACGGCCCCGACGGCGCGAAACTGTCAAAACGGCACGGGGCAACGGGCGCAGAAGCCTATCGCGCCCTGGGCTACCTGCCGCAGGCTATGCGAAACTACCTCGCCCGGCTCGGTTGGAGCCACGGCGACGAGGAGATCATGGCTCTCGACGACATGATCAAGTGGTTCGGCCTGGACGCCGTTGGACAATCTGCCGCCCGCTTCGACTTCAAGAAGCTGGAAAACCTGAATGGTCACTACATGCGCGCAACCGATGACACGGAGCTTTTGGGTCATTGGAAGACGTATTTGAAGCATGTGGATGGCGGCGACACGGTGCTTGCGTGGCTTTCGACAGGTGACAATGAACAGACCGCACTGGCCGCGCTGCCTGGTTTGAAAGAACGGGCCAAAACGCTGGTAGAGCTGACGGAAAGCGCGTCGTATCTCTGGCGGCAGAGACCTCTGGACCTGGATGAGAAGGCACAGAAGATTCTCAACGACGATGCTAAGTCGATCCTTCGCGCGCTGCTGTCGGACCTCGAACCGGTATCGGCATGGACGGCAGATACTCTCGAAACGGCGGTGAAATCCTTCGCAGAAGCAAGGGATTTGAAGCTTGGAAAGGTTGCGCAGCCCATTCGTGCCGCCTTGACAGGCCGCGGCACCTCACCGGGCATCTATGACGTTCTGGTAGCGTTGGGCAGAGAGGAATCGCTTGCCCGTATCAAGGACCAGGCAAACTGATCTGCGTGTGCGGACCTGCAGGCCCGGTTCATCTGCACAAGGCACTTTCATGTGGGCAAGAGTTGATCCGCGCTTTGGCGGGTCATCACTCGGGTGTCTTTGACCAAAGCGTTATACCGGGCTGCTTGCGGCACTGCGGTAAATGGGCTACGCAAGACGCGAAAATTTCTCAAGTGCCGTGCGGCGCAGGTTTCGTTTAACTAAAATCGGGCCGGTGCGGAACAGCACATCAGGATAACATGAAGGGGTTTCTGTATGGCCGAAAACAACGCCAAGCTAAACGTTGGTGGTGGCGACCACGACTTCAACGTTCTTGACGGTTCCATCGGGCCGTCAGTGGTGAACATCTCGTCCCTGTACAAGGACACGGGCATGTTCACCTATGACCCCGGTTTCACGTCAACCGCCTCCTGCGAATCCAAGATCACCTATATTGACGGGGACGAAGGCACCCTTCTCTACCGCGGATATCCGATCGAGCAGCTTGCCGATCACGGCGACTTCCTCGAATCCTGCTACCTGCTGCTTTATGGTGAGCTGCCGACGAAGGTTCAGAAAGACGATTTCGTAAATCGTGTGACCTATCACACGATGATCCACGAACAGATGAACCGGTTCTATTCAGGCTTCCGCCGCGACGCCCACCCGATGGCAATCATGGTTGGAACCGTTGGTGCCCTGTCGGCCTTCTATCACGACTCGACGGACATCACAGATCCTCACCAGCGCATGGTTGCGTCGCTTCGCATGATCGCGAAAATGCCGACGATCGCCGCCATGGCCTACAAATACCACATAGGCCAGCCCTTCGTTTACCCGCGCAATGACCTGGGATATGCGGCAAACTTCCTGCATATGTGCTTCGCGGTGCCGTGCGAAGAGTACAAGGTGAACCCTGTTCTCGCCCGCGCCATGGACCGTATCTTCATCCTGCATGCAGACCACGAGCAGAACGCGTCCACGTCGACTGTTCGTCTTGCAGGCTCCTCCGGTGCGAACCCGTTCGCCTGCATCGCGGCCGGCATTGCCTGCCTCTGGGGCCCCGCGCATGGCGGTGCCAACGAAGCAGCGCTGAACATGCTTTCCGAAATCGGATCGGTCGACAACATCCCGGAATATGTCGAGCGGGCCAAAGACAAGGACGATCCGTTCCGGTTGATGGGTTTCGGCCATCGCGTCTACAAGAACTACGACCCCCGTGCGCGCATCATGCAGAAAACCACGCATGAAGTTCTGGGTGAACTTGGTATCAAGGACGATCCGCTCCTCGACGTCGCAATCGAGCTTGAGAAAATCGCCCTCAACGACGAGTACTTCATCGAAAAGAAGCTCTACCCGAACATCGACTTCTATTCGGGTATCACGCTCCGCGCGCTCGGTTTCCCGACAACGATGTTCACGGTGCTCTTTTCACTGGCCCGTACGGTCGGCTGGATCGCGCAGTGGAAAGAAATGGTCGAAGATCCCTCTCAGAGAATTGGCCGTCCGCGTCAGCTCTATACCGGGGCGACCAAACGCGACTACACGCCGATCGACCAGCGCCGCTGAGCCTGTTCCAGAAAGACGTCATCCATACCCCCGGTTCGCCGGGGGTATTTTCTTTCAGGCGATCAGAAGCCTGAAAAGCCTCCGTCTGTTGTCCCTGAATCCTCTTTTTTAAGAGACTTGCAGAAGTCGGCAGCGACCCCGGAAGATCACTTTCTCATTGTACCCAGAACGACATCGGCAGCTGCGTCGCGCTGACTGTGCCCGTCCGGCAGCCGCATCAGGTCGTCAAGACGTGCCAGTTCCGACAATTGGATCGTGCGCTCAGGGCTGCCTTGCAGCAGCAGCTTGAGATGGTTTGCCAGCACCGCGGCCTGGACCTCCTCATCGAGAAACTCCGGTATCGCCTTGTTGCCGAGAATGATGTTGGGCAGCACGAAGGAATCGAAGTTTGCGAGTTTCAGGACGCGGTTGAGTTCCTTCAGCCGGCGGAAGAACCAGTCCACCCGGTAGGCCACCACCATCGGAACACCGGAAAGCGCGAGTTCAAGCGAAACCGTTCCTGACGCCGCCAGCGCCGCATGGGCGCGCCGAAATGCTGCGTATTTGGCGGCCAGGCCGGACACGATCTCCGGTTTGTACCGCCAATTGGCCACGCCATCCCGGATCTTGTCTTCCAGATGCGCGACAGCCGGCAACAGGACTTCA
>JBCBUA010000087.1:0-9863 GCA_039818365.1 Pseudomonadota bacterium
ACACCGGAACAGCTCCAGGACCTCATGGCCGGCGGACAGGAAATGGCACAACTCGAAGGATCCCTCGGAGGGACCGTCTAGGAAACGCCATCAGCATTCGCAAATACAGGCCGTGGCACCAGTCACGGCCCTTCAGAACTGGAAGAGTGACGTGAAAAAGCTCGATGTCATCACCATCGGCCGGTCTTCGGTCGACCTTTACGGCGCACAGGTGGGCGGCCGGCTCGAAGACATGTCGTCCTTCAACAAATATATCGGCGGCTCGCCGACGAACATGGCGACCGGTACGGCGCGTCTTGGACTGAAATCCGCCGTGATCACCCGCGTCGGCGACGAACACATGGGCCGCTTCATCCGTGAGGAGCTGGAACGGCACGGTGTGGAAACGCGCGGTGTCGTCACCGACAGGGAACGCCTGACCGCGCTTGTGCTTCTGGGCATTCGCGATCAGGAACAGTTTCCGCTCATCTTCTACCGTGAGAACTGTGCCGACATGGCGCTCACCGAAGACGACATCGACCCGGACTTTATTGCCTCCGCGAAGGCCGTCGTTGCGACCGGAACCCACCTGAGCCATCCACAGACGGAAGCAGCCGTTCTCAAGGCGCTGAAGCTTGCCCGTGCGAACAACGACCGCACCGCGCTCGACATCGACTACCGGCCCAATCTCTGGGGCCTGTCCGGCCATGGCGACGGCGAAAACCGCTTCATTGCGTCGGAAAAGGTCACGGAAAAACTCCAGTCGACCCTGCACCTGTTTGATCTCATCGTCGGCACGGAAGAAGAATTTCATATCGCGGGCGGGACGACCGACACCGTCGAGGCGCTCAGAAACGTCCGCAAGGTGTCCGGCGCGACACTGGTCTGCAAACGCGGACCCATGGGCGCATCCGCATTCGAAGGCGAGATACCCGACGGTCTTGATGAGGGTGTCTCGGGTCCGGGCTTCCCGATCGAGGTCTTCAACGTGCTCGGTGCGGGCGACGGCTTCATGTCCGGCCTGCTCAAGGGCTGGATCACCGGCGAGGACTGGGTCACCAGCCTTACCTACGCAAATGCCTGCGGTGCCTTTGCCGTCTCCCGGCACGGGTGCACCCCGGCCTATCCGAGCTGGGAAGAACTTCAGTTTTTCCTGAAGCGCGGCGTCGGGACGAAGGCGCTGCGCAAGGATCCCGAGCTGGAACAGATCCACTGGTCGACGAACCGTCACTACATTCACGGCGGCGACTGGTCGACCATGCGGGTGTTTGCCTTCGATCACCGCATCCAGCTTGAACAGATGGCCGATGAAGCGGGCGTCACGCATGAACATATCGGCTTCTTCAAGAACCTGTGCCTGGACGCCGCGCAGAAAGTGGCCGGCGGCAAACCCGGCTACGGCATCCTGTGCGACAGCCGGCTTGGCCAGGATGCGCTGTTCCGGGCTGCCGGTACCGGCCTCTGGATCGGGCACCCGGTTGAATGGCCCGCCTCGCGGCCGCTGACCCTTGAACCGGAAATCGGCCCGGACTTCGGCGGTCTGAGCGAGTGGCCGGCGGAACATGTCGTCAAGGTGTTGTGCTTCTGTCACCCCGACGATGACGGCCACATGAGAGCGCAACAGGAAGACGTCCTGAAACGGCTCTTCGCGGCCTGCCGCCGCAACCGCCTGGAACTGCTGCTCGAAATCATACCCTCGAAAGTCGGTCCGGTTGACGATGACACCACAGCGCGGATCATCAGGCGCATCTACGAGATCGGCATTTACCCGGACTGGTGGAAGCTGGAACCGATGACCTCGCAGCAAGCCTGGTCCAAGGCCTGCGACGCCATTACGGAAAATGACCCTTACACGCGCGGGATCGTGGTGCTTGGTCTTGATGCGCCGGAAGACAAGCTGGCCGGCAGCTTCGCCCAGGCGGCACGGTTCCCACTGGTCAAGGGATTTGCCATCGGCCGCACGATTTTCGGCGACGCGGCGCGCGGCTGGCTGTCCGGAAAAATCACCAACGAAGCGGCGGTCGAAGACATGTCGAACCGCTTCGAGCGCCTGTGCCGGATCTGGGACACGGCGCGCGACGAAGCGCAGCTCGGCACCCGACAGGGAGAACCGGCATGACGACGATCCGCCTCACGGCCGCCCAGGCGATGGTGCGCTACATCGCGGCCCAGATGAGCGAAGACGGCGAGCGTTTCGTTGACGGCGTGTGGGCGATCTTCGGCCACGGCAATGTTGCCGGGCTCGGCGAAGCGCTGGAACAGGTGGGCAATCAGCTGCCGACCTGGCGCGGCCAGAACGAGCAGACCATGGCACACACGGCCATCGCCTACGCCAAGGCGAAGAAGCGCCGGCGCGCCATGGCAGTGACATCCTCCATTGGCCCCGGCGCGACCAACATGGTCACGGCCGCGGCCCTTGCCCACGTGAACCGGCTGCCCGTTCTGCTGATCCCCGGCGATGTCTTTGCCAATCGGGCACCGGATCCGGTCCTGCAACAGGTGGAGGACTTCGACGACGGCACGGTCTCGGCAAATGACTGCTTCCGCCCGGTGTCGCGCTATTTCGACCGGATTGCGCGGCCCGAGCAACTGCTGACCGCGCTGCCGCGCGCCTTCCGCGTCCTGACCGACCCGGCAGCCTGCGGTCCCGTGACCCTGTCCTTCTGCCAGGACACCCAGGCCGAGGCCTTCGACTATCCGGAGAGCTTTTTCGAACCGAAGGTCTGGCGCATCCGCCGGCCGGAACCTGACGGCCGCGACATCGCCGACGTTGCCGATCTCCTCAGGGCCTCCAAGTCGCCTGTGCTTGTCTGCGGCGGCGGTGTTGTCTATTCCGGGGCAGAGGACACACTGGCCGATTTCGCTACCCGCCATGGCATTCCGGTGATCGAGACACAGGCAGGCAAATCCGCCCTCGCCCAGGCGCATCCGATGAACTTTGGAGCCGCAGGCGTCGACGGCGCGGAAAGCGCGAACAAGTTGGCGGAAGCCGCCGATCTCGTCATCGGTGTCGGCACCCGCTTTCAGGATTTCACCACCGGGTCCTGGGCCCTTTTCAAGAACCCGGGCCGGAAGCTGGTTTCCATCAACGTTCAGGGTTACGACGCGGACAAGCATGGCGCCATCGGTGTTGTCGGCGACGCCAGGGTCTGCCTGGAGCGGCTGTCGTCCGCGCTGGGAGACCATCAGAGCGGTGCTTTCGACCCGCAATCCCGCCTTGACTGGCTCGACAAGGTCGATGCCCATTGCAGTGCCAGGACGGACGTCCCCAACGATTATCTGCCGCTTGACGCAGAGGTGATCGGCGCAGTTCAGCGCACGGCAACGGACAAGACGATCGCCATGTGTGCGGCCGGAACCATGCCCGGCGCGCTGAAGCTTCTGTGGCAGGCACCGCAGGGCGGTTATCACATGGAATACGGCTATTCCTGCATGGGCTACGAGATCGCCGGCGCCATGGGCATCAAGCTCGCCCAGCCGGACCGGGACGTGGTCTGCTTTGTCGGCGACGGCTCCTACATGATGGCCAATTCCGAACTGGCCACGGCAGTCATGCGCCGCGTTCCCTTCACGGTGGTCCTGACTGACAATCGCGGCTTCGGCTGCATCAACCGGCTGCAGATGGGCACCGGCGGGGCCGAGTTCAACAATCTCTACCGGAGCAGCAATATCGAGGTTCAGCCGGATATCGACTTCGTTGCCCATGCCGCTGCCATGGGCGCGCATGCGGTCAAGGCGAAGGACATAGAAGGTCTCGAGGCCGAGATCCTGTCAGCGCGCGACCGTGAGGTTCCGTCCGTCATCGTGATCGACACCGACCCGATGCAGGGTCCGGGTGAAGCCGGCGGCGGTCACTGGTGGGACGTCGCCGTCCCGGAAGTCTCCGCACGCGAACAGGTGAACAGAGCGCGCGAAGGCTACGTCACCGCCCTCAAGGACCAACGGGCGGCGGATTGATATCTGGAAGCAAGAAAGACAATCAAATCAAGAACCTCATCCTGAGGAGGGCCACAAGGCCCGTCTCGAAGGATAAGCGACAGATGCCTAATCGGGAGATGCATCCTTCGAGACAGCGCTGTCGCGCTTCCTCAGGATGAGGGTCCCGGTCAAAAGCCATACCAATGAACCTTGCAAGGAACGTCACAGGACGAATGCCATGATCTTATTCGGCGCAAATCCCATAGCTTGGGCCAATGACGACGACCAGTCGCTCGGAGCGCATATTCCAACCGGGCAGATCCTGTCCGAGGCATCGGACATCGGCTTTGACGGCATCGAGAACGGCCACCGCTGGCCGGACGATCCGGAAGAGCTGAAACAGCTTCTGGGCAGTCATGGCCTGAGATTCATCTCCGGCTGGTATTCGCTTAACCTGCTGGCGCAGTCGGTCGAGGAGGAGAAAACGGCGATCCAGCCGCATCTCGACAAGCTGAAGCACAATGGCTGCAAGGTCTGCATTGCCTGCGAGACTTCCAACACCATCCAGGGATCGGATGTCGACATTTCGACCAGCCCGGTGCTGAGCGGCGAGGAGATGAGCGCCTTCGGCGCAAAGGTGGAGGAACTTTCTGCCTTCTGTGCGGATCAGGGCATCGATCTCGTCTATCATCACCACATGGGCACGGTGGTGGAGACACTTGCGGAAATCGACGCTTTCATGGCGGCAACCGGACCGGCCACGAAACTGCTGTTTGATGCCGGTCACTGCTATTTCGGCACCAGGGGCGACGACCCGGCGCCGGTCTTGAAGAAATACATCGACCGGGTCGGCCATTTTCACGCCAAGAACGTGCGCCCCGCCGTGATGAAGGACATCCGCGACAAGCGCAAATCCTTCATGGACGGTGTCAGGGCGGGCGTCTTCACGGTTCCCGGAGACGAGGAAGGCGGCATCGATTTCACGCCGATGCTTCAGATCCTCAAGGACGCGGACTACAAGGGATGGATCGTGATCGAGGCCGAACAGGACCCCGAGGTCCACGATCCGTTCAAGTATCAGAGCATGGGGCTGACAACGCTCAAGGCGATTGCAAGCGAGTTGGATTTGAAATGAGTGATCTATTGCGCAAACCGTCGGGAACATCCGGCAAGGTTCACGACATCACCATCGAAAGCGCCAGGGGGCCGAAATCTCCGGACTGGGGATATGTCGGTTTCGGACTTTACCGGCTGCGCGCGGGTGAGCGCGTTGCGGAGACGACCGGCAGCCTGGAAGTCATTCTGGTGATGGTCGAGGGCAAGGCGTCGATTTCCGCAGGCGGCGCGGATTTCGGCGAACAGGGCGCGCGCATGAACGTGTTCGAGCAACTGCCGCCACACAGCGTCTATGTCCCGAATGGGACGGAGTGGACCGCCACTGCGACGACCGACTGCACCATCGGCGTCTGCACGGCGCCCGGCAGAGGCGGCCACGCGGCACGCGTACTGCCGGTCCCGGAAAGGGTCACGCGCGGCAAGGGCGCCAACACCCGTTACATCTTCCCGATCGCCATGGAAGAGACGGACGTCGCCGACAGCCTTCTGGTGACGGAAGTGTTCACGCCCCAGGGCAACTGGTCGTCCTATCCGCCGCACCGGCACGACGAGGACAATTTTCCGGACATGACCTATCTGGAAGAGACCTATTATCACCGGCTCAACCCGGATCAGGGCTACGGCCACCAGCGCGTCTTCACCGAGGACGGTTCCCTCGACGAGACGATTTCCATGAACAGTCACGATGTGGTGCTTGTCCCGAAAGGCCACCACCCCTGCGCCGCACCCTATGGCTACGAGATGTACTATCTCAACGTCATGGCTGGGCCCATGCGCAAGTGGCGCTTCAAAAACCATCCGGACCATGACTGGATTGCGCAACGGGACGCGTGACCGGAAGCAGAAAGGCGTTTGCTCGAACTGAGCACAAAATGGCCGGCCCGAATATCGGGCCGACCCTGTTTTTGTCGGCTAACAGCTGCTCGATCGCAGCCTGAGCGGCCGTGTGAAATCAGGTGAATTTCTTGATTTCGTTGCTCTTCAGCCGGGACAGATAGCTTTCCAGCTCCCGCTTGACGATCGGCATCAGCGCGTAAAGCGCCACGATGTTGACAACCGCCATGGCAAAGATCGCCGCGTCGGAGAAGTCGATCACCGGGCCAAGGCTCGCAGCCGCGCCGATGACGACGAAGATGCAGAAGATGACCTTGAAGATCAGTTCCTTGGTCTTGCCCTCACCGAACAGGAAGGTCCAGGCCTTCAGCCCGTAATAGGACCAGCTGATCATGGTGGAAAAGGCGAACAGCACCACGGCCACGGCCAGCACGTACTGGAACCATCCGAACGCCGACGAGAACGCTGCAGACGTCAGGGCGACACCCGAATTCCCGTCCACGGTCTGGATCGCGGAACCTGCCTCATTGAGCACGTAGAGACCGGTTTCAGGATCGGAGACCAGTTGCCCGGTGATGATGATGACCAGTGCGGTCATGGTGCAGATCACGACAGTGTCGATGAACGGCTCCAGCAGCGACACGAACCCTTCCGTGATCGGCTCCTTGGTCCTCACCGCCGAGTGCGCGATCGCGGCGGACCCGACGCCAGCCTCGTTGGAGAATGCCGCCCGCTTGAAGCCCTGGATCAGGGCACCGACAAAGCCACCCGCAACGCCGAGGCCGGTAAAGGCGCCTTCAAAGATCTGACCGAAAGCCCAGCCGATCTTGTCCGCGTTCATCAGCAGGATAACGAGCGCTGTCAGCACGTAGAGCACGCCCATGAACGGGACGACCTTTTCCGTGACCGACGCAATCGACTTGAGGCCGCCGACGATCACCGCAAAAACGATCGCCGCAAAGATCAGACCGGTGATCCAGCCCGGATAGTCGCCGACCACGTTGGCAATCTGCGCATGCGCCTGGTTGGCCTGGAACATGTTGCCGCCGCCGAACGCACCCAGGATACAGAAGATCGCGAACATCACCGCAAGGATCTTGCCTGCGGGCAGCCCGCGTTCCTCAAATCCCTTGGTCATGTAGTACATCGGTCCGCCGGAAACCGTGCCATCGGGATATTCGTTCCGGTATTTCACGCCCAGAGTACACTCGGTGAACTTGGACGCCATGCCCATGAGCCCGGCAAGGATCATCCAGAAAGTTGCGCCTGGACCACCGATACCCACGGCGACCGCCACACCTGCAATGTTGCCGAGCCCGACGGTGCCCGAAAGGGCTGTTGCCAGTGCCTGGAAATGGCTCACCTCGCCGGCGTCCTCCGGGTCCGAATAGTCACCGCGCACCAGCGCGATCGAATGCGGAAACGCACGGAACTGAATAAAGCCGAAATAGACCGTGAAGACGGTTGCCGCGATCACCAGCCAGCCGACGATCCACGGGAACGAGGTGCCGGGAAACGGACTGAAGATGAAGCTGACGAACCAGCCGGTTGAATTTGCGAACAGCGTGTTGACCTGTTCGTCGATTGATTGCGCCATTGCCGGCAGCGTGCAGGCAAGGACAATGGATGCGGCAAGCGCCGCTGCGAAGGATTTTTTCATTTTCTGAGCCCCTGGAAATTTTATGGAACGATGGTCACCGGCACCGGTGCCGCCTGTGCAAGGCTTCCCGCGACGGATCCGAAAACCCGGGTGGAAAGCTGCGAATGCCCTGTCCGGCCGATCACGATCTGCTCGACACCGTCCTCGTCGGCAATCTTGATCAGCGTTTCGGCGATGTGCCCGTAACGAAGTTCGGATGTCGCTTCCATGCCGTTCTTGGACAGCTTCTGCATCACGGGATCGAGCACGGCCGTGCGGGCACGCTCAAGTTCCTCGGTCCTGCGCGCATGCCGTTCTTCAATCTCGTTTGGCGTCAGGAATGTATAGGGCGACCATTCAAGTACATGTGCAATCACAAGCCCCGCTTGACTGGCCTTTGCCAAGTTAACAGCGAAATCGACCGCGTTGTCCGATGCGCTGCTGCCGTCGTAACCGACGACTATTTTCTTGTTCATTTAGGTTCCCCTTTTCAACGGCCCCATGCCGTAGAGGAAACGTTATCCCACGTTGCAAAGGAAAGGTTCTCATTTTTCAATTGAATTCAGAAATTTTCTCAATAATTATCGAAAAATCGCAATTTTTTCGGAATTCTTACGATGGATCGGCTTGATCAGAAAATACTTTCGATTTTGCAGAAAAACAGCCGCATTTCGATGGCGCGATTGTCCGAGCAGGTTGGACTGTCCCTGTCGGCGTGCCACCGGCGGGTCAAACTTCTGGAATCGAGCGGGATTATCGAGGCCTATACGGTCCGGCTGGACCGGGCATCGCTGAACCTGGAAATGCAGGTGTTCATCGAGGTGAAACTGACCAGTCCGCGCCGGGAGGACGCGCTGGCGTTCGAGGACGAGATCGCGCGCATGCCGGAGGTCCTGGAGTGTCACCTGATTTCGGGTGAATTCGACTATCTGATCCGGCTGATGACCAAGAACACGGCCGCCTACGAGAAGCTCTACCGGGGCAGGCTGTCACAGATCCCGTCCGTTGCGCAGATGAAGACGCTCCTCAGCCTCAGTACGGTCAAGGAATTCGAGGGCCTCAATCTTGAGGAGGTTACCGTCACCGCCGTCGACAGCCCCGCCGTCTAAACGGGCTCAGGCGGGTTCGAAGCAGTCCACCAGGGCACCGCGGTTCTGGATCACCGTTCCGGCGAGCCGGGCGCCCGCATCGACGCTGGCCGCGATATTGCCGCTGACCAGATACTCGGCCAGAAATGCGGCATTGAAACTGTCCCCGGCAGCGGTCGTATCGACAATGTTTGTCACCGGCTTGGGCTGAAAAGCTTCCCGGTTTTCCCTGGAAGCACAGATAACCTCCTCCGGTCCGTTCTTGACCACAACCATGTCGGCACCGGCGGCGAGGTAGCGTCCGGCACTCACGTCTGCAGTCGGATCCCCGAAATGCGCCAGTTCGTCCTCAAAGGACGGCATCACGAAGTCACACAGACCGGCAGCCTCCGTGACGCAGGCGCGCATCGTGTCTTCCGTTTCCCAGAGGCGTGGACGCAAATTGGGATCGAAAGCCGTCTTTGCGCCGCGCGCACGTGCTGCCTGCAGGGCACTGAAAAAAGTGTCCCGGTCCCGCTCCGGCAGGATCGCCAGCGTGATTCCGCTGAAATAGATCAGCGCAGCGTCGGCCACCGCTGCCTGCAGATGGTCGATGTCGGCTGCGAGTTGGCGGGCAGCCGCCTGGGACCGCCAATAGGCGAAGCTCCGCTCCCCGTCCTTCAGCTGGATCATGTAAAGTCCGACGGTCCTGTCATCCAGGCGCCGGACCGTGCCGACATCGATGCCGGATTGCGTCAGGAAGTCCAGCATCTGGTCCGAAACCTGGTCGCGGCCGACCGCCGTGCAATAGCCGACATTCCAGCCCGACGGCAGGCATTTGCGCGCGTACCAAGCCGTGTTCAGCGTGTCACCGGCAAATCCCATGGCAAACGTGCCTTGACCGGTGGGTGCCATCTCGACCATGCACTCGCCAACCGCCAGAAATGTTTTGGACACGTCTTTCCTCCCAGAAAACTGCAGGGTTCAGCATCGTTCAAAGTCGCTGATTTCCGCAATTTAAATCCATTTAAATTCACTTTAACTTAATAGCATGAAAGCTGCGCCCGTCAATTATCCTATCGATTGAATTCGGCTACAGGCCGGTGACACCAACCGTGTTCAAAACCCGCTTGGACGCGAAAATTTCCGAAGATCCGGCCGATTAACGCCAGCAATTTCTATTTGATGCCGGCGCGCATGAAGCTTTGGACAAACTGCCGCTGGAACAGGAGAAACGCGATCAGAAGCGGTCCCGAGGTCATCAGGGTCGCCGCGTTGATCACGGACCATTCGATGCCGCTGTCGATGGC
>JBCBUA010000087.1:9873-18901 GCA_039818365.1 Pseudomonadota bacterium
AACGCGATCAGAAGCGGTCCCGAGGTCATCAGGGTCGCCGCGTTGATCACGGACCATTCGATGCCGCTGTCGATGGCTGAGAAGATGCTCAGACCGACCGTGACGGGCCGTGTCTCGACCGAATTGGTCACGATCAGCGGCCACAGGAAGTTGTTCCAGTGGTGGCTGACCGATACGAGGCCGTAGGCAAGGTAAGTCGGCTTGGCGAGCGGAATATAGACCTTCCAGAGCACCCCGAGCACGGACGCCCCTTCGATGCGCGCCGCCTCGTCCAGCTCTTTCGGGATGGTCATGAAGGTCTGCCGCAGCAGGAAAATGCCGAAGCCCGAGGCGACATAGGGCAGCGCAATCGCCGGGATCGTGTCGACCAGATCCAGAAGCCGCATGGTCTTGTAATTCTCGACCATCAGGATGTCCGGCATCACCAGCAGCTGAAGCAGCACCAGCGCAAACAGGATATTGCGCCCCGGAAATTCGAACCGGGCGAAGGCAAAGGCTGCCAGCGTGCACAGGAAGAACTGCCCGGCCAGGATCATCGTTACCAGGATGAACGTATTCAGGAAGTAGCGGGCAAAGGGCGCGGCATCCCAGGCCTTGGCGAAATTTTCCAGCGTCAGCGGTGCAAACAGTTCGAACCGCGCCTCATAGGCTGCCGGGTGAAACGCGGTCCAGACCGCATAGGCGAGCGGCAGGACCCAGAGCAGCGCCAGGGCCCAGGCGGCGATGGTGTTGAGCGAGCGGTCGAACAGATCGGAAGAGCTGGTCATTTGTAATGCACCTTCCGGTCGAAAAAGAAGAACTGCCCGATCGCCAGCAGGGACAACAGGGCGAGAAGGGCGACGGTCAGCGTCGCGCCATAGGCCGTTTCCCAGAAGCGGAACGCGACCTCGTAGATGTAGAACAGCAGCAGTGCGGAAGCGTTGTCAGGGCCGCCATCCGTCAGGATGAAGATGTGGTCCACCAGGCGGAAGGAGTTGATGACCGCATTGACGCAGACAAAAAGGGTCGTCGGCATCAGCAGCGGAAAGGTGATCCGCCAGAAGATCGTCCAGCGCCCTGCTCCCTCGATCTGTGCCGCTTCCTTCAGCGAGACGGGGATCGCCTGCAGGGCCGCCAGGTAGAAGATCATGAAAAAGCCGGCTTCCTTCCAGACGGTCACCACGATGATCGCATTCAGCGCGGTCTCGGGATTGCCGAGATAGTTGCTGGCAGGCCACCCGAACAGGAACCCCGTGATCTGGTCGAACAGTCCGAAACCGGGCGTATAGAAGAACAGCCAGATGTTGGCGACTGCGATCAGCGGCAGCACGGTGGGTGTGAAATAGGCCATGCGCACGAAACTGCGACCCGCCAGCTTGTCATTGACCCACAGCGCCATGACGATGGCGAGTGCAACGGATGCCGGGATCGTGCCAAGCGCGAACCAGAGATTGTTCCAGAGCACTTTCCAGAATACCGGGTCGTTGATCATCCGGTCGTAATTTTCCAGACCGATGAATTTCGCGGACCGGCGGCCGCGCGGCGTTGAAAAGAAACTGTTGATCAGGGTCGTGACCGCGGGAATGTGGGTGAAGGCAAACAGGAACACCAGCGCCGGCAGCAGCAAAAGCCATCCGTGGATCCAGTCCCGCTTCAGTTTCAAGTCCCGCATCGTCGTCCCATTCCGAACGTTGAATTCAGTCAATTTGGAAAGCGGAGCGCCCGCGTGGGGTGGCGCTCCGCATCGACAGGTTCCTAGCGGTACTCGGCCAGGATCTTGTCAGCCTGTTCCTGCGCTTCCTTCAGTGCGGTGGCAGGGTCTTTCTGTCCGGTGATCGCGGACGCCAGGGCGTCGTTGAAGAGGCCGGTGACGCGCTGGTTCTGGAAGGTGGACAGCTCCGCCTTCGCGAACTCGAGCTGGTCGCGGGCAACCAGGGCCGGCGCGAAGTCGGCTGTGTAGGCCTTCATCGTTTCGGTTTCCCAGGTCTCCGGGCGCGGTGCGACATACCCGGTTGCGATGGTCCACTTCGCGGCCTGTTCCGGAGCCGTGATCCACTTCACGAACTCGACCGCGGCCTTGGACTGTTCATCGGACGCCCCCTTGAACAGGTAGAAGTTACCGCCGCCGGTCGGCGCGCCGCGGGTTTCCTTGGCAGGAAGCATGGCAACACCGAAGTCGAACGGTGCATTGTTGCGCACGTTCGTCAGGTTGCCCGTCGACGTCCACATCATGGCCGTCTGCCCCTCGAAGAACGCTTTCGGTGTAGCGCCCCACTCGATGATACCCGGAGCCATGACCTCGTACTTGGTGCTCAGGTCAACCAGATACTGAAGCGCTTCGACAACTTTCGGGTCGTCGAAATTGGTCTTGTTGCCGTCGGCGTTGGCAAGGATGGCCCCGTTTTCGATGGCCAGACCCTGGAACAGCCAGTAAGGGAAACCGGACGAAGGAATGCGGACGCCCCACTGGGTGACGTTGCCGCTGCTGTCCTTCTTGGTCAGCTTCTTGCCGAACTCGACCATTTCGTCCCAGGTTTCAGGGGCGACTTCCGGATCAAGACCGGCTTCCTTGAAAGCCTCCTTGTTCCAGTAGAGCACCGGCGTGGAGCGCTGGAACGGAATGCCGTAGGTCTTGCCGCCGGTCTGGCTGTTTTCCATGAATGCCGGGTAGAAACCCTCGATCCATTTCTTGTCTTCGTCGCCGGACAGATAGTCGTCGAACGGCACGATCAGGTCTTCATCGATCAGCGTGAACATGTCGACGGACAGGATCACGGAAAGCTGCGGAGGATTGCCGCCGCGCGACGCGGTGATCGCCTTGGCAACCGTGTCCTGGTAGGAACCGGCGTAGACAGCATCGATGTTCACATCCGGGTTCTGGGCGACATATTCATTCGTCAGTTCCTGGATGGTTTCAGCGGCCGTGCCGCCAACGGCGACCGGGAAATAAAACTGCAGGTCAACGGCCTGAGCGGACGCCCAGGTGCTGAAGGTAAGAGCCGTTGCCGCAACGGCTTTCAGGAAAGTGGACTTCAACATCTCAATACTTCCTAAGGTTTGAACATCCGCAACATTGCGGCTGATCTACGCAGGCGCGCGCAGTCGGTCAGGAACGCAGCAGCGTTCCGAATTCGGTCACCAGGTCGTCCCGCCGCCGGCCTGTATCGGCGTCGAAAACGTGAAGGGCATCGGGTTCGAATCCCAGCTGGATCGATTGCCCCGGTGCAACGGCGCGGTTTGTCGGCAACCGCACCTGAAAGGAAGTCTCTGCAACGACGCAATCCGCCAGAATGTCCGCGCCCAGATACTCGACGGCCCGGATGTCAGCCGTGACGGGACCGTCGTCGGCGAGGTGCATCGCTTCGGGCCGGATGCCGAGCTGGAAGTCCGGGGCGGTGGAAAGTTTCTTGAACGCGTTGGCGGGAAACAGGTTCATCGGCGGCGTGCCGATGAATTTCGCGGCGAAGGGGCTGGCTGGTCTCTCGTAGAGCTCGCGCGGCTCCGCAGCCTGTTCCAGCTGCCCCTCGTTCAGGAGCACGACCTGGTCGGCCATGGTGATTGCCTCCACCTGATCGTGGGTCACATACACCATCGTGAAGCCGAGCTGTTGCTGCAGCGACCGGATCTCCAGGCGCATCTCGTGCCTGAGCTTGGCATCGAGATTGGACAGCGGTTCATCCATGAGGCAGATCGGTTTTTCACCAATGATCGCACGGCCCAGCGCAACACGCTGCTGCTGTCCGCCCGAAAGCTGCCCCGGCTTGCGCTCGAGCAGCAGCGACAGACCCAGAAGATCGGCAACCCGCTTCAGGCGCTCATCGCGTTCGCTTCGGCTGACGCGGCGCACCTTCAATCCGAATATGATGTTTTCGGCAACGCTCAGGTGCGGAAACAGGGCGTAGGACTGGAACACCATGGAAAGATCGCGCTTGGAGGACGGCTTCCCTGTGACGTCGTCTCCGCCGATCAGGATCCGGCCCGCGCTGACACTTTCCAGCCCCGCGATCATGCGCAGCGTGGTCGACTTGCCGCATCCGGACGGCCCCAGCAACGCCGTGAACGATCCGGCCGGTATCTCTATCGAGAGATTATCGACGGCCACTGTCTCGCCCCAGGACCGCGAGACCTGCTCGAGCGTGATCGGCTTGCCGGAACTCTCAAGGGCCGTTTTTGCCATCAGGCTGCGCCCTCCTGGTCCGCCACGAAAACCTCCGTCCCCGAACCCTTGAGGCTTTCAAGGAAAACATCGGGAACCGGACGGTCGCAGAAAACGGCGTCAACATCCTTGAGATGACCGCCCCGGACATGGGCGGTGCGCCCGAACTTGCTGTGATCCAGGACCAGAAAGGACTGGCGGCAGTTCCGCAAAATGGATTGCCGTGCCGCAACCTCGTCTTCGTGAAAATCAAGCAGCGTTCCGTCTTCATCGACGCCGGCAACGCCGAAAATGCCGACATCCACCTTGTAGTTGGAAAAGAAATCCTGAGCTGCCGAGCCCAGAATGTCGCGGTCACCGTGCCTCAGCCGCCCGCCCGCAATCGTGACCTGAAACGAGGGATTGCTCGACGCCGTGAAGGCGACATTCAGGTTGTTTGTGAAGATTGCCAGTTGCTCATGGCCCGCCAGCGCCTGCATGACGATCTCAGGTGTCGTACCGATGGAAAATGCCAGCGACTGATGGTTCTTGATCCGGTCAGCAACCACGCTCGCGATCTGCTGTTTTTCGCGCAGGTTGAGGATCTGCCGGGTCGAATAGTGAATGTTCGAGGCAGGTGCCGGAGGCTCGACGCCGCCATGAGTCCGGCGCAGCATGCCAAGCTCACACAGCCCGTTGACGTCACGACGGATGGTCTGTGTCGTCACATCGAACCGCTCGGCCAGGTCCTCGACGGACGCGAACCCGGTCTTCTGCACGAGATCCGCGATCTCGGCCTGACGTTTGGAAATTTCTATTTGGCTCAAGGTGCGCATCTGTGTCTGTGCCCATTGCCCAAACCAGCCGGAACCGGCATGGTTTCGTTAGACGTCACTTGAACGGCAGCAAGGTGAGCCGTTCCTGAAACATCATACATCATTTTCATATGAACATAATTCGACGTTCATATGAAAATGATATGACAAAAACGATCCGATGTGAAAATCCCGCAACACGGGCAGAAAACCGCGTTCGCTGACCGGACACCAGGACGGCGCGGGCAACGCTAAGCCGTGTCACCTGCCGGCGGCGCGGTAACTTTGTGTCGGCTGCAAATGGGCTCTGGTGGCCTGCAGATCAGGACATGGCAGGCGGGAGACAGCGGACAGGCGATTTGCGCCAGCCTCCCCCGCATCCCCGGCGGCATTGCCGAAATCGGATTGCACGGTGCCTGCGAATGCACGAAGCCCGGGCGAGCGGACTACCTGTACAGAAACGATCCGCCCTCGCTGTCGAAAAGATGCAGTTTTTCCGGAACGGCCGTCAGGCGGATCGTGGTGCCCTTGTCGATCTTGTGAATGCCGGGCAGCTTGGCAATGAGCGCTTCGCCCCCGTTCTGCGACTTGAAATAAAGCACCGTGGTCTCGCCGAGTGCTTCAACGATCTCGACATCGGCTGACACGAGATAGTCGTCGCCTTCGGTAACCGTGAGATCCTCGGGACGCACGCCGAGCTTTACGGCATCGGCGATATCGCCGTCGCGCGAGGCAATCGGCACGTCGGCGTGCCCGCCGTCGGCCATCTTGACCGACGTCACTTGCCCGGTCGCGGTCACTTCAGCCGGGATCAGGTTCATGGCCGGCGAGCCGATGAACTGCGCAACGAAGGTGTTGGCCGGGCGTTCATAAAGGTCCAGCGGCGCTCCGAACTGTTCGACATTGCCCCCGTGCAGCACCACGATCCGGCTTGCCAGCGTCATCGCTTCCACCTGGTCGTGGGTCACGTAGATCATCGTGCTCTCCGGCATGCTCTCCTTGAGCTGTGCGATCTCGATCCGCGTCGCAACCCGGAGCGCCGCGTCAAGGTTGGAAAGCGGTTCGTCAAACAGGAACACCTTCGGGTCCCGCACGATGGACCGGCCGATGGCGACCCGCTGGCGCTGCCCACCCGAAAGCGCCTTCGGCAAACGGTCGAGATACTGCGTCAGCTGAAGCGTCTCGGCTGCGCTCCTGACAGCCGTGTCGATCTCTTCCTTGGACTTGTGCGCGAGCCTGAGGGCGAAGGCCATGTTGTCGTAGACGGTCATATGCGGATAGAGCGCATAGGACTGAAACACCATCGCGATGCCACGCTGTGCAGGCGGCACGTCATTGACCACGATGTCATCGATCTCGAGCGTTCCGCCCGTGATCTTCTCCAGCCCGGCGATCATGCGCAGCAGGGTGGATTTTCCGCAGCCCGATGGACCGACGAAGACGATCAGTTCGCCCTGTTCGATTTCCAGGTTGATGTTTCGCAGCACCTCGACTTCGCCATAGGACTTGCTGACATCTTTCAAAGACAAGGAGGTCATGCCCGCTGCTCCCCAATGTGTTTCTTGTTCATGTTATTTGACCGATCCCGCAAGGAGACCACGAACCAGGTACCGCTGCATCGCGAAGAACACCGCGAGCGGAACGGCAATCGAGACAAAGGCTGCGGTTGCCAGGATTTCCCAGTTCCCCCCGCGCGTCCCGAGCAGTTCGACGATCTGGTTGGTCATGACGGTCGTCGAGCCCGTCGCATCAATCAGGAACACCTTTGCGACCAGCAGGTCGTTCCAGGTCCACAGGAACTGGAAGATGGCGAAGGACGCGAGAGCGGGAAAACTGAGGGGAAGGATGATCCGGGTGAAGATCTGGAAATCGGTCGCGCCGTCGACCTTGGCGTTCTCGATGATGTCCCGGGGCAGCCCGACCATGTAGTTCCGCAGCAGATAGACGGCGAGCGGCATGCCGAAGGCCGTGTGCGCAAGCCAGACCCCGAGATATCCCTTGCCGATCCCGATGCCGAGATGAAGCCGCAACAGCGGTATGAGCGCCAGCTGCAACGGAACGACAAGTAGCCCGACAACAGCCGCGATCAGGAGCGCGCGCCCGGGGAACTCCATCCAGGCCAGCGCATAGGCGGCAAAGGCCGCCACCACGATCGGTATGATCGTTGCCGGGATCGTGACGGTCAGCGTGTTGAAGAAGGCCTTGGCCATGTTGTCCTGGCCCGAGCCGGAAAACAGGATCGTACGGTAGTTGTCGAAAGTGAACTCGGGCGGAACCGTCGCAGTAATGAAAATGCGTTGTCCGCGTCCCGAAAGCTGCTTGTCGTTGCCGCGCCAGACATAGTTGCCGTCGGCATCGAGGCTGACGCTTTCCCCGTCCTTCATCTCAGCGGTTTCACCGGGCTGAAACGCGGACACGTCTCTGGACGAGATGCCCCAGGCCCGGATCTCGCGCGGCTCGCCCTCGAAGATATTGCCGGTCACGACGAACATGTCACCGTCGGCAACACGATTGTCGTCCGGGTCCGCGGCGCGGTAGACCTCGTTCTGTTCGGATTCGAACAGAGCGGCCCACCAGCCCGAGCTGGAGATCTGGTCGGCGGTCCGGAACGAAGACACGAACAGTCCGATCGTCGGAAACAGCCAAAGCAGGACAAGCAGGACGACGGATATGTGGACTGCCCAAACCAGTCCGGATTTCTTACCGGCGATCGTGGCCATTATCTCATCTCCTTGCGCGCGTTGTAGACGTTCCAGACGAGGATCGGCGTCACCAGCAGCATGATGACGATCGCACTCGCCGAACCGACCCCCCAGTCATTGGCGCGGAACAGTTTGTCGTACATGTAGTTCGCCAGGACCTGTGTCTCCCATTGACCGTTGGTCATCGCGAAGACGATGTCGAAGACCTTCAGAACGGTGAGCGTGATCGTCGTCCAGACGACCACGATCGTTCCCATGATCTGCGGCACCTTGATCTTGAAGAAAATCTGGAACGGGTTGGCCCCGTCGATAATGGCCGCCTCGACGGTTTCCTCCGGAATTCCGCGCAGGGCGGCGCTGAGGATCACCATGGCAAACCCGGTCTGGATCCAGATCAGCACGACCATGAGGAAGAAGTTGTTCCACAGCGGCAGCGTCAGCCAGGTCTGCGCTTCGCCGTAGGGCATGTCACCGATCCAAAGCCCGATGAGCGACCCGGCAGATACCCAGATCAGCCAGAGAGCGCCGCCGGCAACGAGCAGGCGGAGCGGCAGCAGCCAGACGGATTTGTCTTCCCCCTTGGCGATGATGCCGCGTGCAAAGGACCAGGCGACGGAAGCAACGATGACGATGAACCCGATGAGCAGCATCGAGGGCAGCACCTGCAGCATCAGGACCGATCCGATACCGCCGTCGAATTTCAGCCAGAAGGCGTTCAGGATACCAATCTGGTTCTGATCCTCCGGCCGGGTGTCATAAATCAGCTTGAAGATGACGGAGGCACCGACGAAGGAAATCGCCATCGGCATGAAGATGAGGGATTTTGCCAGATTGCCCCATCTGATCCGGTCGGTCAGTTGCGCCACGAGCAGACCGAAGGCTGTCGACACGGCCGGAACCACGATCAGCCAGAGCATGTTGTTGCGCACGGCTTCCCAGAACTTGGGCTCGTCCATCATCTGGCTGTAATTGGCAAAGCCGACGAAGGCACCGCCCTGATCCCGGTCCGTCAGCGACAGACGCAAGGTCTCGAAAACAGGGTACGCCAGATAGAGCAGCAGCGCGAAAAGGGCTGGAAACAGGAACAGCCACGGCCGCACCATGTTGGCCCGGTTGATGTTCCGGCCCGCATTCGGTCCTGACGCCGGAAAGATGACCTTGTCCAGAACTACGTTCGAAAAGAAGAAGTAACCAAGGCAGGCACCGACGCCGATAACGATGGTCGCCAACCCGAGGAGTGCCGGGTTATCCGCAAACATGGCCGTTCCATCCCATATGTCGTTATGGAGGTTTTCCGGTCGAGCCGGACAACACTTGTGTATCCAGGAAAGCTGGGACGCTCTGAAGTAACGCTTATCCGGCCGTCTGTCCGCGCGGCAGACGGCCGGATGGTTCGG
>JBCBUA010000088.1:0-18834 GCA_039818365.1 Pseudomonadota bacterium
CTCTCGCGCTCCAACGGCGCCGCGCGCCGCCCGATCACGTACCATTCCGTAGTCGTCGCCGAAGCAGTAGTCGTCCTCCGACTCGGACTCCGGGAAGCACTTCTTGCTGCGCAGGTAGGTGAACGCGCCCGCAAGGCCGGTGTCCTTGAGCTTGATGGGGAAGGTGATGCCCGGCTTGCCCTTCACGGTGAACCGCACGGCACCGCAACAACAGCTGCCCGATATCGTCTTGTCCGAATTTTCCACGTGCGTCTCCTTTCCGGCTCCACTGACCTTGATTTAGCGCGGCCATGCTGACAGCGTGTTGTCAGCATGATGTCAGCATTAAAAGGAAAGGGGACATGAGGCGCGGCGACCGGCTGTTCGAACTGATCGAGATCCTGAGACGCGCACGCGGTCCCGTCCCCGCTACGGCAATCGCGGCGGAACTGGAGGTGTGCAAGCGGACGGTCTATCGCGACGTGGCCGCGCTGATGGCACAGCGGGTTCCGATCCGCGGAGAAGCCGGGGTCGGCTATGTGCTGGAGGCGGGATTTCACATGCCGCCCCTGATGCTCACGCCGGATGAAATCGAGGCGGCCGTTCTCGGAGCGCAATGGGTCCAGACGCGCGGCGAACCTGACATGCGGCGCGCTGCGCAGAGCCTGATTGCAAAGATCGAGACCATCGCACCGGATGATCTGCTCAGCTTCTTTGCGCAGCCGGTGACCGGTGTTGCGCCCGTTGAGACGCCGCATGAGGTCCTTTCCTCGTCCGACCTCCGTGCGGCGATCCGGCGGCAGAAGAAGATCCGGCTGGCGTACCGGGACGACCGGGGCGCGGTGACGGACCGGATCATCTGGCCGGTCTTGCTCGGATACAGGGACGAAGGCCGGATCATCGCTGCTTGGTGCGAGCTGAGAAGCGGGTTCCGGTATTTCCGCACGGAGCGGATCACGCATGCGCACATATTGGATGAGCGCGTCCCAAAACGTCTCGCTCAGCTCCGCGCCGACTGGGAGCGCGCCATGGCGGCGGAGCGTGAGCGTTATGCCACATCGAGCCCTTAGTCAGCTCTTGTTGTCGTCGACGGTTCCTGAAAATGTAGTCCTTTACTTCTGTCTGGCGTTTGCCCATTTCGTCAGACAATCATCGCGTCACTGCAGTTTTCAATTGTGATCTTCAATTCAGAAACCTATAGCTGAAATACTCCAATTCGCCTTCGCACAGGATGTGACATGTTCGGCTTATTCACCAGCAAGAAAAACATCGTCGAAGCCGAACAGGAGCACTGGCTCCTGACGCAATCGGCGTGGCTGGATGCCAACGTCGGATTCTCGAACACGCCTGTCCCTCTCGTAACGCCGACTGACAGGTTTTTTACGCGCCCGCCATCCGGTGGTCACGAGCGCGCTCAGCACGTCTTTCAAGACGTAAAGCAACTGATGGGTATGCAGGACTGGGACTGTATCTTGCGCGAGCAGGAAGAAGACATAAACCCGCACGTGGATGAATTGCTCGTGGTGCAGAATCTCCCACAGTCGCCACTTGGTACATTTCGCGTTGAAAGTGCGGAAGAGTTCAAAATCGTCATAACGTACAATCCGGCCAACCTGTCAAATACGCATGCGCTGATCGCAACCTTTGCCCATGAGCTTAGCCACTATCTTTTGGCATGTTGTGACGCGAAACGAACCTGCGACATCGAGGAAGAAGAATTCCTGACCGATCTGCTGGCGATCAAGTGCGGATTCGGGTTGTTCCTGGCCAACGCAAAGTTCAACTTCAACCAATTCAACGACGGCTTGACGCAGGGATGGCGTTCTTCGTCATCTGGCTATTTAACAGAACACGAGATCATTTTCGCGCTGATGGTCTTTCTGCATCAAAACGGTCATGACATCGAAGAGGCCAAGCCCTACCTCAAGTCGCATCTTTATTCGTTGCTGAAATCCGCCGACAGGAGCCATCAACAAAAGTGATGTGCCCCGCCGGTTGCGGCGAGGCACTTATGGGCTATCCCCGTAAGCGGTGATGCAGGATGATCGGAACGGCGAGTTCCTCCTCGTCGGCAAGGTGCCGGTCAAGGAAAGCTTCGATCGTTCCGGCGAGGCCGTGCAGACGGCCGGTTTCTTCGCGCGCCTGGGGCTCGTCGAGATGGATCAGCTTGATTGCCCGGTTGGCCGTCTCCGTAAATCCATCCAGAACGCGATCCAGCTCCTGGTGGTCCTTCTCAAGGATCTCCAGTCCGGCATCAAAGCGCGGGTCGGCTGCCGACAATTCCGGGAAGTAACTCTTGTCTTCCCAGTTGTGATGGCCGTGGAGATTGGCCACCAGCGCATTGCCGTAATAGGACAGCCGTCCCGCAAAATCGTCCGGCTCCCTGGTCTTGTCCAGGTAGAGTTCGGTTTCGGAGCGTACGAGTTCGCCGAGCCGGCGGAACATCTGATGCGCGCCGAGCCAGTGTTTCGTCTTTTCCCTGAAGCCCGGATGCGCGTCCCAGCTGTCCCGCGGGTAGTCGTCCAGCAGGACGCGCATGGTTGCGGGCATGTCGTGTGTGCGGATGTCGAATGCGTGTGTCATCGCCATCTCCTTTCGTGACCCATATCGGAGCGACGTTTAGGAAGTTCCACATCCACACCTGCATTGCCGTTATGCACCAAACGGTTAGCGCCAAGTTGCTTGTCAACGAACAGGTCCTACTCTGGTGCATCGGACGTGCCAGATACGGCGGCCTGAACCTTCGGGCGGCGCTTTTTCGTCACGAGGAAGATCGCAATCATGATGACCCCGAGAGCCGCGACCTGATGAAGCGCGAGGGATTCGGCAAGTACCGTCGCACCGATGAGAGCGCCTCCGACCGGCACGGCGAAATTGACCTGTGACATCCTGGTGGCCCCAAGTTTTGGTACAAGCTTGAAATAGATCAGTGTCGCAAGGGCGGTGGAAAACAGACCCAGATAGATAACAATCCCGAGCGAGGCCATGCTTGCGTCAACGAACCCGGTCGAGCCGGACAGAACCGCCATGACAGCCATGGCCACGGCAGCAAAGATCGTCGACCCGGCCGCCATTTCAAGCGGTGGCCGTTTCACAAAACGCCTGACATAGATCGTCGTGACGCCGTAACACAGGGCTGCGGCAAGGATCGACAATTGCGCCGTCATATCACCGCCGAGATCCTTCAGGGCTTCCGGACCGACGAGCAGCGTCACCCCGGCGATACCGAAAACAAGGCCAAGAACAATCCGGGGCGTGAGATACTCATCGGAAAAGACAAAGGACGCCATAAAGACCGTCGTCACGGGAGCGATACCCATCAATATGGATGCCAGCGCGCTGTCGACCGTCTGTTCACCGTAGGAGATCAGCAGAAACGGGATCGCGCTTCCGAGCAGTCCGCTGACAGCGTAATGCCTCCAGTCTTCCAAACGGCCGGACAGAGCCATCCGGCGAAGCTTCAGGACGGCAAACAGGGCCAGGGCGCCGATCACGAGCCGGCCGGCAACCAGAACGACCGGATCGAGGGTCTGAACGCCAATCTTGATGGCGGTGTAGGAAGTGCTCCACAGCAAGGCGAGAACCAGCCACAGGGCGATATCGGCGGGACTTGCAGCATCTTTCATGACGATCGTTCCTTTGCTACGATATTCGTAGCATATATTGCTACGTTTTTAGTAGCAAGAAAAATGGAGATCGCATGACGGAGAAGACGGAGACACCGAAGCTGCCGCAACCGGGCGCGCCGGTGCGCGGGTCGAAGTCCGGACAGCCCATCATGGTTCTGTTCGACCTGATCGGCCGGCGCTGGTCCATGGGTATCCTGTGGAATCTCAGTGACGAAAACCGGACCTTCCGCGATCTCCAGGAGAGATGCGGATCGGCATCACCAAGCGTTCTCAACACGCGCCTGAAGGAACTGCGGGCCGCGGGGCTCATCTATAATGCCGAGGATGGCTACGCCCTGACCGAAGACGGGCGCCAGCTTTTCGACAGACTGGAGCCGCTTGGCGACTGGGCAATGGACTGGGTGGAAAAGCTGCGCTGAGGGCAGCGCAGCCAACCAAGCGAAGAACGTCTAAAGGAAATCGACTTTGCCTGTGGCGATGTCGTAAACAGCAGGCACCGACACCAGTTTTCCGGCTTGTTTCAGGTCGGCAAGCACCGGCCCGGAGCGGGAAGCCTTGTCCGCATTCAGCCGGGCATTCTGGGCAATGGCCGCCGACAGGAGATCGGCCGGCTTTTCGGGCAAGACGTCGTAGACAGCCGGACGGATCGCCTCGACCAGGCTCGGCAAATGACCGGGCGGCAAGATCCGGTCTTCAATGGACTGGATCGTTGCGTCCACCGCACCGCACGCAGTGTGCCCGAGCACGACGATAACCTGGACGCCCAGGGCCGCCGCTCCGAATTCCAGGCTTGCAAGGCCATCCTCGTTTATGAAATTGCCCGCGACACGGACTACGAAAATATCGCCGAGGCCCTGGTCGAAAATGATCTCCGGGGCGACCCGGGAATCGGAACAGGCAACCACGGCAGCAAACGGTTTCTGCCCCGCTGACCGCTTGGCCCGGTCCAGGGAATGGTCGGTGTTGACCGGTGTGTTGGCCACGTAGCGGGCATTGCCTTCCTTAAGGAGTTGCAGCGCCTCCTCGGGCGTGGCAGGCCGGACCGCGTTTACCGGACCGGACGCAGTCTGCGCAAGCGCTGCCGGAGACAGCGCCAGCCCAGCACCCGCCAGACTTCCGCCGATAAGGTGACGGCGACTTACGCCGCTGTTTTGCCGGCTTTCGTTCATGCTCAACTCCCTTCGTCATCAGGCAAGACTTTGTAAATGCGCTTTAAATCCACTTCTGATGTTGTGTTGCCGTTGTCTGCAAGCAAATGAATTCCCTGTAACAATCCGCTCTCTCGCCGTTTCTGCCAGCGTCGGCCGGGCGAGGAGCCACCAGATCTTCCGTTTCAGATCTCCCTGGTCAAACTGGCAAGTTCACTCCGGAACCAGATATGTGCGGGATCGTTCTGCCGGCGGGGATGCCAGAGCATCTCGACACTGAAACCGCTCATGTCGAATGGCAGGTCCCGGCAGACAAGACGCTCGCGATAGAGCGCCGCAAGCCTGCGGGGGACCACACAGAGCGCATCCGAACCGGCGACCAGCCCCGGCGCAAGCAGAAAGCTCGGCAACGAAACGGCGACACGCCGTTTCAGTCCGAGACCAGCGAGCGCCTTGTCCGTTGCGCCGACAAAACCACCGCCCTCGGGCGATATCAGGATATGACGCTCCGCGCAGAAGGCGTCGAGCGTCAGCTTCCCGTGTTCGAGCCGATGACCCCGGCGCATGATCACGCAGAAACGCTCCGTCAGCGCATGCCGGCTGATCGCGTCCGGAATGTCCATTCCCGTGACGAGCGCGAGATCGGCAGCCTCTCCTTCCAGCGTTTCCCACATTACCCTCGGTTCGAACGGCAAAAAAGCGAGGCGCGCGTCCGGGGCAACTTGCCTGATCCGTTCATCGAGCCGTGCGGCAAGAACAAGATGGACATAATCCGTCGCAACCATCCTGAAGGTCTTCCGTGTCCGTGCGGGATCAAAGGCTTCGTTTTCACGGACCAGCGCATCGAGATGCTGCAAATGACGGCGCAGGTCGGCTTGCAGCGCCCTGGCGCGGCTTGTCGCGACCAGCCTCCGGCCGGACGTGATCAAGAGCGGATCATTGAAGAGGCTGCGTAGCCTTTTCAGTTGCGCCGACATGGCCGGCTGGCTGATGCCGAGCTTGTCGGCCGCCCTTGAAACGCTCTCATGCTCCAGCAGCGCATCCAGGGCCACGAGCAGCCCGAAGTCCCCCTGCTTCATATCCATCTAAATTATACATTCCATACAAAATTGAAATTTCAATTATGAATAAGAAGCCGCCAAATACAAGCCATCACGAACGAAGGATACGGTCATGAAAATAGGCATCATCGGATCAGGCGGCATGGCGAAAGCCCTTGCCGGAAAGTGGGCAGGCAAGCATGAGGTCATGCTTTCAGGGAGAAACCCGGACAAGGCAAACGCGGTTGCGGCGGAAGTCGGAGCGCGTGCCGGCTCTGCGCAAGAAGCGGCGGACTTTGGCGATGTCGTCGTTCTCGCCACCCGCTGGGAAGACACGTTCAGCGGCATTGACAGCGCGGGGGGTCCAGCGGCTTTTGCCGGCAAGATCGTCATCGACATCAACAACCCGGTCAGCATCGAGACCTTCCTGACGACGCGCGAGGATGGCCGATCGCTGACCCAGGCCATTTCGGATCATCTGCCGGAAGCACATGTCGGCAAGGCCTTCAACATGGCGCAGGTCGCCGTCTGGGAAGACACCGACATGACCTATGACGGACGCCGGATGGTCACGCTCTATACCGCGGATGCAGAAGCGGATGAGACGATTGCACAGCTGATCAGGGATGTCGGTGCCGACCCGTTGCGTCTGGGCGGCAACGAACACGCCTATCAGCTGGAAGCTGCAGCGGCGATCGTCATCAAGTTCCTGTTCGCAGGCCGCGATCCGCAAACGATCTTCAACTTCATCCAACCGGAAGTCCGGGCCGTTCGGTGAGCGACTTTCGGGTCGCACCTGTTAAAAGCGCGCAACGCGCTGTCCTGCCGAAGCGGTTTCCGGAACACCGATCCGGGACCGCAAATGGCGGCTCCAGGCGTTGGCATCGGAAAATTCCCAGGGCGGCCGCACCGCAGGTCCCAGTTTCTGCCGCTTAATGAGGTCTTCTTCACCGACGTCGTTTGCAATGACACCAAGCTCCTGAAGCAGTCCCACCGACGCGCCCGGCACCCAGCGCCGCAGGTCGTACCAGGGCACGGCCGCCTGAACCTGGGGGCTGAGCTTGATCAGTGTGGTGAAGCAGCTTTCAGAGACCGTCGAATAGAATTGCGGCCTGTTGTGCAGCTCCGCGACAAATTCCAGAAGCCGCCGGAGATAGGCCCTGATCTCGGCGGTCGTGCCCTGAATGTCGAAAAAGTAGAGCTCGTTTGGCGGAACATGCGCAAGGCGTTTCCACAAAAGGTCGCGCTCGGTTCCCAGGACGGGATAGAGCTGGTCGTGCCGGAAGAAACCGGCCAGCGCATCGAACTTGTCCCAACTCGTCCGCCGCGCCTCGAATGAAACGGCAAGATGATCGCCGTTCTGAAACGCGAAGGTCATCATGACGTGAACCGTCGCGGCGGAATTGCCGAAGGGCTGGTAGACGAGCTGTGCACCCGTCAGTTCACCGAGGTCGAAGCTATGGGTCGTCCATCTGGGCTGTGCCGGAGCGCCGACCGGGTGGACCGCATCCCGGAAGTTGACGATCTCGACGACATCACCGGAGAAACGCGCATCGATGATGCGTTCATGCAGCGGCACGAAGTCTCTGGGCAGAACCTGTTTTTGAGAATAGGCGGCGAAAAAAACGGCGATCGAGGCCAACGCGACGATACGCCGTGTGCCGCGCCTGTCACCGGGGACAAACCACAAGAGCGCAATCACGGGAATGACAACGATGGCAAGTGCCATGCGGACCCAGTCCGGCCAGCCCAGCCAGTAGTAGCTGGCCATTGCCATGAAGACAGAAACGAGAAGGACCAGAATACCGGAGACGATCCTTGATGCGGCAAGAAGGAAACGTCTCATGTGCCGCAACGCATCTTCCCGCAATCCGCATGATGCGCGCACGCGCGGCTGCAGGGCATCACAGGCTCAGGAACCATTGAATGATGAACGCATTTGCAAGATCGACGAAGAAGGCGGAGATCAGCGGCAGCACGATGAAGGCGAGCGGCGACGGGCCGTAACGCTGGGTCACGGCTTTCATGTTGGCGATTGCCGTCGGTGTCGCACCAAGGGCAAAACCCGCGAAACCCGCCGAGAGCACCGCTGCAAAATAGTTCCGGCCCATCACCTTGAAGACAACGAAGATGATGAAGATCGTTGCCGCCACGGCTTGAAACACCATTGTCGCGGCAAGCACGCCCGCGCTGCCGGCCAGGGTCCAGAGCTCCATGCTCATCAGCGACATGGACAGGAACACGGACAGACTGAACTCGTTGATCAGATCCAGGGACTGCGTCCCCGCAGGAGATTTGGATCGCCGGAAGACCATTGGCACGACGTTGGACAAGACGATGCCGGTAATCAGGCAGGGCACGAAGAGCGGCAGTTTCAAACCCGCCGCCAGCAGGCTCTCATGCGCGGAATAGCCAATCACGATCGCAACGTGGATCCACAGGATGCACCGCATGATCTCCACGTGGTTGATCGGTGCGCGGGTCTCATCGGTTGCCGCCGCCTCGTGGGTTTCGACGCTGCCGTCGTCATCCGCCGCCGTCAGGCTGTTCTTCGTGATCAGGTACTTGGCGATCGGACCGCCGAGAACACTTGCCAGGATCAGTCCGACCGTGGCCGAGGCGATGCCAAGTTCAGCCGCGCCGGTGACGCCATACTGGGAGGCAATCGTCGGCCCCCACGCGATCGCGGTCCCGTGGCCGCCGATCAGGGACGCCGTGCCGAGCAGAACACCGGCCTGCGACGGCAGCCCGAACAGCAGCGCCCCGAGAGCACCGACACCGTTCTGGACGATCATGAAAACCAGCGTCAGGCCGAGCATGATCGCAAGAACCGGCCCGCCGCGCGTCAGGTCGGACACGCGGGCATTCAGACCGACTGTCGTGAAGAAATAGACCAGGAGAAAATCGCGGACCGACAGGTCGTATTCGATCGTCCGGCCTGTCGCCACGACGACCAGAAGCGCACAAAAAGCTGCGGCGAGACCGCCGCTTACGGGCTCCGGAATGCTGTAGGCCGACAGGACCGAAAAGCGTTTGGTGAGCCGTGCTCCCACGAAATAAACGATAATGCCGAGGGTGAAAGCGGCGAAGCTGTCGATCATAATCGGATCGGCGGCGGCTGCAGGCTCCATGAAACTCCCCACTTCTGACAGGCATTGCAGCCAGATGCGTCTCCGGTCCTGCTTCAGCTCAGTGAGAACCTTATCTCAATTTCTCTGACACTTGCACGGTCGTAAAAATCATTATGCCGGATCAGGAACATGGCGCCGTATCAGAACTGTTCGGCAGCCTCCAAGGCCCCTTCCAGAAAGCCGCCGTTTTCGGGTGCCGTTTCGGTTCCGGCGAAGAAAACCCGGCCAGCCCAAGGAGGATCTGCGAAGGTCTGCCTGCCATATCGGGGATGTCCGGACAGATCCGCCGCGTCGAGTTCCGTTGCGGTATAGGGATCGTTCGCCCAGTTCGTGAAAAAGATTTGCGACGGTGCGCCCAGGGCCGGGCCGAAAAGATCCGCGAGCTGCCGCGTTGCATCTGCGATCAGCCGGGTTTCGTCACAGTCTTTGCCGGCCCGGTTTGGTGCGACGAACCCGAACAGGGCGGCTCCGCCCGACGCGTCCGGGTCAGCGGACGCATCATGAATTTCAAAAAGCGGCCCGAGATGGCTGATCGCATCACCGGAAAAACCCGCCTCGCGCCAGTGAGCGCGCTCATAGACAGCGACGAATTTGGCATGTCCCGCCATCCAGGTTGGAACGGAGCGCAGGCTCTGGAGCTGTGACACCGGGAGTGCAGGCAGGAATTCGAGGTTGCTTGCCGCAATCCGTGGCGGCAGTGCGAGGATCATCCGCTCTGCTTCGACGGAAAACGTGCCCTCATCATTCTGTCCTGTCAGCCGCATCGCCGGGTCAGAGGCCTCGATCGTCTTGACCACGTGCCCAAGGCGCAGGACACCTTCAGGCAAAGCGCGCTCAAGGCTGTCCGTGATCCGTGCGAGGCCGCCTTCGACACGCAGCGCCTCGCCCATGGTGGCGAAGTCGAGATCGCGCCGGACCGAACCGTTCTGATCCTGAAACACCAGTTTGCCCGCAGCGTGCTGCCGCATCAGCGGGAGGCCAAATTCACTGATCAGCTTCAGCATTCTGGTGTTGTGCGGCCAGATCCAGGCCGGACCTAGGTCATAGCCCGCCCCCCCGGCAGATGCCGTAGACCGGGTCAGGATACGTCCACCCGCCCTGTCTCTTGCCTCCAGAAGCGCCACAGTCTCACCTTTGGCCAGAAGAGATCTGGCGACTGCAAGGCCGCTCAAACCCGCTCCGACGATAACGCTGTCGAACCGCATGCCGGTCACCCTGAACCGTCCGCCGCTTAACGGTCGCCCGGGGCGGAGACGTGGCGAAGATGTCCGCGTTTCACCCACAGACGCGCGCCATCTGCACCGGCCTTCAAGAGAACACTGTCGCCGTCCGGCCGGCGCATCCAGGACCAGGGGTCGAGTGTCGAACCGTCTGCGCTGACGCTTCCGGAGAGCACGAAGATTTCCGCGCCACCCGGTGCCTCAATGGCCGCCTCCGTTCCCGGTGCCCATGTTTCCATGCTCACCGATTCATAAGGATCTTCAAAAAGCGGGGACACGCCTACGCCCGGCCGGTCCGCGTCGGCGACCGCTCCAAGCTTGCCGGTGTCGATGCGGACATGACTGCGGTCTTCGGGATCGAACTGCCACAATTTGACGAAAATCACGGCCCCGTCGGGCGCACTTGGCGTGTGGCTCGAACCCGGTGGATTTCGGATGTAGGACCCGACCGGGAAAGCCCCGTGCTCGTCCTCGAACACGCCTTCCAGCACAATGAATTCCTCGCCGCCGTCGTGGGTATGGGCAGAAAAGGCACTGCCCGGCGCGTAGCGAACGATCGTCGTTGCGCGGGCCACTTCGGCCCCGAGGCGGTCAAGCATCATGCGCTCGACGCCCGGCATGGGCGATGAAACCCATTCGTGTTCCGCCGGCGTCACCTGGACACTCTCGTCAAAATCCGCATTCAGTTCCATCTTCGTCATCTCCATGTGACCCGCTCTGACCAAATGGCGCGTCGGATTGCAAGCGCAACAGGCCGTGTCATGAATATCGTGTCGTGCACTCAACTGACACCCTATCTACTGATAGGTAGATTGTAAACTGGATCCCTTATCTCAAATCACGAACGCGTGAAAACATGACGGCTTGCGCTTAACGTGTGAGGACCACCGGCAGCACTGTGCGGATGGATCCAGTCGCTTGAGCATTCCGGAGACAGGCGGGGGACAGAGGCTGCTCAGGCGGCGCCGATCAGACCCAGAGGCAGCGACGCGATCACGGCAATCGACAAAGCCGTTCGCAAGTCGGGAAACCAGGAAGGGACCAGCGCGCGCGTGCCGGATCTCGTGTCAACGAAAAGCGCGAGCCCGAAGGCTGCTGTCAGCACGATCAGTCCGTAAAACAGAGGAAGAAGCAGTGCCCCCCACGCAATCAGCGACGGGACAACGCTCCAGCACAGTCTTGCCGCCGAGACCCTGGCTGTTCCAGAGTTCGAGATGGCCAGACCCCAGTGGATGCCGCCGAGAAAGGACAGGATGACCGCTCCGTAAAAGGCCAGAGCGTGCGCTGCCCAGGCCGACCAGTTTTCCGGACCGAAGGCGCTGAAGATCGCGGTGGCGACGAAGGGAATAGCGCCGGTCGCGCCAAGCCACTTTGCGGGCCAGGGCATCGGCTGCTGCGCGGCAGTTGCGGTGGTGCCGGTTCCGGTCGTTTGTGTTTCCAAGTTCATCCGCCTTCAAGACTTGCGCGCATCGCCTGCGCTCATTTCCTGCCGCCGCATCGGCATTGAATCGATCAATGAAAACAAGTCGGAACTGGTCACGGGCGTTCCGGAACGCAGTTTCACGCCAGTATCCTTGCCGAGCAGGAACACCTCGAAACCTGTGTCTTGCTTGCGAAGGAACGTCCTCATTGCGGAAGCGGACACATCAATCCTGGCCCCCATGACGGCGCTTGCCTTGCCGTCAACGATTTCAATGACCGACATGTGTCTGTCTGCGATTTCAGTTTCCGTACCTGCAAGGGCGGCCCGCTGTCTCAACAACGACCCATCCCGGCTGTCGGGTGCAAACACCACGACAACCCGATGCTTCCATGCCCAGGCTTGTGAAGGTCCTGCCATGAGCTGCCCGCTCGCGGCAAACGAGAGCGACGTGACAAGCAAAGCCAGACCCATCCTGATCGCGGCGGTATGAATGACGAGACCCTCCTGACAGACGTGAAGGTTTACGCACACATTTCGGTGCCGGATCTCAAAAGGGTCAAACCGTGCGGAGAAAAGGAAAGCGAGTGCCGTTTTTCTGCTTCGTTTCGGGCTGCCACGCTCTGCTCATAAAAGTGTGATTGGCCTGATGGACAATCCACAAGCGAAACTGCGCGCCGTTCAAATCACCAATTGCGGAGACCACCATGCTGACCACTGCATTCAAATCCCTTCTTTCAGGCCTTGCCCTGACCCTGCTTGTCCCTGCCGCTCACGCTGCCGATTCTTCGCTTGTCCACGTGCCGAGCGCCCATTCGGTCGCGCAGACCGCCGACAATCTTGTCGCCGCCGTTGAAAAGGCTGGTGCGAAGGTGTTCGCGCGGGTGGACCACGCCGCTGGCGGCAAAAGCGTCGACATGGAAATTCCCGCCAATCAAGTCGTGATTTTCGGCAATCCAAAGCTTGGCACGCCGGTTATCAAGGACGCACCGGAGGCCGGACTTGACCTGCCGATCCGAGTCGCGATCATCGAAACGAGCGACGGAACGATCCTGGTCTATCGCGCACCGGCAGCCCTCGCCGCAGAACACGGTCTTCCTGCCGACCACCCGAGCATCGGCAAGATGACGGGCGCCCTCAAGAACCTGACGGCCAAGGCCGCCGAGTAAGCCGAAGATTGCCGCCCCGCGCAGCGGCGGGGCGGCACCGCAATTTCAGAGTTCCCCGTGCGAAATCATTCGCTCAACACAGCTTCGAAACCTTCGAATTGCGGGTGGCCGGCATATAGATGCTTGTTGTCGCCCGCGTTTCTGTGTGCAGCCCGGAAGTGTTCCGATTTCGTCCAATTCACGAAGTCCTCGCGGTCGGCCCACACTGTATGGCTTGCGTAAAGCGTCGTTCCCGTCTTCTCGTCGAACGTCCCCTTCAGCAAATGAAACGTCTTGAAACCGGGAACATCCGAGAGTTGGGATTCCCGTTCACGCCAAACGGTTTCGAACGCCTCCTCCTGACCTTCAAGAATCGAAAATCGGTTCATTGCCAGATACATGCGTCTCTCCTGATATGATAGCCGGACGTCCAACGGATCGAAGTGAGGAATAACCTGACTGCAAAAGTCCTATTTTTCAATGTTTCTGTCCGGAACAAGGTCAACTGACCCGCCTGCCGTCTTCACGAGACTGTGAACGGCGTTTCAGGTTCTTTAGCAAACCGATCGTCCTGCCATCCGTAGACAGGCGCGATGGGGCGCAAGTAGGGAGCGCAAAAAAATGCCTACAAACACGATCCTCGATATCGCGAGCGGAAGTAACGATTTTCAGATTCTCACAGCAGCCCTCGGAGCCTTTCCGGATCTTGCCGCCGCGGCCGGTGACAAGAATGCACTGCTTACCGTTTTCGCACCAACAGACCAGGCATTTCTCAATCTCGCCAATGCGCTCGACCCGAGTGTCGGCACGGACGAAGCCAAGGTCGTCCCGGCCCTGATCGCCGCTTCCGAGCTGCTGTCACCTTCCGACAATCCGACCGCCTTTCTGAAAAACGTGCTGACCTACCATATTGCCGGTGGCGCGCTTGACGGCGCAGCGGTTGCCGGAAGCAGCAGCATCACGACCCTTTCCGGCGAGACAATCGAACCGGATACGTCCTCCGGTCTTTCACTCGGCGACAAAGACGACGGGTTCGCTGATCCGAACGTCGCCAATCCGGCAGGAAGCGAAAACGGCATTGTTGCTGAAAACGGCATCGTGCACGTGATCGACAACGTCCTGCTGCCCTACGACATCACGTTTGCAACAGGCGGGTTCCTGTTCACCGGAAACGGACCGGATGCCGTCATCGGCTCCGATCATTTCGACTTCATTTCACTCGGGAAGGGCGACGACATTGCCAACGGCCTTGGCGGACATGACATCATCTTCGGTGGACGAGGCGATGATCTGATCAAAGGCGGTGACGGCAACGATTACCTGCTCGGCGGAAGAAACAACGACACGATCGAAGGCGGCGCCGACAACGACTACCTGAACGGCGGACGCGGCCACGATTTCCTCGATGGCGGCGACGGTCACGACACGCTCATCGGAAGCCGCGGCAAGGATGTGCTCGAAGGCGGAGCCGATGACGACTACCTCAATGGCGGCCGCGGAAAAGACAGCCTGGAAGGCGAAGAAGGCAACGACTTCCTGGTCGGCGGACGGTCTGCCGACAGTTTCATCTTCAACCCGTTCCGCGAGGGCGAAGGCGACGACGTGATCGCCGATTTCAACGTGAAGCGGGACAAGCTGGTGCTGGATCTCAGGGATGGCGATCCGAACCTGCTGGCGGCCATCGTTGCCAACAACGATCCGAACGAGCTGGAATTGTTCGACCTTGTTGAAGCCGGGGCCGTTTCGCTCGGTGCGTCCCACGATGGAGATCTCCTGATCACCCATTTGACCGGCACGATCGAATTCAACGGCATCCCTTCCGATGTCAATCCGGCCGCCCTTCTTCCGGCCGTTGAGTTCCTCGTGAACGACGATCCGATCAGCTGACGACACGGCCAGGTCGCGCGCAATCGCACCTGAGACGGCACCGGCGGCTTCGCCGGTGCCGTTTATTTTCGGGGCCCATTGCCGACGCGGGCACGGGGCCTTGCACCGCTCGCAATACCGACACACAGGACGATCTCGTTGGCCCGCGGCGCGTCAGCAGGTCCGGCCGTTCAATGCGCAGGCAACGGCCCTGGCACACACCTTTGCGGACCAGAGCGTCATCGCGCTCGACAATGCCCGCATGATCAGCGCGGTGAGAGCGCTCACCGGCAAGGCGTGACCGGCCGGCTGAAGTCAACCGGACCGCAGCGTTTCACCCGGCAGCCTCCTGCCGCGATGCGTAGTCCAGCCCCGCGATGACACCGCGCAACTCTGCCAGCCCCTTCAGCCGCCCGATCGCGGGATAACCCGGCTGGGCCCGGCGTGACAGATCGTCAAGGATGTCCTGACCATGATCCGGACGGAACGGGATCGAGTGATCCTCACGGCCGCTTCGGCGGCGGCTCTGTTCCTCTGCAAGCACCGCTGCAATCAAGGCCGGGATGTCGACGTCACCCTGAAGATGTTCCGATTCATGAAAAGAGCCGAACACCGCGTCATGCTCCCGTTCGACATTGCGCAGATGCAGGAAATGAACATGCGCGCCAAGGCGCCGCATGATGCCGGGCAGATCGTTGTCCGCACGCGCACCGAGTGATCCTGAGCAAAGAGTGATTCCGTTAGCCGGCAAATCAACCGACGTCACCAGACGTTTGTAGTCGGCCTCCGTCGACATGATCCTGGGCAGTCCGAGGAGGCCGTAAGGCGGATCGTCCGGGTGGCAGCAAAGGCGCAGCCCGAGCGACTGGGCATGCGGTGCGACACATTCCAGAAAGGCCGCCTGATGCGACGCAAGTGCAGCCTGATCGACCGGTGCGTAGGCCGCCAGGTGCGCCCGGATGTCATCAAGTGTCAGCTCGTCGTTTCCACCGGGCAAGCCACAGATCACGTTCTTGACAAGGCTTGTCTTGAAAGCGTCGCCGGTTTCCGTGAAGCGCTTGCGGGCAGCCTCGATCACGTCGGCCGGAAAGTCGGATTGCGCACCCTCACGCTTCAGCAGAAAGAGATCGAACATGACGAAATCGACCAGATCAAACCGCATGCAAGTCGCCCGGTTGGAGACCTGATAGGCAAGATCGGTCCGCGTCCAGTCAAGCACTGGCATGAAGTTGTAACAGACGGTTTGAAGACCGGCCTGTGCAAGGTTGGTCAGGCTGATTTCGTAGGCCTTCAGGTGTTCGCGCCAATTGCCCGTCTGCCTCTTGATGTCTTCAGATACGGGCAGGCTTTCAACGACCTCCCATTCCAAAGGTTGGGGCAAATGCGCGCTTTGGTTCCGGATCGCGGCCTGACGCGCGGCAATCTCTTCCGGCGTCCACACGTCGCCCGGCGAAATGTGGTGCAGGGCCGTGACGATCCCGCGCGCTCCTGCCTGTGCAACATCGTCCAGCGAGACCTGATCAGCCGGTCCGAACCATCTCCATGTTTCGCGCAAGCCGGTTCCCTCCTATACCGTTGGAGCAACATGTAACGCATTTTTTGAATGCTTGGCAGCCGCTTGTCAAATTTTTGTTGACTAGTATGGCAGTATGGCAGATAACCGACCTGGGAGGACTTCTCGTGTTGAACGAAGTCAGCATCGATACGTGGCTTGACGATACACTCGCGATTGCGCCGCAGGTGCGGCGGATACTGCGTGAGCGCATCGTCAAGAATGACCTCCCGGCGGGCAGCAAGCTGTCCGAGGCAGAGATCGCCAAAAGCTATGGCATCAGCCGGCAACCGGTTCGCGAAGCATTCATCAAACTGGCCGAGGAGGGACTGCTCCTGATCCGGCCGCAACGCAGCACGCTTGTCACCAAGATCGACTACCCGACCGTTCTGCAATCGCGGTTCGTTCGGGAAGCTGTCGAGGCCGACATCGTGCGATTGCTCGCACAGACACCGCAGCCGGGCCTGATAAAGGAATTGCGATCGCAATTGCGGCATCAGGCAAAGATCGGAAAGACGGCTTCAGCAGACTTCATCAATGAAGATGAGAAATTCCACCGCACACTGGCGGAGGCTGCTGGAAAGGACGTTGCGTGGCAGTTCGTTGAAGGACTGAAAAGCCAGATGGACCGGGTCCGGTTCCTCAGTTTCGAGCTTTTTCCATTTGTCACGCTGATCGATCAGCACAGCGCCATTGTCGATCAGATAGAAGCGGGCAACCCGGATGCAGCCTCCCGGGCCATGCGCAAACATCTGAACGAGATCCTCAAGACTCTGCCCCAGATCATAGAGAGAAATCAGGTCTATTTCGATCGCTGCGAGGATCTGGCGACGGATGGATCATCATCCAAACGGGAGTGAGAGTCATGACATTCAGATTCGGCAATTTCGTCGCCGCCTGCATCGTGTCACAGTTCGCAGCCGGTGCCGCGTTGGCACAGGACACCACACTGAAGCTTGGCCATCTGGCAAATGAACAGAATGCCTGGCACCAGGCGGCGGTCAAGTTCGGCGAAGAACTCTCCACCCTGACCGATGGCCGCATCGCGGTCGAAGTCTATCCGAACGAGTCGCTCGGCAAGGAGATCGACCTGATCAACGGCATGCAGCTCGGCACGGTCGACATGACGATTACCGGAGAAAGCCTCCAGAACTGGGCGCCGATGGCAGCGCTTCTCGCAGTCCCTTATGCCTATGCATCTACGGAGCACATGGACGAGGTTGCTTCCGGGGAAATCGGCGATCAGATCGAGGCGCAAATCATCGAGAAGGCGCAGATCCGGCCGATCGCGTATTTTGCGCGCGGTCCGCGGAACCTCACGTCGAACAGGGCCATCTCGGCACCCGATCAGCTTGAAGGCCTGAAGATGCGCGTGCCCAACGTCCCGCTCTTCGTGGACGTATGGAAGTCGCTCGGTGCCGCGCCGACGCCGATGGCCTTCTCGGAAGTGTTCACCAGTCTCCAGAACGGCACCATCGGGGCGCAGGAGAACCCCCTGGCCCTGATCAGGTCCGCCAATTTCAACGAAGTCCAGTCCCATGTGAACCTGACCCAGCACGTCCGGTCGTGGATCTACCTGACAATCGCCGAATCGACCTGGCAAAACCTGAGCCCGGAAGACCAGGCGCATGTTCTTGAAGCCGCAAAACGCGCCCAGGAATTCGAGCGCGGCCTTCTTGAAACCAGCCTAGCCGAAGACCGCGCCTACCTTGAGGAGAACGGAATGACCTTCGTCGAGGTTGACGGTGCGGCCTATGCGGCGGCGGCAAAGGACGCCGTACTGGCCAACGTGAACGACGAAATCAAACCGATCGTGGAAGATCTCTTCAACAGCCAGAAGTAGTTCCCTCCCCCAACTTGCCCGCCGCCGCCGCGATAAGACGGCGGCGGGCCTTTCTCCGGATCGTTTCATGAAGGTCATCCTGAAAGTTTATCGGGCGCTCGAACTGGTCTGCCGGGCTGGCGTTCTCATCGCCTTCATGGTGCTGATCACTGCCGTGCTCACGCAGGTTCTGGGCCGTGCAATCGGCGATTCTCCCGTCTGGACGGAAGAACTCACCCGGTTCGCCCTGATCTACATGACCGCTCTTGGTGTCGGGCTTGGACTGATGAGCGGCGACCTTGTGAATGTCGACATCGTCTGCGACGCGCTGCCCGGCCCCTGGCCGCGCATTTTGAATGTGACCGCATCGCTGGCGACCGCATTTCTCGCCGCCATTCTTCTGCCCGGTGCCTGGAAATACGTTCAAATCGGATTTCTCCAGAAGTCCCCCGCGATGGGCCTGCAAATGTCCTTCATCCATTTCAGCGTGTTTCTGCTGTTTCTTCTTCTGCTTGTTTTTGCCGTGATGCGTGCCGTTCTCACGCTCCTGCATGTTGAATATTCACGTCCGAAGCAGGAGGTCTGACGTTGGAGGTCTTTGTCCTTTTCGCCGTCTTTGTCGGCGCGCTCGTCATCGGAATTCCCGTTGCGATTGCCCTGGGTCTTTCCTCCCTCAGCTATCTGCTCGTCTCGGGCATCCCGCTCGTGGTTGTGCCGCAGAAGGTCTATGCCGGGATCGATGTCTTCGTGCTCCTGAGCATTCCGGGGTTCATTCTGGCGGGAAACCTGATGAACAATGGCGGCATCACCGAACGGATCATCCGGTTCGCCAATGCGCTGGTCGGCTGGGTCCGGGGCGGACTGGGTCTCACCAACATC
>JBCBUA010000089.1:0-18798 GCA_039818365.1 Pseudomonadota bacterium
AAAGTCCTTCACGCCCATCATGCCCATGTTGGAAACCGCCGTGGTGCCGCCCTGGTACTCTTCCGGCTTGAGCTTTCGCTCTTTCGCCCGTTTGCCAAGGTCCTTCATCTCGTTTGAGATGACCGACAGGGGCTTTTCTTCCGCCCGGCGGATGATCGGCGTGATCAGCCCGCCCGGGATCGAAACGGCAACACCGACATCTGCATGCTTGTGCATGACCATGTTTTCGTCGGTCCAGGAAACGTTCGCATCCGGAACATCGCGCAAGGCCAGAGCCAGCGCCTTGATGGTCATGTCGTTGACCGACAGCTTGTAGGCCGGTTTGCCGTCCTTGTCGGTTGCCGCGGCCCCGTTGAGCTGCGCACGCAGCGCCAGAAGCGCGTCGAGTTCGCAGTCGACCGAGACATAGAAATGCGGGATCGTCTGCTTGGATTCCGTCAAACGTTTCGCAATGGTCTTGCGCATGCCGTCATGCGGCACGAGTTCGTAGGAATCTTCGTCGAACAGCTTCAGGACCTGATCCGCCGACGGCCCGGCGGCGAGCGCAGGTGCTGCGGCAGCGGCCTTCGGAGATTCGGCAGCAGGCGCCGCTTTTCCGGTTCCGGCCGATATGGCCGCCTCGATGTCGCGTTTGACGATCCGGCCATGCGGGCCAGTGCCGGTGAGCGCGGAAAGATCAAGGCTGTTCAGCTTGGCGAGACGCCGCGCCAGGGGCGAGGCAAAGATGCGCGAGCCGTCATTGGCGACTGGTGCCGGACCGGCCGGTGCGGGCGCTGCTGCAGCCGGTGCGGCAGCGGCAGGTGCTTCGGCCGTTGCAGGCGCAGCGGCAGGCGCCGGGCTTGCAGCGGCGGTATCGATGGCCCCAGCATCCTCGCCGTCTTCCAAAAGCACGGCGATCAGCTCGTTGACCTTGACCCCGGCAGTCCCTTCGGGAACCACGATCTTGCCGACCGTGCCTTCGTCCACGGCCTCGACTTCCATTGTTGCCTTGTCGGTCTCGATTTCCGCGATGACGTCACCTGCGGAAACCTGATCGCCTTCCTTGACCAGCCATTTGGCAAGGTTGCCCTCTTCCATGGTCGGAGAAAGGGCCGGCATGGTGATATTGATTGGCATATCCGTCTCCCTCGCCTCAGGCTGTGTACGTCACGGCCTTGACCGCTTCGATGACTTCCGGAACGCTCGGCAATGCAAGCTTCTCCAGATTTGCCGCATAGGGCATCGGAACGTCCTTGCCGGTCACGCGCAGGATCGGTGCATCCAGATAGTCGAATGCCTGCTCCTGAACCTGATAGGCGATCTCCGAGGACACCGAACACATCGGGAAGGCTTCCTCGATCGTCACGATACGGCCCGTCTTCCTGACGGACGCAAGCACCGTTTCGATGTCGAGCGGACGGATCGTGCGCAGGTTGATGACCTCGGCGGAGATACCCATGGCCGCAAGTTCATCTGCAGCCTGCAGCGTATAGGTCATGCCGATGCCCCAGGAAACAAGCGTGACATCCGTACCACCGCGTTCGACCTTCGCCTTGCCGATCGGCAACACGAAATCATCCATGTCCGGGATCTCGAACGAATGTCCGTAAAGGATCTCGTTCTCCAGGAAAATGACCGGGTTCGGATCACGGATGGCCGCTTTCAAAAGCCCCTTCGCATCAGCCGCGGAATAAGGCTGGATCACTTTCAGTCCCGGCACATGCGCGTACCAGGACGCGTAGTCCTGCGAATGCTGTGCACCGACGCGGGCAGCCGCACCGTTGGGACCGCGGAACACGATGGGAGCACCCATCTGGCCGCCGGACATGTAGAGCGTTTTGGCCGCCGAGTTGATGATCTGATCAATCGCCTGCATGGCGAAGTTGAACGTCATGAACTCCACGATCGGCTTCAGGCCTGCCATCGCGGCACCGACGCCAAGACCGGTAAAGCCGTGTTCGGTGATCGGCGTATCGATCACGCGCTTGGCGCTGAATTCGTCCAGCAGCCCCTGCGTGATCTTGTAGGCGCCCTGGTATTCCGCCACTTCCTCGCCCATGACGAAAACGTCTTCGTCGCGGCGCATTTCTTCGGCCATCGCATCGCGCAGCGCCTCGCGCACCGTCGAGCTTTTCATGGCTGTTCCAGCCGGTATTTCAGGATCCTCTGCCGGTTCGGATGCAACAGGTGCAGCAGGCACGGCAGGTGCGCTGGGCGCTTCGGCCGCAGGAGCGGCCGGAGCCGCGGCAGCGGGTGCCGCTGCGGCCGTATCGATCGCGCTTGCGTCTTCACCCTCGCCCAGCAGAACGGCGATTTTCTCGTTGACCTTGACGTTGTCCGTCCCTTCCGGGACCAGGATCTTGCCAAGTGTTCCCTCGTCGACCGCCTCGACTTCCATCGTGGCCTTGTCGGTTTCGATTTCAGCGATCACATCGCCTGCGGTCACCGCGTCGCCTTCGGCCTTGAGCCATTTGGCGAGCTTGCCCTCTTCCATTGTCGGCGAGAGCGCCGGCATCAAAATATCAATCGGCATATTGTCCCCCGGCCTTAGAGCAGAATGTCTGTGTAGAGTTCAGAAGCATCCGGCTCCGGATCGTTCTGAGCAAATTCGGCCGCTTCGGCGACGCGCGCGCGCACGTCCTTGTCGATGGCCTTGAGGTCGTCTTCCGACGCCCATTTTTTCTCGATCAGACGCGCCCGGACCTGTTCAATCGGGTCGTGCTCTGTCCGCATCTTCTGGACTTCATCCTTGGAGCGGTATTTCGCCGGGTCCGACATCGAATGACCCCGGTACCGGTAGGTGATCATTTCGAGGATGTAAGGGCCCTTGCCTTCCCGGCACCAGCCGAGCGCCTTTTCGGACGCGGCCCTGACGGCGCGAACATCCATACCGTCGACCTGCTCACCCGGAATACCGAAGGAGGCACCGCGCTGCGACAGGTCCGTGGTCGCGGACGCACGAGAGACGCTCGTGCCCATGCCGTACTTGTTGTTCTCGATCACATAGACAACCGGGAGCTTCCAAAGCTCGGCCATGTTGAAACTCTCGTAGACCTGGCCCTGGTTGGAGGCACCGTCGCCGAAGAAAGCCATGGAAACATTGCCGTTCTCGCGATACTTGTTGGCGAAGCCCAGGCCGGTGCCGAGCGACACCTGGGCTCCCACGATGCCGTGCCCGCCATAGAAGTGCTTTTCCTTGGAGAACATGTGCATGGAGCCGCCCTTGCCCTTGGACAGTCCGCCGCGGCGGCCGGTCAGCTCGGCCATGACGGCGCCGGGATCGAGATCCATCGCCAGCATGTGGCCATGGTCGCGATAGCCGGTGATCATCTGATCGCCGTCCTTCTTGGCCATCTGCATACCGACGACGACAGCTTCCTGCCCGATATACAAATGACAGAACCCGCCGATGAGGCCCATGCCGTACAATTGTCCGGCTTTTTCCTCGAATCGTCGGATCAGAAGCATTTCGCGGTAAGCGTGGAGTTCATCGTCCTTGTCGAACTCGGCGATCGCAGGTTTCGCTTTCTTGGCGGTGCTGCGGGTCCGGCTGGCGCTCTTGGAGCGAGCGGAAGTGGTCTTTGATGCTGTGGCCATAACCCTCTTCTCGGCGTGACGTTTCCCCTAAGACAGGTAGCTGCAACTTATCCTGTTGCACATGTCAATCCAATCATATTTAATGGGATATGCGAAGCGATTTAAGCCTCTGAAAAAGTGAAATAATTTTAATTTTAACCAGAAGTAAGTTAACTCGCAAAAATGAACTGAAAATCAGTTCACCTCGTAACGGCGTCCTGGACGAAGCACGACCAGTTCGTTCGTGTGAACGAGATTGAGGTTCAGCCGCGCACGTTCATCGAGCATGTCCGGATCAAGACTTTCCGGGCGCAGCAGGCTGACCCTTGAAACAAGCTCCTGCCTTTCGGCAATCAGCTCTTCCAGATCCGATTCCAGTTCCGAAACCTGGCTCTCGATCATGGCGCGCCCGACCATTCCAAGCTCACCGCTCATGGCGTGGAACCCGAAATATCCAAGCGCTGCAATCGCAATTGCAGGCGTGATGAGACGGCGGAGAAAGGATTGTTTACGCTGACGTGTCGCTGCTCGGGGCACTCTGAAGGACCTTGACGCTGAACTGGTGGCCGCTTGGTGCCATCACTATGAAAGGTTAGGTTTAATAGAGTCTTGAGATCGCTATTCAAACACACCCAAATTTGCGGAACCTGCGGAGAGATCAAATGGACCCGTTCGAAAGCGAACGCGAAACGATGGTGCGCGAGCAGATTGAGCGCCGGGGGCTGGAAAACCCGCGCGTTCTTGCAGCCATGCGCATGGTTCCAAGGCATCTCTTTGTAAAAGGCAGTCTGCAAAAACATGCCTACGCGGACAGACCGCTGACCATCGGCCACTACCAGACAATCTCCCAGCCCTACATCGTCGCTGTGATGTGCGACCGGCTCGAGCTTACGCAAACGGACAAGGTTCTCGAAATCGGGACTGGCTCCGGCTATGCGGCGGCCGTGCTCGCACAGCTCTGCGCGCGCGTGGTCACCGTGGAGCGCATTCCCGAGCTTGCGGAAAAGGCTCGGCAAACGCTCGCCAAGGCAGGCTGTTCCAACATCACCGTGCATTGCTCAGACGGAACGCTGGGCTGTCCCGAAGAAGCCCCATTCGATGCAATTCTTGTATCGGCCGCAGCGCCCGCAGTCCCGGAGACCTACAAACAGCAGCTTTGCGTTGGCGGGCGGCTCGTCATCCCGGCCGGCAAGTCCAGATCGTCCCAGTCCCTATACCGGGTGCGCAAGAAATCCGAAAGCGAGTTTGCCGTGGAGGATCTCGGTGGTGTCGCTTTCGTGCCGCTGATCGGTGAGAAAGGCTGGCAGGACTTCTAGGCGTCTAACCTCCGGCCTAATGAATGCGTCAGGCAGCCGCCAGCTTTGCCAATTTCGTCAGGATCGTCGCCGTGCCCTTGAGGCGCGAGTCGGTCTTTTCCCAGTCACGGCTTAGCACGACGCGTTGATCCGGGCGGATCTTCGCAAGAACGCCCTGTTCCGCAATGTAGGAGACAAGGCCTGCCGGATTGGAGAATTCGCTGTTGCGGAAGCTGACCACCATGCCCTTCGGTCCGGCATCCACCTTCTCCACATTCGCCTTGCGGCAGAGCCCCTTGATATAGACGATCTTCAGAAGATGCTGGACTTCTTCCGGCAGCGGACCGAACCGGTCGATCAGTTCTGCGCCGAACGCATCGATCTCCTCGGCTTCTGTTACATCGCCAAGCCGCCGGTAGAGCTGGAGGCGCAGCTGCAGGTCGGCCACGTAGTCCTCTGGTATGAGGACGGGTGTCCCGATATTGATTTGCGGCGACCATTGCTCCTCGCCGAAATCCGCGCCGCCGTCCTTGAGCTGGGCGACCGCCTCTTCCAGCATCTGCTGGTAAAGCTCGAAACCGACTTCCTTGATGTGACCGGATTGCTCCTCGCCGAGCAGGTTCCCTGCCCCGCGGATATCCAGATCATGGCTGGCGAGCTGAAAGCCCGCTCCGAGGGTTTCAAGCGACTGCAGCACCTTCAGACGCCGTTCGGCCGTTGCCGTGAGCGTTTTGTTTGCCGGAACCGTGAAGAGAGCATAGGCCCGTGTCTTTGACCGGCCGACACGTCCACGCAACTGGTAGAGCTGCGCCAGGCCAAACATGTCCGACCGGTGCACGATCAGCGTGTTGGCTGTTGGAATGTCCAGGCCCGATTCGACGATCGTGGTGGACAGCAGCACGTTGTACTTGCCCTCGTAAAAGGCGTTCATGACGTCTTCCAGTTCGCCGGGCGGCATTTGCCCATGAGCAACGGCCACCTTCAGTTCAGGCACCTGTTCTTCCAGAAATGCCAACCGGTCAGCTATATCCGCAAGTCTCGGACACACGTAGAAGCTCTGCCCGCCCCGGTAATGCTCCCGCAGCAGCGCCTCGCGCACCACCAGCGGATCGAACGGCGACACGAAGGTGCGAACGGCCAGCCTGTCGACGGGCGGCGTCGCGATGAGCGACAGCTCGCGCACGCCGGTCAGCGCCAATTGCAGCGTGCGCGGGATCGGCGTTGCCGAGAGTGTCATGACGTGAACGTCTGATTTCAGTTCCTTCAGCCGTTCCTTGTGCTTGACCCCGAAATGCTGCTCTTCGTCGATGATCAGCAACCCAAGGTCACGGAACTTGATCGATTTGCCGAGAAGGGCATGCGTGCCGACAACAATGTCGACCGAACCGTCGGCAATGCCTTTCTTCGTCAGTGTCAGTTGCTTCGCCGGGACAAGCCTTGAGGCATGGCCGACATTGATCGGCAATCCGTGAAAGCGCTCGGAAAAGGTTTTGTAGTGCTGGCGTGCCAGCAGCGTGGTCGGCACGACAACCGCAACCTGGCGTCCGGACATGGCGGCAATGAAGGCCGCGCGCAGCGCGACTTCGGTCTTGCCGAAGCCGACATCGCCGCAGATCAGGCGATCCATCGGGCGTCCTGATGAGAGATCGTCAAAGACCGCGTCGATCGCCGTCAGCTGATCATCGGTTTCTTCATACGGGAAGCGGGTGGCGAATTCGTCGTAGACCCCTTCCGGCGTTTCCACGACCGGAGCGGTTTTGAGCGCACGCTCTGCTGCGGTCTTGATGAGACCGTCGGCGATCTCGAGGATCCGTTTCTTGAGCTTCGCCTTGCGCGCCTGCCAGGCTCCGCCGCCCAGTTTGTCCAGTTGCGCTTCCTGGTCTTCGGACCCGTAACGCGACAGCAGCTCGATGTTCTCTACCGGCAGATAAAGCTTGTCGCCACCTGCATATTGCAGCTCCAGGCAATCATGTGGCGCACCGACCGCCTCGATCGTCTTCAGCCCGACAAACCGGCCGATCCCGTGCTCGACATGGACAACAAGATCGCCCTCGGACAGGCCCGTTGCCTCGGTGATGACATTGGCGCCCTTGGCCTTGCGCCGCGACTTGCGCACCAGTCGGTCGCCGAGAATGTCCTGTTCGCCGACAAAAGCGATATCCTTGAGTTCGAAACCATGTTCGATCCCAAGCACGCACAAGGCGGTCGTCTTTGCGGGAAGCTGATCCGCTTCCCTGAGTGTCGCCACTTCCTGAACGGCGCCGAGCCCGTGATCGCCCAGGATCTGTCCAAGGCGGTCCCGGGATCCGTCGGACCAGCAGGCAATGACCGTCCGTTTGCCCGCGGTCTGAAGATCACGCACATGGGTCGTCAGGGCGTCGAAGATATTGACGTCGCCGGCTGCACGTTCCGCCGCAAAACTGCGGCCCTGTCTGCCGCCCAGTTCAACAACCGTCTTTCCGGTTCCGGGCGGTGGTGTGAACGGATCGAGCGAAGCACTTGCGCGGTCCGCGATCGCGGTCGTCCACTCGCTTTCCGAAAAATAGAGCTTTTCCGGTTCGACCGGCATGTAGGGCACGGTGCCGGAACTGGTTCCCATCTCCCGTGCGTCCTGTCGTGCCGTGTAATGCTCCGATACCTGTTCAAGCCGCTCCCGGACCGCGTCGGTAGCGTTTGCATCCAGAACAAGCGGCGTGTCGCCAATATAGTCGAACAGCGTTTCAAGCCGCTCGTGAAACAGCGGCAGCCAGTGTTCCATGCCTGCATAACGCCGGCCGTCGCTGATCGACTGATAAAGCACATCTTCACGGCTCGCCGCGCCAAACATCGCGAGGTAGGACCGGCGGAAGCGGGAAATCGCTTCCTCCGACAAGACGACTTCGCTCATCGGCACGAGGTCCAGCCGCTTCAGCTGTTTCGACGTGCGCTGTGTCTCTGCGTTGAACGAGCGGATGGACTCAAGCGTGTCGCCGAAAAAGTCGAGCCTGACGGGCTCTTCCGAACCTGGCGCATAGAGATCGATGATGCCGCCGCGCACGGCATATTCGCCTGTTTCGCGCACAGTCGGCGTGCGGGAGAACCCGTTCATTTCCATCCAGTTGGAAATCGCCGCCATGTCGACCTGGTTCCCGGGGGCCATGGAGAATGTCTGGTCGGCCATGAAGCCGCGTTCCGGCATCCTCTGAACTGCAGCATTCAGGGTCGTCATCAGAACGGTTTTCCGGCCCTTGGGGAGGCCTCGGGCAAGTTGCCCGAGGGCCAGCAGCCGCCGTGCGCTGATCGCCGGGTTGGGCGAAACGCGGTCGTAAGGCAGGCAGTCCCAGGCGGGCAGCTGCAGGATATCGACATCGGGTTCGAAAAAGGCAAGCGCCTCGCCGACCATCGCCATCCGGGTCGCATCGCGCGCCACAAAAACAAGCGCTAGGCCGTCAGCCTTGCTTTCGGCGAGAAGCCTGGCGAGCGCGTAACTTTCCGCACCATCGGGCACACCGGCCAGCGTGACGTTGGCCTGGTCGTTCAGCAGGCTGTCAAACACGGCAATTCTTCCTGTTTTAACTGACGAAACCGGCAGGACCGGCAGCATCGTGATAGGCTATGATCCGGCGGTAGAGCGGGCCGTCCCACTCAGGGGGCAACGGCTTGCGCCCGGTCATCCACGCATAGAGATCCTGATCATGCGCGGTCAGGAGATGTTCCAGCTCCAGGAGTTCTTCGTCCGAAAGCCGGTCGATTTCCGCATTTGCAAATCCGCCCAGCAAAAGGTCCATTTCCTTCATGCCCCGGTGCCAACAGCGGAACAGGATCCGCTTGCGCCGCGGGTCACGCCCGGTGTCGGAAGGGTTACTGGTGCTGCCGGTCGGATCTGACATGGGTGGCCTATCTGGAAACGGGCAGGCAGTGACCGGAGACGGAACGTCTCGACGGGTTGCAGACCCAAACTGAATTCGTGACGGTTATATAGCGCCGCAGAACGCGATTGTCAGCGCTTTCTCGCTTGCTGGCTCACTTATTTGTTCACATATTGTTCCTCCTGTTGCGCCGATCCTGCGCTTCGTGGCAGAACTGGCACTGAAATTCACCAAGCGAATGGCTTACGGGAGAGGTTTCTTCACTCAAGATGCGCCCGCCGGTTCTCGATCCCCTGTTTGCCCCCGTCTCGACACTTCCGGGCATCGGACCCAAGATCGCAAAGCTCGTTTCAGGGCTCGTCGGCGGTCAGCCGGACAGGGACGCGACCGTTTCGGACCTCCTGTTCCACATCCCGCACAACCTCATCGACAGGCGGCACAGACCCGGAATTGCCTATTCGGAAAACGGCGACATCGTCACGCTCGATGTCACGATCGGCCGGCACCAGGCACCTCCGCGGCATTCCAAAGCGCCTTACAAGATCCCGGCCTATGACGACACCGGGCAAATCAGCTTCGTGTTCTTCCATCCAAGACGGGATTGGCTGGAAAAGACCTTTCCCGAAGGCGAACGGCGGATCGTGTCCGGCAAGGTCGAGTGGTTCAACGACCGTCCGCAAATGGTGCATCCGGACTATTCGCTCAAGCCCGAGGAAGCGGCCCAGATGCCGGCGATCGAGCCGGTCTATCCGCTGACGGCAGGGCTTGCCTCCAAGACACTTCAAAAGGCCATGCGCGCGGCGCTGGAACGGGTGCCCCACCTTCCCGAGTGGCTGAACCAGCCACATCTCCAGCAGAACGGCTGGCCCGACTTTTACGACGCCCTGCAGACGCTGCACCTGCCGAAAGAGCGCCAGGATATCGAGCCTCAGTCGCCCTATATGCAGCGCCTCGCCTATGACGAACTGCTGGCAAGCCAGCTCGCGCTGGCAATGGTCCGCGCCAACATGCGCACACTTGGCGGCATCGCCAGAAAGCCGGACGGAAAATTGCAGAAGGCGGTGATCGACGCGCTGCCCTTCCAACTGACGGGCAGCCAGGCAAATGCGATAAAAGAGATCAACCAGGACCTTGCCGAACCGACCCGGATGCTGCGCCTTCTGCAGGGTGACGTCGGCTCTGGCAAGACCGTTGTCGCACTCGCGGCGCTGGCGCAGGTGATCGAAACCGGCGCGCAGGGCGGGCTCATGGCTCCAACGGAAATTCTCGCGCGCCAGCATTTTGCCTCCATGAGGCCGCTTTGCGAAGAGACCGGTATCCGGCTGGCCCTGATGACCGGCAAGGACAGCCAGAAAGAGCGGCGTCTGCTTCAGGAAAAACTGGACGCAGGCGACATCGACCTGGTTGTCGGAACCCACGCGCTGTTTCAGGGATCGGTTACGTTCAAGAATCTCGGCATGGTCGTTGTCGACGAACAGCACCGCTTCGGGGTCCACCAGCGGCTCGCCCTGTCCGGCAAGGGCCAGGGCGTGGATGTTCTTGTCATGACGGCAACACCGATCCCGCGAACTCTCGTCCTGACCTGTTTCGGCGATATGGATGTTTCCCGTCTTACCGACAAACCGGCAGGCCGCAAGCCGATCAAGACGGTCTCCGTCTCGCTCGACCGCCTGGACGAGATCATCGCAAGAGTCGGGGCTGCCATCGCCGAGGGGCAGAAGGTTTACTGGGTGTGTCCGCTGGTCGAGGAATCGGAAAAGATCGATCTCGCCGCCGTTGAAGACCGGCACCGCGTCCTCCAGCACGCCCTGCGCCAGCCGGTCTCACTGGTGCATGGCCGCATGAGCGCCGATGAAAAGGACGCCGCGATGTCCGCCTTCAAGAACGGCGACACAAGGGTGCTTGTCGCGACGACCGTGATCGAAGTCGGCGTCGATGTCCCCGACGCCACCATTATTGTCATCGAACATGCGGAACGGTTCGGCCTTGCGCAATTGCACCAGCTCCGTGGACGGGTTGGCCGCGGCGACAAGCCGTCGTCCTGCGTCCTGCTCTACAAGGGCCCGCTGGGCGAGACAGCCGGCGCGCGCCTCAACATCATGCGCGAAACCAATGACGGCTTTTTGATCGCGGAAGAAGACCTGAAACTGCGCGGTGGCGGTGAAATTCTGGGAACGCGCCAATCGGGCACGCCCGGGTTCCGCATAGCGCGCGCTGACGAACATGCGGACCTGATGGAAGTTGCAAGGGACGATGCGAAACTCATTCTGGAAATGGACCCGGACCTGAAGTCGGATCGGGGTCAGGCGCTCCGATGCCTGCTTTATCTGTTTGGAAGGGATGCTGCGATCAGGTTGCTCAGAGCAGGCTGATCACGCATCCTCGCGCTTGCGGATCCGCTCAAGCTTCTCCGGCTCGGCAATGACATCTTCAAGAATATCGGGAAGATCCGGGCTGACGAGACCTGCCGAGATGACCAGTTTTGCTGCGTCCTCGACCCCCATGGACAGCTCCACGATGTCTTCCTTGGGAACAAAGAGCAGGAAACCGGAGGTCGGGTTCGGCGTTGTCGGAAGAAAGACGGACACCGTGCTTGCTTTCTTGCGCAGGCGTTCCGCCACCTCGCCCTTCGTCTCCGTCGAGATGAACACGATCGCCCAAAGTCCCTTGCGCGGATACTCAATCAGGGCAGCCTTGGTGAAGCTGTTCCCGCGCTCATCAAGCACTGTCTCAAAAATCTGCTTCAAGCCGCTGTAAACATTGCGAACGAGCGGCATGCGGCCAACAATTCCCTCGCCGGCCGAGATCAGGCTGCGCCCGAGGAAATTGGCTGCAAGAAATCCGACGATCGTCAGCACGAAAATCGCAACGATCAAGCCGAAACCGGGAACGGAAAACGGCAGGTAGGTCTCTGGATTGTAGATCTTGGGAACGAAAGGCTTGACCCAGCCGTCCTCCCACTTGATGAAGGTCCAGGTCAGCCAGAGCGTGATGCCGATGGGACCGGTGATGACAAGACCGGTCAGAAAATAGTTGCGAAGGCGCGTTGCCGCACCCGGCCTGTGGCCCTTGATCGACGTATCGTCTGGTTTATGCTTGCTGCGGCTCATAAGTGAAAACGACCGGATTCCTGTTGAGTGCTCGTCTTACAGTGTGATCCACACTACATAATTATCTTTATCGCAGTGCGGTATACTTCGCTCGATTAATTTTTCAGCGATATACCCTAAAAATGCCGATTGCGGAGGCAGGATTGCGGCGATTCACGTTCAAACTTCTGGGAACCGGATGTGTGGGTCTCGGTATCATCGGCGCGTTTCTGCCGATTTTGCCGAGCACGATCTTCTTCATCCTGGCTGCCGGATGTTTTGCCCGCTCCTCTCCCGCGCTTGAAGCGAGAATCCTCAATCATCCCGTGATCGGACCGCCTGTCATCGCCTGGCGCGAGCACGGTGCCATTCCGGTGAAGGCCAAGGCCATAGCAATCGCGGGCATGACATTCGGTTATTTCTTTTTTTACTGGTCGACTGCCCCGGCGCCCTGGCTGGCTGCAATTACAGCTATATTAATAGTCGCCTGCGCAACCTATGTGATAAGTCGTCCTTCTGGACCAGCGCCAAAACACTGACCGTTAGATCCAGCTTGTCTGGCTGAGGTCGAATTTCACCAACGGCCCAACACATGCTTTCAAAGATACCCAATCGCTTTCCGGCCTTAGTTGCACTTGCGTTTTTCATCGTTGCTCCGCTTGTCGGTGCGTCACTCAAGTTCATCCTGTTAAGTGCTGCCGGTTCCCTCGGAGTGTTGGTTTTTCTGATGTATCTGTGGTGGTCAGGCTTCATTGGCGGCGGTGCTGCAAAACTGGCCGCGGCATTGTCCTTGTGGCTCGGATTTACGGGATCTCTCCTGACCTTCCTTCTGATTCTGACCTGCATCGTCGCCGCCTGGTGGTTGGGCGCGTATATGTACCAGAAGATCCTGAAGCAAGACGTTTCACGGGACCTGCCATTCGCACTTCTGAGCTTGCCGGTTTTTGCCTACGTTTTTGCCGGCAGCGAACTCTGCAATCTGATCCTTGCCAAATTCAGCGCGGTAGCGGTCTGAATTCTTCTCCGTGCGTTTTCCACGTCAAATCACTGCGCGTGTCAGTCGTCCGGAATGAGGCGCTTTCCAAGCGCGACCGCCTTTTCCGGGGCGTAGCCGAGACCGTCGTAGAATTTCATGACGGCCTCGTTGCCCTGCCTCACGAAAAGGTTGATCTTGGGACAGCCGAGCCCGATCAGGAACGCCTCGCAGTGTTCCATCAACAACCGTCCAAGGCCGGACGACTGATGCTTGGGATCGATGCTGAGATAGTAGATCGCCCCGCGATGGCCATCGTAGCCTGCCATTACGGACCCAATCACCTTGTCGGCCTGCAACAGGACAAAAAAGCCTCCCTGGGGATCCGAAAGCTTGCGGTCAATGTCCCTGTCCGGATCATTCCAGGCCCGCGTGAGACCGCAGGACTGCCAGAGCGAAATGACATCTTTCCGATGCCCTTCTTCAAATGGCACAACGACCGGTTCCGCTTGCTCCGCCATGGGATTATTCCACCGTCACGGACTTGGCGAGGTTGCGCGGCTGGTCCACATCCGTGCCCATGAACACCGCCGTGTGATAGGCAATCAGCTGGACCGGCAACGCGTAGATGATCGGCGCGACGATATCGGACATGTCGGGCATGATGACGGTGTTTTCCGCGGCCCCGCCGCTTTCTTCCGCGCCCTTGGCATCGGTGATCAGCACGATCCTGCCGCCGCGCGCGGCGACTTCCTGCATGTTCGAGACCGTCTTCTCGTAGATCGCATCATAGGGCGCGATCACGAACACCGGCATGTTCTCGTCGATCAGCGCGATCGGGCCATGCTTCAACTCGCCCGCCGCATAACCTTCGGCATGGATATAGGACAATTCCTTGAGCTTGAGCGCCCCTTCGAGCGCAAGCGGAAAATTCGTCGATCGGCCGAGGTAAAGCGCATTGTCAGCCTTCGACAGCGGCTGCGACAGTTTTTCGATCTCCGCTTCGCCCGCAAGCGCTTTCAGTGCCAGGCTCGGAACTTCGGTCAGCTCTCCCACAAGCGCCTTTTCACTCTCGGTCGACAGAAAACCGCGTTCCCGACCCGCCTGGATCGCAAGCGCTGCGAGAACGGCGAGCTGACAGGTGAACGCCTTGGTGGAGGCCACACCGATTTCCGGCCCGGCGATGGTCGGAAACACCATGTCCGCTTCCCGGGCAATCGTGCTTTCGGGAACATTCACGATCGCACCGATGGCTGCGCCGTTTTCCTTGCAGTATCGAAGCGAAGCGAGCGTATCCGCCGTTTCACCCGATTGGGAAATGAACAGCGCGGCGTCCTTGTCGCTGACCGGCGTTTCCCGGTAGCGGAATTCGCTGGCGATGTCGATTTCGACCGGAAGCCGGGCGTATTTCTCGAACCAGTACTTGGCAACAAGACCGGCAAGATAGGCCGTGCCGCAGGCCGAAATGATCACCCTGGACAGATCCTTGAACTTCAGCTTGTCCGCGCCGGCGACCTTGGCCGTGTTGCTGGTATAATCAAAGTAACGGGACAGAGTGTGGCCGAGCACTTCCGGCTGCTCATGGATCTCCTTGGCCATGAAGTGCTTGTAGTTGCCCTTTTCCATGAGGCTGGACGTTACGGAAGAGCGCGCTTCCGGCCGCTCCACCGGATCGTTGTTCCGATCGAAAACCTGCACGCCGGACCGGGTAAGCACCGCCCAGTCGCCTTCCTCCAGGTATGTGATTCTGTCGGTGAACGGCGACAAGGCGATCGCGTCGGAACCGAAGAACATCTCGCCCTCGCCGTGGCCGATGGCAAGTGGAGATCCCTTGCGCGCACCGATCATGAGATCGTCTTCGCCTTCAAAAAGCATGGCGAGGGCAAAGGCACCCTTGAGGCGCGGCAGCGTTTCGGCGACCGCGTCGCGGGGTGTCATTCCCTTGTCCAACGCCGCATGGATCAGATGCGCCACGACCTCGGTATCGGTTTCGGTCGACAAGATCGCCCCGTTCGAGACAACCTCGTCCCGCAGCTCCAGGTAATTTTCGATGATGCCGTTATGAACAATCGCAACGGAACCGGCCTGGTGCGGATGCGCATTCGAGACCGTCGGCGCGCCGTGCGTTGCCCATCTGGTGTGGCCGATGCCGGATGACCCTGCCAGCGGTGTCGCGTCAAGGGCGGCTTCGAGATTGCGCAGCTTGCCTTCCGCTCTCCGGCGTACCAGGGCTCCGTCGACAAGGGTGGCAACACCGGCGGAATCGTAACCCCGATATTCCAGACGCTTCAAGGAATCGACAATGCGTGGAGCAGCTTCAATCTTCCCCAGGACGCCAACAATACCGCACATGAAAAACCCCTATCAAACTGAAGAAAAGCCACCATGCTTTAGACGACGGTGTGCCAATATTTGAAATCAATACGTGTTTCAGAAAATGTCAGGATGCGGGTCAGGTCGACCGCTTCACTTTCGCATCCTTCTCGGATTTCAGCCGCTCTCTCAAGGACTTGGCCCGGCCGCTCTTGTTGTCCTGACGCGCTCTGCCGAAGGCCATCGCATCGGCCGGCACATCCTTCGTGATCACGCTTCCGGCAGAGACAAATGCACCCTCGCCAAGCCCGACCGGCGCAACCAGGGTCGAATTCGACCCGACGAAACTGCCCGCACCGATCTCGGTCTTGTGTTTCAGAAATCCATCATAGTTGCAGGTGATCGTGCCGGCCCCGATATTGCTCGACGCACCCACGCTTGCGTCGCCGATATAGCTGAGGTGATTGGCCTTCGCGTCCGCGCCGAAGGTGACGTTTTTCGTTTCCACGAAGTTGCCGATCTTTGCTCTTTCCTGAAGAACCGTTCCCGGACGCAGGCGCGCATAGGGACCAACGACACATCCGCTCGCGACTTCTGCCTCTTCAAGATGACTGAAGGCGCGAATGGTGGCTCCGGCGCTGACCTTGACGCCGCGCGCAAAAACGACGTTCTGTTCGACTGTGGCACCCGGTTCGAGCAGCGTGTCATGGGAAAAGAACACGGTTGCCGGTGCAAGGAGCGTACAGCCGCCGTCGATTGCGGCACGGCGCATTCGGTCCTGAAAGTCCTGTTCACACGCCGCGAGCTGTGCCCGTGTGTTGATCCCCTGGGTCTCCACCTCCGATCCGGCGACTGCGGAGACCTTGAGCCCGCGCTGGTTTGCTATCTCGACCGCATCCGTCAGGTAGTACTCGCCCTTGACGTTCGCATTGCCGATCTGCTCCATCAGCGACAGCGCGTGTTTGCCGGAAAAACCCATGATACCGGAGTTGCAGAACGTCACTTTTCGTTCTTCTTCGGACGCATCCTTTTCTTCACGGATCGCGAGAAGTCTGCCCTCTTCCATGAGCAGACGACCGTATCCGAACGGGTTTTCCGTCTCGAAACCGAGAACGACAAGATCGCTGCCCTCGCTCAGCGCGCGCCGCACTTTCAGCACAGTTTCCGCAGTGACGAGCGGCGTGTCGCCGAAGAGGACGAGAACGTCGTCCGCGGGCTGGCGAAGCGCCTCCCTGGCTGCGAGCGCGGCGTGCGCCGTCCCCAGGCGCTCTTCCTGCACGTGACACCGTGCGGAGGGCATCAAGTCTGCGACCAGGTCGGAAAGGGCCGGCATGTCCGGGCCGGTCACGACCGAAACACGGTCCGCCCCGGCACTTGCCAGCGCCTTCAGGACGTGACCGACCATCGCTAGTCCGCCAACTTCGTGGAGAACCTTCGGCAGATCCGATTTCATGCGGGTCCCGAGACCCGCGGCAAGGACAATTGAAAGACAACTACGATCGGACATGCAAAACCAACTCAAATTTTCGGCCAAGGGGCGAACGCGCGGGCTCTTATATGCCCCGATCCACAGAACATTGAAAGATGTGAAGACCAGGCCATTCCTGTTTTGTTTTCATTAACCATAATGAGCGCCTGATACAGTATAATTGTGCAGATTCGCGAACAGGATCCGGAAAAACCCCTTGCTCGAGCCTCAGGCCCCAAAAACGACGCGTGAAATCGTCCGGGACACGTTCACGCCGTCCCGTGTCGGGATCCTGTCCTGGGCATTTGCGGCTGTGTTCATGGGGACCATCGGACTAGCCTCCTACCAGTTCGGCACGCCGTTTATGCCTGTTTCAACAGGCCAGCCGTTCCCGTCCGGCATCCCGCTTGCGGCCGGTTCTGCGGTTGAAACGACCGCCTCGATCCCTTCCGGCGCGCCAGTCGCGGTCGCCACGGTCTCCTCGCCAGACGCTGGTGCGGGGAACGCGCGGAACTTGCAGCAGAGCCAGATTGAAGTTCTTCAACGCGAAGTCGTCGGCCTGCGCCGCCGGCTGACGGCCCTGACAGAACAGAATCTGATCTATTCGAGCCGCATTGCAGCGCTTGAACAGGAAGCCGCCCTGGCAAAACTGGCGGCTTCTGAGCGCGCAAAAACCAGGGCAGCAGAGCCGATTGCACCGCGGCCCGGAAAAATTGTCATGGATGAGCCGGGCTCTGACACGCAAAAAAGACCGGTTTCCGGTGCAACGACGGCAAAAACGGCAATGCAGCCGAAGATCGTGACGGCACCCTCCACTACACCGGTGTCTCCACAGGCAGAAGCGTCTTCCTCACCTGCGAAGACACTTGAAGAACCGGCAATGGTTCGCGTGCTACCGCCGCCGCAAACGATGCCTGCCCCCGAAGACGCCGAGACCGCGCCCGTCAGGATCATTTCGCCTGCCGCCGAGGACACGACATCCCTCACGACAGCTTCGATACCCGATGTGCCGGCAGATGTTGAAGCGTTCGACACCACGCCGACGACAACGGCACTGGCCCCGCGGGTCATCACGCCCTCCGAACCCTCAGGCCAGATCCGGGGAACGGGAAGTGACGGCCAGATCAGGCGCAGCGACTTCGGTGCCGTCATAGGACACTATCGGACAAGAGCGGGCGCTGCGAAGGCCTGGGCGGATTTCAAGGAACAGAACGAGGAACGCATGCGCGACCTGCGCCCGCTCCTCATGGAGAAACAGACCGGTGAAGGCGGCATCGCCCTCATGATCGGCCCTTTTGCCAATGCTGCGGATGCGTCCGTTGCCTGCCTGCATCTGCTTGATGTGACGGAACTCTGCAGACCGGCCCTTTATGCCGGCGACCCGTTGGTGACGGCCGCCGAGTTCAGGGAAACCGGTTTCTGATGCACCCGGTGTCTGATTTTTGTCTCAGGCGTGGAGCTTGCTCAGAACCGAATTTCCGGGATTAAACCGTGAACGTCACAACGCCGGTCTGGGGTCAGCCGATTGTCTGAAAGGCCGGAAAGGTTTCCAGGAGCCAGTAGGAGAATACGGCCATCTGCCCGGTCAGGAACAGAACGCCGGTCACGACAAGCATCCCGCCCATCGTCTTCTCGACGGCCCCCATGTGCTTGCGGAACCTTTGCATGAACTTGAGGAACGGGCCGGCAAAGAGCGACGCGATCAGGAACGGGATCCCCAGACCAACCGCGTAGGCCGTCAGTAGCACAACGCCCTGCCCGACCGTGTCCTTCGCCGCGGCGAATGTCAGGATGCCGGCCAGCACGGGACCGATACAGGGCGTCCAGCCGAAGCCGAACGCAAGCCCCATCACGTAGGCGCCTAGCGGTCCCGCGGGCTTGCGCGTTACCTGGAACCGGGCTTCGCGGTAAAGCAGCCCGATCCGAAAGACACCCAGAAAGTGCAAACCCATGACAATGATCACCGCACCGGCGACATATCCAAGGAAATCAAGGTATTGCCGAATGACCTGCCCGAGGAGACTGGCGGTTGCTCCGAGCAAGACAAAGACGGTTGAAAATCCCAGAACGAAGACAAGCGAGGTCAGGAACACCTTGCGCGCGGCCGCGCGGTTATCCTCTTCGTCATTTGCCAGTTCCTCGAGCGAAACGCCGGCCATGTATCCCAGATAAGGCGGCACCAGGGGCAGCACGCACGGGGAAAGAAAGGACACAACTCCGGCCAGAACGGCAATAAGTATCGACGTTTCTTCGAGAA
>JBCBUA010000090.1:0-18687 GCA_039818365.1 Pseudomonadota bacterium
CTTTGAGAATATGTTCGCGCGTCTTCAGCGAAACGGGGCTGTCCTTGCGCAAGGCACGCGAAACCGTCATGCGGGACACGCCTGCGGCCCGCGCAACATCGCGCATCGTGACCGGCCCCTGTTTTCCGCCGTCCCTTGCCAAATCGAATTCCCCGTTCAGAGCCCTGGGCTCAAAAAAGTCGCGCTACCGGCGAGGAGTATACCGGTAGCGCTCCATTTTGCACGTCCGATCAATCCGTTAGGTCAGGCTTGGGCCAACCCGCAGGCAGAACGTGCGGACTTTTTAGCGCTCAAGCGCACCGACACCGGAGAAGCGGAAAGCTTCCGTCTGCAGGGCATCGAGTTCTTCCGCGCTCATCTGGTCATGAGCAACGGTGATCCGGCCGAGGAAGACCAGCGGCAGTTCGTCCGCCCGTCCTTCAAGGTCCGCCTTGATCGCTTCGGCCGTTGCCGCGCCGACATCATCGCCCATGCGCATCGGGGTCGCATCCAGCTCGCCACGGCGTATCGCGTCCAGCTCAAGACCGGTGCCGCCCCATCCGGTGGAGAAAACCTCCTTTTCCTTGCCGACCGCGATCTGGGCCTCAACGCTTCCCATCGCCATGGCGGTGTTGGCGTTGTGGATGATCGTGGCTTCCGGATAGGCCTGAAGGATCAGGCTTGTGCCTTCGTATCCGCCTTCACGCTGATATTCGCCATAGTGCTCGTAAGCGACTTTCCAGTCGCCCTTCTCCATGACGCAGTCTTTGAAGTCGCCCGAGCGCTGGTTATCCGTGATACCGGGAATGCCACGGTTCATGGCCATGGTGACGCCATTGCCGAGCCGCTCGAGCATGTAGTCACACATGGTCAGTGCACCTGCTGCCGACGAGAAGTCGAACCAGACGTCCGGCTGGTTCTTCAGATCCTTGAGCGGCGTGTGGAACGCCCAGACATAGGTCTGGAAGTCGTCATTGCCGGCCAGCTTGTCGATGTTGTCGGCCTGGATTGCCAGTTCCGACGGGCCGAAGATGACATAGTCGTAGATATCGCCATCCTGAAGAACCTGGTTTGCATAGGTCGACTGAAGCGAGTGCTCGATCTGCCGGCTGGCAAACTCGGTCGTGTTGAACTCGATCCCCAGTTCTTCAAGTCGCTTGGTCAGGGCAAGATAGTTGCGGGCCCAGAAGTCGGACGTGTCTGCAGACGGGTAGATCAGTGCGATCTCGACCGGCTTGTCCTGCGTACCGGAGAACTTGACGCCCTCGGACCCGACAACGGCCTGCAGGGCTTCCAGTTTGCCTTCAGCATTCACCTCGCCAGGCACCCAGTAGTCCCTGTCGGCATGACCCGGCAGTTCTTTCAGTGGCAAATTGCCCTGTGCAAGCGCGCTCGTACCGGTCAGCAGCAGAACGCAAAGTGTAGATTTCAGCAGTTTCATCTCAAATTCCTCCCTTTGATGAAGTCCGCGATATGGGAACTCAACCGCTGGCAACGGGTGCGCCAGCGAGCAGAGTTCCAATCAGAAGAAGAAGTGCAAGCGCTGCGATCAGGCCACCGGACAGGCGCAGCAGCCTGATGCTTTCCGGCGTCTTCAAGGCATCCAGAACACCCTTGGCACCATCACGGTCCTTTTTCTGCAGCCAGGTGTAGAGCGCGACCGAAGACACGATCACCACGCCGGATGCGACCGACTGCCAGAAGAACTCGATCCTGAGCGTGACCAGGGCGTTGATCATCATGGACAGGAGCAGGACACCTGCCAGCGACCCGAGCATCGAGGCACGTCCGCCGAAGAGCGAGGTTCCACCGACCACGACGGCAGCAATGACATGAAGATTGAAGTAAGGTGCCGATGTTGCCTGGATGGCGTTGAGTTTGCCGGTCAGCATGACACCGGCCAAAGCCGCACAGGCCCCCATGAGGACATAGGCATAGATCTTGTAGCGGTCGACCGCGATACCGGTCATCTCCGCAGCTTCGGGATTGGACCCGATCGCGACGGTGTAACGGCCGAAATAGGTCTTCTTCAGCAGCCAATAGCCGAGTGCCATCGTCAAAAGGCCGATGACAACCGGAACCGGGATGAAACCCGGGATCTGGCCGCGGCCGATTTCGGTCATGATTTCCGGGAAGCGTGCAAGCACGAGGCCCTTTGCAATCACAAGGGCAAAGCCTCTGTAGACCAGGTCCATCGCAAGCGTGCCGATCAGGTCGGGAACCTTGAACTTCGTGATCACCAGACCGTTGATCAGGCCGAAGATCGCACCAAGCACGAGCGCGATGATGATCGCCACGGGCGCGGAAAATCCGTATTGCTTGATCAGGAACGCCATGATGATCGACGTCAGGGCAGCAACGGAGCCGATCGACAGGTCGATCCCGCGCTGGGTGATGACGAAGGTCATGGCCATCGCCATCGGCATGTAGAGCGCCGCGTCAAGCAGAATGAGATTGAGGTTCGAAAGCCGGAAGTACCGCGCCGGTTCCGCAACCCCCATGAACAGGAGAATGGCAAGGATCATCACCATCGGGCCGATGATCGCCAGGAACGGTTCAATCCTGTCCGAGAACCGTGTCGGTCCGTTTGATTGTGCTGCCGTTGTCATCTTTTCCCCCTTATGCCGCTTCTTCCGCACCCACGATCAGGGCGAGAACGTCCTGCTGTGAGCTTTGCGAAACATGAACGACACCGGCGCATCGGCCGCGCCTTTGAACGTGAACCCGATCCGCAACCTCGAAGACGTCGTCGAGCGAATGGGAAATCAGGATGACTGCGAGCCCCTGCGCCTTCAGCGCCTTGATGAGCTTTAGGGTCCTGGCGGTTTCCTGGGGCCCGAGTGCCGCGGTGGGTTCGTCCATCACGAGGACCCTGAGGCCCTCGTGATAGACCGCTCGCGCAATCGCAACCGCCTGCCGCTGGCCTCCCGACAGGCTTGACGTGGGAACATCGAGCGAGCGAAGCCGGACACCGAGGCGTTCGAACAGGACACGTTCCGTCTCAGACCGCATCCGCTTGTTGTCGAGCACGGTGATGCCGAGAAATGAGCGTGTCAGTTCATTGCCCAGAAACATGTTCGACGCCGGATCGAGGTGATCGGCAAGGGCGAGCGTCTGGTAGACGGCGTCGATACCCTCCTCAATCGAATCCGAATGGCTGTTCATGACGAGTTTCTTGCCGCCAACGAAGATTTCGCCCTCGGTTGGCTGGTAGACGCCCGTGAGGATCTTGATGAGGGTCGACTTGCCGGCGCCATTGTCGCCGACAATCGCCAGAACTTCACCTGCATAGGCATCGAGATCGACTTGTGTCAGCGCATGCACACCGCCAAAGCGTTTGGAGATGTTGCGCATCGTCACCAGGGGATCGGAGTTTTGCTCGCCGGAAGACATGTTTCCACTCTGTGTTTTGGTCAAACCTCCCTTGTCCGCGGAAATCCGCGCCGAAGAGATGGTCTGTTACTCAGTTTCGTTCAGTCAGCAGGTCGCCCGGGGCTGCTCCGAGCGACCTGTTTCGCGAAGGCTTACTTGCCCCAGATCTTGGAGTAGGCTTCGCGGTAAGGCGTGTCCGGGTCGAACGCGTTGCTGTCGCCCATCTTCTCAAGCCCCGTCTGCGTGACGAGCGCCGGAGAGGTGACGTAGCCGGAGCACGGTTCACCCTGGACGGCACGGTTGAGCTCGTCGACCAGCTGCCATCCCTGAAGATTGAGCGGTTCGGCAACCGTGATGGTCTGGTAGCCGCCGGTGCGGATGCGCTGGAAGGCGGCCTCGGAGCCGTCGCCGGCAGAGCCTGCCTGCGGACCATCCGCGGCCGAAATCCCTGCCGAAGCCAGGGCCGGTCCCATGAAATCGAAATAAAGGTCGTTGATCGCCAGCGCGTGTGTCCAGCTGTCTCCGTATTTCTGAAGCAGGCTGGTCGTCAGCGGGCCCATGCGGGTGGACGTGTCGGCGATCGGCGTATCGACATACTCAAGCACCTTGCCGCCGGCGGCTTCCACGGTTTCCTTCAGACGGTCGGCCTTGTCGATGGCGATCTGATACGTGGAATCAGTGAAGATGATGACGCCGATATCCGTGCCGCCGTCCTCGATTGCCCAGTTTGCAGCAACCTCGGAAACCGTCATGGCATCGGTCGAGATATTGGCGAAAATGCCACCCGGGGCATCACACCCGATTTTCGGCCCGGAATGCCAGGCGACCATCGGGATACTTGCCGCTGCAACGCCTTCCAGCGCCGCCTGCTGTTCAACGGCGTCGAACCCGTTGATGACGATCCCGTCCGGCTGCAGGGCAAGCGCCTGCCCGATGGCAGCCGTGCGGCCCTGGATGGACCCGGCGCCGTCAAGAACCCTGACCTCCCAGCCGATCTTTGCCGCAGCTTCCTCGACGCCGTTGGTCACACCGAGAATGCCGCCGTTCTTCAGGTCGGCTGCGACCACGACAACGGTCTTGCCGTCGGCAGCTGCCGGTCCGGTCGTCGGCCCGTCCCACGCGGTTTCGGCAAATGCCGGCCAGCCGAGACTCGCGAGCATCGTTGTCGCCAGGACTGTTTTCAGAAAATCGCGTTTTTGCATAGTTTCCTCCCTTTGCAAAAAATCTACTTTTTCGCTGCGCCTTTCCGGCGCTGCGCATACCCTGCGATGCCGATTGCGATCAGCAATGTGACACCGTTGAAGAGCGGTTCGACCCAGAACGAACCACCGAATTGCTGGATGCCGGAGATCCCGACGGCCAGGATTGCGACGCCGACGACCGTGCCCCAGACATTGACGCGGCCGGGTTTGATCGTCGTCGATCCGAGAAACGCACCGACAAGTGCCGGCAAAAGAAATTCAAGACCAACGCTCGCCTGTCCGATCCTGAGCTTGGAGGCCAGCAGGACACCTGCAAGCGCGGTCATCGTGCCGGAAGCCATGAAGGCGCCAATGACGTATTTGCGCGTCGGGATACCGTTCAGTTGCGCCGCACGCTGGTTCGCACCGATGGCGTAGAGATAGCGGCCGACCGGGGTGTATTCGAGGATCATCCACATGCAAACGGTGATCGCGATCAGGTAGTACCCGGTGATCGGCAGGCCGAATACGAATGTCGTGCTCAGGGAATAGAAGCCGTCTGGCAGAACACCGACCATCTGCCGGCCACCGGTGTGCCAGAGTGCAATCGCATAGAGCACCGTGCCGGTTCCCAGCGTCGCGATGAAGCTGTCGATCTTGGCGACCTCGACAAGAAGACCGTTGAAGAAACCGGTCATGGCTCCGAGCATCAGCACGATGACAACGGCCATCGGCCAGGGAATGCCGAGCAGGGTCTGAAGACTGATCGCAAGAATGTGCCAGAGCACGATCCCGTAGCCGACGGTCAGATCGATGCGGCCGGCGGCCATCGGGATCATCGCGCCCAGCGAAAGCAGCGCAATGATGGCCTTGTCGGAAATGATCGCCCTGAGGTTCAACAGCGTCGGGAACGTTTTCGGCAACAGAACCGAGAACAGAAGGATCAGCATCAGTGTGAGGATCACAAGACCATAGACCGGAAGGAAACGCAGCAGCTTGCCACGGATCGAAAGACCTTCGATTTCCGACTTGGTTGGTTCCAGAGCATTGGATTCAAGTGACTGCATTTTCTATTCCTCAAGCAGCAGCGACGTTGCTGGCCGACGCGGCCTGGATAAGGTTTTCCGTCGACAGCTTGGTCCCTGCCAATTCGCCGACAATTTTTCCCTGGCTGAAGACGATCGCCCGGTGGCAGATCGTTGCGACTTCCTCGAAATCGGTCGACACGAGCAGGATGCCGACCCCTTCAAGAAGCGCCTTGTTCAGGAGCGCATAGATTTCCGCCTTTGCACCGACATCGACGCCGGCGGTCGGATCTTCGCAGATCAGGAGCTTCCGCTTGGTCGCCAGCCAGCGGGCAATCACCACTTTCTGCTGGTTGCCGCCCGAAAGCGCTTCGATTGCCATGGTCTGGTCATTGGGACTGAGGGCAACCTCGCGGCCGATCTTCTCCGCCATCCGGGTTTCCTCGCCCGGCGACAGGATCGAGAACAGGCCGCGCCCGGTCGCCTCGGGATTGAGAAACGTGTTTTCGCGGATTGTCAGCGGCATCGCGACGGATTCTTCCGTGCGATCGCGGGCGACCAGTCCGACACCTGAATCCAGCGCCGTCTTCGGTGAACGCAGGTCAGGTGCCCCGATCCCCGCAAGGTCGATATCGCCCGCATGTTCCCCAAGGCCGTAGAGTGCACGGGCGACTTCCTCGTGCCCTGCCCCGCGCAGGCCAACAAGCCCGACAAGTTCATTGCGGTGAAGCGTGAAGTCGACTGGGCCCGTCGACCGGGTTTTCAGGTCCCGGACGGTCAGAACCGGTTCGCCCGGGGCTTCGCTGAGCTTGCTCACCTGCCGGGTTTTTCGTCCGACAATCATGTGCACGAGTTCTTCGGTTGTCGTGTGCTGGATGGCGCGTACACCCACCAGCTCACCGTCACGCAGCACGGCGACACGGTCCGCGATCTGGAAGATCTCATCGAGGCGGTGAGACACGTAGATCATGCCGACGCCGCGGTCACGCAGCGGGCGGAGGGCGTCGAACAGCCGTGCGACCTCATCGGTCGGCAACGACGCGGTCGGCTCGTCGAGAACCAGAAAATCGCAGTCGACGGCAAGTGCACGGGCAATGGCGACAAGGGATTTCTCGGTGCGGGAGAGATCCTGAACGCGCGTCGTCGGACAGAAATCGCATCCGACCTTGGCGAGTGCTTCGGCTGCGAAGGCCTCTGCATCGTTCCACTTGATGAGCCCGAACTGTTTGGAGAAACCGAGCGCAAGCGCCATGTTCTCGGCAACCGTCATCCATTCGATCATGCCGAGATCCTGGTGGATGAACGCAACCGCCTGGCGCTGGCCGAAACCGCCCGGACGGTGCTCGTAGGGTTCTCCGTTGATCAGGACGCGGCCTGCGTCCGGCTTGTGGATCCCGCCCAGAATTTTGATGAGAGTGGATTTGCCCGCGCCGTTCTCACCCAGAAGCGCAACGATCTCGCCCCGATCGATCGAGAGCGAAACATCGCGGACGGCATAGGTGCCGCCGAAGTGTTTCTGAATGCCGTCAAAGAAGAGACGGTTTTTCAAACTGCCTGGCACTGGTTTCCTCCCGATCGTCACCTGGTCTCACACGTCCGCTTTGTTGTCATGACGGAGTTGAGTTACCGGTAACGTAGGACTATCATCCGCCTGTCACATACCGAAGTCAATAAAAAAGTTATCGATAACGTAAAAATTAACGAGACACAAAATAGCTAGAAAAACCAATAAGATAAGCCTATCTGAAGTCGCCAAGGCGGCTGGCGTCTCAAAAATGACCGCCAGCCGGGTCCTGCGCGAGGAAGGCGGCTATTCGGAAAAGACCCGCCTCACGGTCATGGCCGAAGTGGAGCGCCTTGGGTACCTGCCCAACCGGATCGCGACGGTCTTTTCAGGTGACAGGAGCACGACATTCGTCGGCGTCAGCATTCCCGATCTCGGCAACGAGGTTTTCACGCATGTGCTGGAGGGAATCGACCGCAAGCTGGTCAGCTTCAATCATCAGACGGTTCTCGGAATGACCCAGCACGAGCTGGGTGAGGAAGAGAACTGGATCGAGACCGTTTTGTCGTGGAAACCGGCCGGCCTGATCCTTACCGGACGGGCGCACACGCCCCGGGCCGTCCAGCTTTTGCAAAGCGCAAACATTCCGCTTGTGGAGATCTGGGACCTGAACTCAAGCCCGATCGACATGAGTGTCGGGCTGAACCACTTTGACAGCGGCTACGATATGGGCCGGTTTCTCCTGTCGAAGGGATATGCGCGTTTCGGCTATGTCGGCACCTCCCACGATGCGGCGAATGCCGCGACATCCCGGTTGAACGGCTATGCCAAGGCGATCGAAGACGGTGGCGGTAAGCTCACAAGGCAACTCTGCCTGAACGATATTCCCGGTTTTTATCCCGGCTTTTACGGCACCGAACAGCTGCTCTCGTCCGACCCTGATGTCGAGGTCATCTTCTTTCAGAACGACAATATGGCGATTGGCGCAGTCCACTTCTGCCAGGCCCAGAATATCCGCATCCCGGAGGATATCGGGATTGCGGGCTGGGGTGAGCTGCCCATTGCCTCGGTCCTGCCCTATCGCCTGACCACGGTGCAGGTAAACCATCTGCGTATCGGGCAACTCGCCGCTGAAAACCTGCTCCTGAAGATATCCGGGGACACGGCCAGCGCCGTCAGCGATGTCGGCTTCCGCCTCGTTCCCGGCGATACGGTCTGACGGGTCCTGCCACAGGTCAGGCGCTCGATTCGCCGATGCTCAATTCCGGTTCGATGCCGATCTGAACCAGGGCACTGTCCCCAGTGCCCTCGCCTCTCAGCAGTCTGCGGATCAGCTCTCCGGTTTTCCGGCCGATTTCCTCCGGCCGCGGATTGACCGTGGTCAGGGTGGGCACGCAAATCGATGAAATGTCGTAGGCGCCAAAGCCTGCAACGGCAACATCGTCCGGAACCTTCACGCCTTTGCGGGCACATTCGGTCAGCGCGCCGAAGGCCGACAGATCCGACACGCAAATCACGGCTTGCGTGTCGGGGTGGTTCTCAAGCAATCGGGACATGGCGTCCGCCCCTTCGCGCATGGAGATCGGAGGATCGCCCGCGCCGATCAACCGGTCCGCGGCCAGTGAGCGGTCTTCCATGGCCCGGATGAAGCCGCGTCTTCGGTCGGCGCCGCGCGTGTCACCGTCCGTATCACCGCCGATGAAGGCGATCCGCGTACGCCCGCTGGCGACCAGATGTCCGACCAGATCGTGCATCGTTGCGGCATTGGAAAACCCGACCACGTGACCGATCGGGTCCTCCGGCAGGTCCCAGGTTTCGATCACCGGTATGTTGGCGCGGTCAAGCAGCCGCCGGGTGCGCTCGGTATGCCGCCCGCCGGTCAGAACGATTGCCTCGGGCCGGCGCCTCAGGAATTGTTCGACGATGACCTCTTCTTCCTGAATGTCGTAATTGCTGTAGCCCAGGAGAACCTGAAGGTCTGCCTCTTTCAGAACTTCAGACATCGCACCGACCGTGTCGGCGAAGTTGGCATTGTTGATGGACGGGATCGCCACGGCAACGAAACCGGTCCGCTGGGAGCGAAACGTCGCTGCATTGCTGTCGAACACATAGCCGAGATCTTCGGCGATCTTGAGGATCCGCTTTCGGGTCTCCTCGCCCACGGAAGCATGCTGCTTGAAGGCGCGGCTGACCGTCATCACGGACACACCCGCCTGTTGCGCAACATCCTTCATCGTCACAGCGCGTTGCATTCATCCCCCAAACGATTCTCGTAGCCCCAAAATACGCAAAACGGGTCCAACGCTGCAATTGCAGCGAGGGACCCGGAAGAAAGGGACACAGGATTTAGAGTTGCCGGCATGACGCCCGCTCCATGTTTACCCGGTGTATTCGTTCGCCTCTGTCACATGGTGATGGATGCGCCCGTCGAAGAATTCGGAAACGATTTCCCCCGTCACTTCCCGCGACTGGTTCCTGGCATCGCTCGCAAGCGCGCCTGCCATGGTTTCCTTGTCCGGGTAGGTGATGGCGAGAATGAGCGGAAACTCAGGCGCGCCCTCGTCCCGGTCTTCCCCGAACATGACCCTGACATCGCTGTTTCCGGGAAATTGTCGCCAGAGCGGCACGAGCCGCTCGGTGACTGCCGCCCGGAATTCAGGCGTTTTGCCTGATTTGACGCTGCCTTCAAACAAGGCGAACCGAGTGATCATTTGAATTGCTCCTTATCGGGTCCTTTGAAAAACTCCATCAGCGCCGCCTCGTCTTCGCCGCCCAGTCCGGCCGCCGTCAGCATTCTGTGGATTTCCGCACACAGCGACGTCAACGGCATGGCGGTGTTGTTCACGCGTGCAAGATCAAGCGCGCCGTTAAGGTCCTTGACCATGTTGTCGATCCGTCCGGTGCGGCGGTAATCGCGCTCCACGTAGCGCGGCATATATTCCTGAAGCAGGGCACTGTCGGCGCGCCCGCCCTTGAGCGCAGTCGGGATCTTGGCGGCATCGACACCGGAATCGAGCGCGAGCTGCGTTGCCTCGGCAACTGCCAGAAAGCCGAGCCCGCACAGAACCTGGTTGATCAGCTTGGTCGTCTGACCGGCACCGGAGGGGCCCATATGCGTGTAATTCGAACTCACGTGCCGGAGCACCTTGTGGGCGTCGGCAACGTCCTGCTCGGAGCCGCCCGCCATGAGTGTCAATTCACCGATCAAGGCCTTTGGGGCACCGCCGGACAAGGGACTGTCCACCCAGCGGATGCCGCTGGCCGACGCCTTTTGTGCAAGAACCTTGGTGGCTTCGGGATCGATTGACGACATGTCGATGACAAGTGTGCCGTCCTTCGCACCCGCAGCCACGCCATTGTCTCCGAAAACGGCGATATCGACGATCCGCGCCGAATTGAGGCTCGTAATGACAAAGTCCGACTGCCGGGCCGCATCGGCCGCGGATGAAGCGGCAACGGCCCCTTTTTCGACGAGCACGCCGACCTTTTCCGTGTCGAGATCGAAGACACACAGCCTGTTGCCCGTTTCCAGAAGGCGCGTACCGATGGCACCGCCCATGGCACCTGCGCCAATCAAGGCGACGTTTTCACTCATTTTGCTTCCCTTTGAAGTTCCAAAAGCAGCTCCGCAACCACCGCATCGGGCGACTGATCTATCGACGCCTTGACCGTCAGTTCATCGGCGTCCGGCGGCTCCAGCGTTGCCAGCTGGCTGTCGAGGAGCGCGACCGGCATGAAGTGCCCGTCACGATGCTTCATGCGTTCGCTCAAGACCTCTCGCGTGCCTTCCAGGTACAGAAAGGTCACCGGTTTGCCGGCACTGGCGCGGATGCGCTCGCGGTAAATCCGCTTGAGCGCGGAACAGGCAATGACCATTGGACCCTGCGCCTGCGCCAGCCGGTCACCGACCTTGTCCAGCCAGGGTGCGCGATCGTCATCGTTCAGCGGTTCCCCGCGGCTCATCTTGGCAATGTTTTCAGCAGGATGCAGATCGTCCCCATCAAAAAACGCGGCACCGGCGGCCTTGGCAAATGCTTGTCCGATTTTGCTCTTGCCGCATCCGGACACACCCATGATCACGTAGGCAGCGGTCACAGCGACACCGATATGCCACCGTCGACAAAGACCGTGGTTCCGTTGACGAAGGACGACGCGTCCGAAGACAGGAAGATGCAGGTTCCGACAAGTTCCTCGACCTTGCCCCATCGCCCGGCCGGCGTCCGCTTTTCCAGCCACGCGCTGAATTCCGGGTCGTTGACGAGGGCCGCGTTGAGCGGTGTGTCGAAATATCCCGGTGCCAGGCCATTACACTGCAGGCCATATTTGGCCCAGTCCGTCGCCATGCCCTTGGTCAGGTTCGCAACCGCCCCCTTGGTCATCGTGTAGGGCGCGATGCCGGGACGGGCCAACGCAGTCTGAACGGAGCAGATATTGACGATCTTGCCCCGCCCACGCTTGATCATGTGCCGCGCGGCGGCCTGACCGACATTGAAAACGGAGGCAATGTTCGTCTGCAGCAGACGTTCGAAGGCATCCGCCGGAAAATCCTCAAGCGGCGTGCGGTGCTGCATGCCGGCGTTGTTGACAAGAATATCGATCGCACCGGTACCCGCCTCGAAATCGTCAACGGCTTTGCGGGCCGCGCCGTGATCGGTCACGTCGAATGCAAGCTCGGAGACCTTGAAACCCTCTGATTGCAGCGTTTCGGCAGCCGTTGCCAGCTTCGCGCTGTCGCGTCCGTTCAGAACGATTTCCGCACCGGCCTGCGCCATGCCGCGGGCAAGTGCAAAACCGATCCCCTGGGACGATCCGGTGATCAAAGCCCGTTTTCCGGACAGGTCGAACAAGGCGAGACTCATCTGAATTCCTTTACAGAAACAATTGACACTTTCTTTTGTTATGTTATCGATAACATAACTTGTCAACCCGAGAGTAGCCAAAATGAGCAAGCCAGACATTCTCCAGGTCGGACCCTACCCCGACTGGGACCAGATCCCGCTGGAAGACGCCTTCAACATGCACAAATACTTCGAAGCGTCCGATGCGTCCGCCTTCCTGCAGGGCGTTGGAAGTTCCGTCAGGGGGATCGCCACACGCGGCGAGCTCGGCGCGAATCGCGCCATGATCGAAGCCTGTCCGAACCTTGAAATCGTGTCTGTCTACGGCGTCGGCTACGACGCCGTCGATCTCGAAGCATGCCGGGAAAAAGGCATCCGTGTCACAAACACGCCCGATGTCCTGACCAACGACGTGGCCGACCTCGGCGTCGCGATGATGCTCGTCCAGTCGCGCGGTATGATCGGTGCGGAAACCTGGGTCAGGGACGGCAGCTGGCAGGAAAAGGGGCTCTCTCCCCTGAACAGCAGGGTGTGGGGCAAACGCGCGGGCGTTCTCGGACTGGGCCGCATCGGTTTCGAAGTTGCCAAGCGGCTTGCCGGTTTCGATCTTGACATCGCCTACTCGGACATTGCCGCAAAGGATTATGCACCGGACTGGACCTTCGTTTCAGACCACGTGGAACTCGCCAGAAAGTCGGATTTCCTGTTCGTGACCCTTGCGGCGTCCGCGCAGACACGGCACATCGTCAACCGCGAGGTGATCGAGGCCGTCGGCCCCGAGGGCATGATCATCAATATCAGCCGGGCGTCCAACATTGACGAGGAAGCGCTTCTGGAGGCGCTGGAAAGCAAAAAGCTGGGCTCGGCGGCTCTGGACGTCTTTGAGGGTGAACCGGCGCTCAATCCGCGTTTTCTGGAACTGGACAACGTGTTGCTGCAGCCGCACCACGCCTCCGGAACGTTTGAGACACGCAAGGCCATGGGCAAGCTGGTCCGCGACAATCTCAAGGCCCATTTCTCAGGTCAGGATCTCCTGACCCCGGTTCTGTGAGGCAGCCATGAAATCGATCGTCATACACGCGGAAAAGGATCTGCGGATCGAAGAGCAGGAAGAACAGCAGCCCGGTCCCGGCGAGGTTCAGATCAGGCTTGCAGCCGGCGGCATCTGCGGCTCGGATCTTCACTACTACAATCACGGCGGTTTCGGACCGATCCGCCTCAAGGAGCCGATGATCCTCGGCCACGAGGTTTCCGGTCACATCTCCGCGCTCGGGGACGGTGTCTCGGGGCTGTCGCTCGGGCAACTCGTCGCCGTCTCCCCGTCCCGGCCCTGCGGCAAGTGCCGTTTCTGCAATGAGGGCCGCCACAACCAGTGCCTCAACATGCGCTTCTACGGCAGCGCCATGCCCTTCCCGCACATTCAGGGCGCGTTCCGTCAGGTGCTGGTGGCCGATGCATCGCAATGCGCGCCCGCAGACGGCCTGACCTCTGGCGAGGCGGCCATGGCAGAGCCCCTGTCGGTCTGCCTTCACGCGGCCCGCCAGGCCGGGGACATGATGGGCAAATCGGTGCTGGTCACCGGCTGCGGCCCGATCGGCATCCTGTGCATACTGGCCGCGCGCAGGGCGGGCGCGGATCTCGTTGTCGCAACAGACCTCAGCCCGTTCACGCTGGAAATGGCGAGGACGGCCGGCGCGGATCTGACCATCAACATGGCGGAAAATTCCGACGGGCTGGACCGCTTTACCCCGGACAAGGGCACCTTCGAGGTGCTGTTCGAATGTTCCGGCGCTGCCCCTGCACTCACGGCGGGGATTGCCGCCATGCGTCCCGGCGGCAAGATCATCCAGCTTGGTCTGGGCGGCGACATGAGCCTGCCCATGATGGCGATCACCGCAAAGGAACTGGAACTGAAAGGCTCGTTCCGCTTTCACGAGGAGTTCTTCACCGCCGTCAGCCTGATGCAGAAAGGGCTGATCGACGTGAAACCGTTCATCACGCAGACACTGCCCCTTGAGGAGGCGGTTGCCGCGTTTGAACTTGCCAGCGACAGGAGCCGGGCCGTCAAGGCGCAGATCGCGTTCGCCTGACAACCGACCTGAGGCATGCCGTCGGAGCCCTGCGCTGCCCCGCAAGCGGGATGGACCTAGGCTCCGATGGCGGCCAGTCCAGCCTTTGCAACTTCGATATCCTGCTCGCCCGATCCGGAGCCGACGCCGATGCCCCCCAGGAGCACGCCGTCAAGCCGGATCGGCAGCCCGCCCGGCAATCCGGTGACCGCGCCTCCGGTCGCAAGACCGATCGCGGTGCGCACACCTTCTGGGATATTGAGGCTCTCATTACCGGTGGAAGCCGCCGTCAGCGCCTTCGCGAGCGCACTCTTGCGGCTCAGAAATTTCGCCCCCGTCATGCGGACCTCTACAAGCACCTCGCCATTCGCATCGACGATGACGATGCATTGGGGTTGCCCCATCGCTTCGGCTTTTTCCACCGCCGCCGTCAAGACCGCCAGCGCGCCTTGATGGGTCAACACTCTCGTTTCCTGAACAAAACTCATGTCCGCTCCTGAATCACAACATTTGTTATCGATAACATATCAGCAATGATTGGGAAATCAATCTGTCTGGCCCGCGCCTCAACCCACGAGATTGAGGAATCTGAGATCCGGACAGCAAAAAAGCGGCACGAGGTGCCGCTTTTTCTTTGTCTCCAATGGCCCACCCGTTTGAGCGGGCAGGTCAACAGCCTCGGTGTGTCCCCTATGCAGCTGCGACCTTTGCCAGGAAGTCGTCCACGACACCCTTGAGATGGCGCGCATGATCGGCGACTTCATTGGATGCCACTTCCACCTGGCCGGCGGACTGGGCGGCCTCGGCGACCGCATTCATGACACCGGAGATATTGTTGGCAACGCCCTGCGTACCCTCGGCGGCATCACGGACATTGCGGGAGATCTGCGCCGTGGACGCATCCTGTTCCTCCACCGCTGCAGCAATGGCTGATGTTGTTTCGTCGGCCTGCTCCATCGTGTCGCGGATTTCCTGGATGGCAACGACGGAATCGGCGGTCGAGGACTGGATCGCTTCGATCTGCGTGGCGATTTCCTCGGTCGCCTTCGATGTCTGCGTCGCCAGTTCCTTGACCTCGGCGGCAACGACGGCGAAGCCTTTTCCGGCCTCGCCGGCCCGTGCGGCCTCGATCGTGGCATTAAGCGCCAGAAGGTTGGTCTGTTCCGCGATAGCACGGATCAGCGTCACGACTTCGCCGATCTTGTTGGCCGATTCCGCAAGCTCGGACACCTTCTCGGTCGTCATGCGCGCACTGCCCGACGCGTTGGTCACAATCTCGGTCGCCCGGGAGACCTGCTCGCCGATTTCCGCGATCGATCCGGCAAGCTGCTCCGTCGCCGCGGCAACGGATCCGACATTTTCCGAAGCGGCAGTGGAACTGCCTTCGGCTTCGGAGGCCTGCGACGCGGTTTCGCTGGAGATCTGGCTCAGCACCTGCGCGGTGGCCTGCATCTGCTCCATGTTCGCGGTGACGTTTCCGAGCACGGACTCGATCTCGTCGCGGAACTCCGTGATCATGGTGTCGATCCGGCCCTGACGCTCCAGCTGTGCGTTTTGCTCCTCGCGCGACACTGCTTCAAGATTGCTGCGCTCGATCGCGTTTTCCTTGAACACTTCGACAGCCTTGGCCAGATCGCCGATTTCATCATTCCGGTTCGTTCCGGCCACCTGCACGTCGAGATGACCGTCCGCAAGATCACGCGTGATGTTGACGAGGCCGAGCAGCGGCTTGACCAGACCCCGGTCCACAACGAACAGCCCGATTGCCGCGGCAATCACGAGGCTTGCAATCCCGATCCCGATCAGGGCCATCGATCCGTTGTTCAACAGCGCGTTGATCTGTTTGGTCGCCTGGTCGACGGCGGCCAGTTCAAGTTCGATGAGAGATGCCACCGACTGGCCGATGCGCTCGACCGCCGTGAACATTTCCGTTACCTGCTCGTTCGACTTTTGAGTGCTTCTCAGCTCCTCAAGATGATCGCTGAGGAGACCATTCTTCGGATCGCCGTAGGAAAGCAGCTGTTCAAGCTGTGCCTGAATATCTTCCGAACCCAGTGCGTCCAACCCGTCGCGCATGTGTTTCGCGTCGGCGGTGACCTTCTCCTGCAACGGCACCAGCAGGGCCGCGTCTTCCGTCAGGCCGCCCTGAACCAGCGTTGCAACGAACTTGTTTGCAAACGCCTGCGCTTCGAGCGTGGTCTTCAGCTGGCCGACCTGGTTGTTGAGAAGATCGGAGATGATCTCCGAGTTCTCCGTAACAGCCTCTTCGGTGTCGATCGTCAGCGTGAACAGCTGATCGTCGATCTGCATGATCAGCGCATCATCGATGGCCTTCTGCAGCCCGATGGCTTCATGCAGGGTCTTTTTCTGCTGATGCGATGAAATCGTGCCGGAACCGCTCTTGGCCAGCGTCGTCTCGACAAGTGCAGTAAGCTGGTCGAAGTTTTCTTCAGCGCCCGTGACAAGTTCCATGGACGCCAGCTCATCCCGGTACTCGGCGATCTTCGTTTGCGTGGCGATGATCTTGTCTTCAAACAGCGTCAGAAGCGCCGGATCGTCAACAAAGGCAACCGTTTCAGCAAGACCGACAAGCAGGTTGGTCTCTGCGCGCAGCTCAAGATAAAGGCGCAGCTTGGCCATTTCCTTGTTCGCAAGATTGTCGACAAGGTCCCTGCTCTGCGCAGCGGCATCCTCACCGCCCAGCACAACCGTGAAATAGGCATCATCCACGATCGGCGTGATCGCGCTGTTCACGCCGTCATAGGCCTTGAACAGGGCCGCCATGCGGGCGTCCTTGGCTTCGCGGGCGGCGATTTTTTCTTTCGTCGCCTGGTCAAGAACACCGAGGCGTTCCTGGAAGGTCTGGCTCTGCGAGAAAAGTTCGTTGACGATGTCCCGGTTTGCATCCGAGGCGACGAAACTGGATTCGATCTGTTCGATCAGCGCCACTGAGTTCTGAAGGGCGCGGAAGGAAACTTCCTGCGACTGGAGCGTGACGCTGTTCGCAACGGCCGCCGCGGCCGTCGCGACTTCCGTGCTGGTGAGCGCCAGCTGGGCCGCGTTTTCGATCGAGGGCAATCTGTTCTCGGACAGATCCGAAAAGCCGCTCTCCACCCGCTGGAACGAAAAAAGCCCGATGCCGATCGCTGTTGCGGTCAGCAGGACCAATCCTGCGAATGCAGAGAAGAGCTTGCCCCTGGTTCTCAACTTCAACGCCGAACCCTTTGGAAGCAAACCCGAAAAGATGTTTCTGTACCCAGCCATGTCCCCGACAGTCCTCTCAGAACAAATGTCTGCCCTATCACCTGACCCCAGATGGAAAAATGCAATTCGCTGGCCCGGATTTCCGGGCCAGCGAACATGTCCGGATTAGCTCGCCGGCTTGTCGATCGGCGAGAAACCGCCGTCTTTCTGAATGGTCGTCAGGAACACGTCGTTCATGCCCTGATTGTCGTCCTGACCGAAGGACAGGGTTACACCACCCATATCGAAGTCACCGGTGTTCCAGTAGGCGTTCAGGAAGTTCTCACGGGTGACGTCCTTGCCGGCTTTCTCCAGGCCCATGACAGCCAGGCGACCGACAACGTAACCTTCCAGCGTGACGAAGCCAGGCTCGGCAGACGGATCTTTCGCCTTCAGAGCAGCCTGGTATTCCTTCACGAGCGGAACAGTCGTGTCCCACGGGAACGGAACGACCTGCGAGATGATCACGCCTTCGCCAGCATCACCGAGTTCAGCCGACAGGGCTTTCGAACCGACGAAGGAGATGTTGACGAATTCGGCGTCCATCTTGACCTTCTTGGCAAGCTTGATGAATTCAGCGATCGGCTTGTAGGCGCCGACCATGACGACAGCCTGCGGCTTTGCCTTGCGGATTTCCAGGAGAGCGGATTTCACCGCGGTGGTGTTGCGCTGGTAGGTGCCTTCTGCAACCAGTTCCAGCCCACGCTTTTCCATGGCGGCCTGAACGCCGGCGAGACCGACACGGCCAAACCCGTCATCCTGATAAAGAATGGCGATCTTGTCGAGGCCGAGCGCACCATGAAGATGCTCGATCCATGCCTCGGTCTCAGCGCCATAGGTTGCGCGGACATTGACGATGTTGCCATGCGCCGGGTCGCGCAGGAAGCCTGCACCTGTGAACGGGCCGACAAACGGGACCTTGGCAGCGGTTGCGATCGGCTGCGTCGCCTTGGATGTCGGTGTTCCGACAGGACCGATCAGGCCGAACACCTTCTTGTCGTTGATCAGAGTGTTCACGGCCGCGATGGAGCGATCCGGCTCGTAGCCATCATCCATGCTGACCAGTTCGATCATGCGGCCATGGACGCCGCCTGCAGCGTTCGCTTCGGCAAAAGCGGCTTCAATACCAAGTTTCATACCGGTCCCCAGCGCCGCTGCTGGACCTTCCAGGGCAGCTGCCTGGCCAAACAGAACTTTGGTGTCGCTGACACCATCTTCAGCAAACGCCGGACCGAACGACATCATGAGAGATGCGGCCAGCGTGGAAACAAGTGCATTACGCAGTGTAGACATCGTTTGAAGTCCCCCTAGAGTGTGCAGCGCACAAACAAGCGCCGTGAACCCAAGGTAGTACAAAAGTATTAATAACTTGTATTTTGGAAAACTACACTTAATTTGACCTGCTCTGGATGAGCGGACAGGAGCGTGACATCACGCTGCTGTACCGCAACGTCTACAACGGCATGGACAGCTTTC
>JBCBUA010000091.1:0-18561 GCA_039818365.1 Pseudomonadota bacterium
AGTGGCCCGGAGGAATAGGGCGAAGGTGGCCGTGCGACGGGTCCGAGCGGCAGCGCGGCGCCACCATGCTGTGTCAGATATTGTGCGGTGACGGCCGCGATCGCGGCCGATTGCGCGATGAGTTCGCCTTCCGTGGTCTGGATCAGCTGGTTTTCATAAACGCGGAAAAACACGATCCCGGCAAGAGGAACAAGCAGCATGATCCCGAGCACCATCGCGATGACCATGCTGATGGACGGGCGCCAACGGTTGCGGAATGAGCTGGAGACTTTCATCCGGCCTCGGGGTCAGCTTGTGTTTTCGCATGCACCGAGCCGGAAGCCGACACCGTGGACCGTCTCGATGGCATCGCAGCATCCGGCGGACGCAAGTTTGGCGCGGATGTTGCGGATGTGGCTGTCGATTGTACGATCTGAAACGTGAATATTGTCCTTGTACGCTTTTTCCAGAATGCGTTCGCGCGTATAGACGATCTTCGGCCGGTCCATCAGGGCAGACAGGATTTCGAATTCGATGGCCGTCAGGCCGATCTCGGTATCCTTGACCCTGACCTGCCGTTCTTCCCTTTCCAGCACAAGAAGCCCGTGTTGAAGCGTGGGGGCTTCGGAAACTTGCGCGGTCTGTGGCGCGCCATAGCGTTTCAGAATGACGCCGACCCTGGCAATCAGCTCTCTCGGACTGAAGGGTTTGGTGACGTAGTCATCCGCGCCAAGCTCAAGCCCGATGATCCGGTCGATTTCGTCGTCGCGCGCCGACAGGAACAGGATCGGCACTTCGGATTTCTTCCTGATTTCCCGGCAGACATCCAGGCCGTCCAGCTCCGGCAGGCCGATATCGAGAATGATCAGGGCGGGCGAATGGAGCGCGGCCTTGTCCAGTGCGTCCTTGCCGTCAATTGCGATCTCGTGGCGATAGGATGCTTTTTGAAGCGCGAAGCAGATCACCTCGCGGATATTCGGATCATCGTCGACGACAAGAATGGTTTTTGACTGCAATGCACTGGTCCGGGTTTTGAGATTTCCGCGAACGGATGCGGAACTTCTGCGTGTCACTATCAAGGCAGGGAGTTAAGAAACAACCGAGGCGGTTTCATGTTTCCAGCCACCAGCCATCCCGCCGGAGCGTGCGGGGAAGGGTGGTATCGATCTTTGCGTCCAAGAAAAGGAGTGCGCTGCGGTGAGGTCGGTTTGCTCTACGCGGAGGCGTATGAAGCACGCGGTCGGCAATGAATGGCAATAAACGCGGAAGGAAACGCATCTGATCTGTTCTCCTGGCAAACGGGACTGCGGTGTTTTGCCGGAGCCCCTTGCAGCCTGGCGTCAGACGCTGTGCAGATTTTGCGCAATTTATGAGTCCGCACCCTAAGGATCTGAATGCTTGTGATCCGGGCAGCCCGTGCCGGCTTCGGCACAGGCTCCTCTTGGCCGGATGGTAACTTCAGACGGCAACACCCAGGGTCTTGAGCAGCACGAAGCCCGGAAACAGCACAAGCGACGACAGGGTCAAGAGCATGCCGATCGCGCGGCCGGTGCCGAAACCCGTGGTGACGATTGTGGCGTAGTGAACGAGGCGGCCGAGCAGAAGCGCCGTGCCGCCGGACCAGAGCAGCACATGCGGTGCGCCGGCCAGTTCCGCGGCTGCCATCGCAAGCAAGGCGATCGGCACGGTTTCCGTGAAATTGCCATGCGCGCGCATGCGTTGGAGCAACACACTGTCGCCGCCATCCATGAACGGAACGTCGGTCTGCAATCTTCGCAGGCCGACGGCAACTGTCATCGGGATCTGTATCAGGGCGAAGACGGCAACGAAAACGATTGTGACGGGGAGCGCGGAAATGATGTCCATGTTGGGGACCTTCCTGTTTGGGGTGTGGACAGACCCGGCCGGCAGCGTCTGCAACGAGATGTGCTCCCGGCCGCTTGAAGGACGCTTTCGTCGGGGGTCAGCTCTCGGCCGGCGCTTCATATGTGATGAGCGCAAGAACCCCGCCGACCGGATCGATCAGCGTTGCCATGCGTCCGACCCCGGGCACGGTCATGGGTTCGCCCGTGATGGTTGCGCCCAGTGCCTTGGCTTTTTCAACGCGCGCGTCGACGTCATCGACGGTGACATAGGGCAGCCAGCGAGGAGATTCTGCCGCCATGGGGGGAAATCCACCGATCTTGTCCTCACCGTTCGCGATCACCGTGTAGGTCATGCCCGGCATTTCCATGTCTTGAAGGCCCCAGCCCAGAAGGCTTGTGTAAAACGTCTTTGCCTTTGCGCCGTCGCCGCTGTGAAGTTCCATCCAGCTGAACGCGCCGTGGGTTTGCATCGGATTGCTCATGTCTTTCATCCTCAGGTTCAATGATCTTCCTGGACGACCCAGGTAATCGGAGGACGGACGAGACTTGTCAGATCCGACAGGGGGGAACGTTTTTTGTCAATGAAGCCGGTTGAGCGGACCGGCGTTATGCGGAGATCTCGTTCAGCATCCACGCGGTCAGCGCCGAAGACGCGTTTTGATTGGCCGGTTTGCCGGCGGGCCGAAGCAACCAGAAACCCAGACCCCTGTCTAGCTCGTCATGCCAGACTTCGCGCAGACGCCCGGTTCTCACGTCCGCGCACGCGATCAGCCGGGGAGCGATCGCGACCCCCTGACCGTTCGCGGCAGCGTCCAGGGCGAGGGACGTCTGGTTGAACTGAAGTACCGGCGGCGGGCAGGCGGCACCATGTTCCGGCAGGAATTGCTCCCAGTACCTGTGTCCGTCCTGGATCAGCGGCAGTCCGGTCATGTCCGTGAGCGCCACAGGCGCGCCAGAGGGCAGATCGACGGCCGGACTGCAATAGGCTGCCAGGTTCATGGGTGCGAGGAGTTGGACGGCCAGATCCCGGTCGGTTGGGCGTCTTCCCTGCCGGACAGCTATGTCGACATCTTGCGTCTGAAAATCCGTGAGGTGTTCACTGGCAATGATCCTGACATCTATATCCGGGTTGGTCTCCATGAAATTCGGCAGACGCGGCACAAGCCATTTGGAGGCAAAGGAAGGAGGAAGGCTGATGGAAACCCTGTTCACGGCAGGCAGTAGGTTTCTTGTCGCCTCATTGATGATCTCAAGGCCTTTCGAGATTTCGGAATGGTAGCGTCTGCCGGCTTCGGTAAAAGACAGTCCGCGGGCTTTGCGTTCGAACAGCCGGAGGCCAAGATCAGCCTCCATGGCACGAATCGCCTGAGCCACAGCGCCTTGCGTGAGATTGAGCTCTTCGGCGGCCAGCCGAAAATTCAGATGCCGCGCCGCGGCGTCGAACATCTTGATGTGTTGAAGTTTTGGAGGGCGCATTGGCTTCAAGACAGTAGTTTTTCTACAGTCTAACGGTATTGAAAATGATTGGTCAAGCCGCTGCGGCGCGTCTAGCTTCGCCTCAAGTTTTGCAGAACCTGGAGGTCGGTGATGACGGAAACAAAAGTGGCAATCGTGACGGCCGGCGGCAGCGGCATGGGGGCGGACAGCGCGCGCAAGCTGGCTCAGGATGGGTACAAGGTCGCGATCCTTTCGTCTTCGGGAAAGGGCGAAGGGCTTGCCGCCGAACTGGGCGGTATTGGCGTGACCGGTTCCAATCAATCCAACGACGATCTCAAGCAGCTTGTGGATCTGACGCTGGAGCGGTGGGGCAGGGTGGATGTGCTGGTCAACAGCGCCGGCCATGGACCGCGTGCGCCTGTCCTGGATCTGACAGATGAGGATTGGCACACGGGGCTGGACGTCTATTTCATGAATGTGGTCCGTCCGACGCGACTCGTTGCGCCGGTTATGCAAGGGCAGAAGTCGGGCGCAATCATCAACATTTCCACCTTTGCCGCGTTCGAGCCGGACCCGGTGTTCCCGACATCCGGCGTTTTCCGCGCAGGTCTGGCGGCCTATACCAAGCTGTTTTCCGACAGGTACGCCGCCGACAATATCCGCATGAACAACGTCCTCCCGGGCTTTATCGACAGCTTGCCGGAAAAGGAGGAATTTCGCGTGCGGATACCGATGGGGCGCTACGGCAAATCCTTTGAGGAAATTGCCTCGGTCGTCGCCTTTCTCGCATCGGACAACGCCGGATACATTACGGGCCAGAACATCCGTGTTGACGGTGGCATCACCCGCTCGGTCTAGGGTAGGGACTCATTTGTGAGGCCGTACCCGGGGATCCCGCGTCGCCTATGAGGCCAAACCTTGGTTGTCCTGCGAATAGCTGCTGAGAGTTTCGAGCCTTGCCCGGATATGTTTGCGTTCGACTTCGGTGCCTGCGTGACTGAGCGCCAGCTGATAGGATTTCAGGGCCGCCGAAGTCTGCTTCAGGTCTGCCTGGAAGGCGGCCCTCGCGGCGTGGAAGCTTGCATATCTTTCCAGCGGAGCCTCGAGCTGCTCAAGAAGGACGAGCGCTTCTTCCGGTCCTCTCAATCTGGCAATGACAACGGCCCGGTTCAACGAAACGACAGGCGAGGGACGGATGATTTCCAGGGCCCGGTAGAGCCGGTCCAGTTCCAGCCAGTCGGTTTCCTCGTAACTGGGCGCGTGTGCGTGGGTTGCTGCGATGGCGGCTTCGATCTGCAGCGGGCCGGGCGCTCCCCTGCGCAGCGCCGCCTCAAGAAGGACTGTTCCCTCGGCAATGTTCTTCCGATCCCAGCCGGACCGGTCCTGCTGTTCAAGCGTGATGGCGTCACCATTCGCGGAGACGCGTGCCGTGCGGCGTGAATGCTGGATCAGGCACAGAGCCAGAAGACCGCGCAATTCCGGTTCCTCCGGGAAAAGGCGAACGAGCAGGCGCGCCAGCCGGATCGCCTCGTCGCAAAGCGTTTCGCGGATGAGGTCTTCCCCGTGGGACGCCGAGTAGCCCTCGTTGAAAACCAGGTAAATGGCATTGGCGACGGCGGAAAAGCGCGCCGCGCGTTCCGCAGCATCCGGATCTTCATAACGAACCCTGGCGGCAGTGAGGCGTTTCTTGGCGCGTGTGATCCGCTGTTCCATCGTTTTGGGCTGAACGAGAAAGGCGCGCGCAATCTCCTCCACCGAAAGCCCGGCGACGATCTTGAGCGCAAGCGCAATCTGCTGATCCCGCCGAAGCACCGGGTGGCAGCATGTGAAAAGCAGCCGCAGCACGTCGTCCCGGTATGCGGCACGATCAAGCGTTGCCGTTAGCGCGTCTTCCGGGTGCGGCCCCTCCTGCAGCGGTTCCAGGTCCTCCGGTGCAGTCAGGGTTTCGTGGCGCTTCTTTCGGAAGGCATCGATGCCGGCATTCCGCCCGGCCACGATCAGCCAGGCCGCCGGGTCCTGCGGGATTGCGCCGTCCCGCCACGATTTGAGCGCCCGGAGCGACGCCTCCTGAAAGGCATCCTCGGCAAGGTCGATATCGCCAAACGCCCGGTTCAGCGCCGCCAGAACACGCGGGCGGGCGGCCCTAAGATGCGTCGATAACCAGGCGTTCGGCATTGTTGAAATCGGCCCCTTCGAAATATTCGACCGGACGCACCTCAACCCGGCCATACTCAAGCGGCAGCAGCTTCACCGTGTCGATGGCGTCCTCAAGCGACGGGCAATCGATGAGGTAAAACCCCATGAACTGCTCCTTTGTCTCCGCAAAAGGGCCGTCCGTGACCAGGTAGTCGCCGCTCTCCTTGTTTACGGTCACCGCTGTTCCGGTCGACATCAGCTTTGTCGCGGCCGCGAAGGCCTTGCTTGACTTGGTGTGCTCGTGAAAGGCGCGATGGTGGCGCATGATCTCGGCATGTTCCTCGGGCGAAACGGCATCCATGATATCTTCGTTGGCATAAATCAGCACGGAAAACAGCATCGTAGTAGGTCTCCGGGTTTACGGGATCGATGACCAAGGGACGTCCGGGTTCGAGCATATCCGACACCGGGGAATAAGAAAATTGCCCGCGGGCACCAGGCTTGAGTGGGTTCGAGAAGCGAAAAAAGCAATGTTACTCAATAACATCGCTAAAATTGGCAAGCTTCTCCAGCCACAAGGAATGTGCATTACTTTAACGAGCGTTCGGTGTGGGAGGACTTCAATGCGTATAGTGTGCCTTGCAATTCTTGCCTGTTTTTCCTTGGCATCAGCACCCTCGGCACAGGAATTCGACGTCAACGAGGACCAGCTTCAGGACGTTTACCCCGGCGAAGCCTATTCCCCTTACGCAGGCCGGAACTTCCCGGAGCACCCGCTGTGGGGCGACACGCATCTGCATACGGGCCAATCCATGGACGCGGGCGGGTTCGGCGCGCGATTGACACAGGAAGACGCCTGGCGTTTCGCGCGCGGCGAGGAAATCACGGCCTCATCGGGCCAGCCGGTGCGCCTTTACCGGCCGCTGGACTGGCTGGTCATTACCGAACACTCGGACGGGATGGGGCTGATCACCGATATTCTGGACGCGGCACCCGGTGTCACCAAATACGAGCAGGGCCGGAAGTGGTCCGAGGGCTACCGGGCCGGCGGGCAGGAAGCGGTGGCCGCGACCATCGACCTGATCACCCAGTTCAGTCAGGGTCAGGTCAATCCGGAGCTCTTCGCCCAGTACCAGCCGGGCGCGCGCCGGTTCGCTTCGATCTGGTCGGACAATGTCAGAACGGCCGATGCCTTCAACGAACCGGGGCGGTTCACGGCACTGATCGGTTTCGAGTGGACCTCGCTCGACAAGGGCAACAACCTGCACCGCAACGTGATCTTCCGCGACGGCTCCGAAAGGGCCGGACAGGTGGTTCCCTTCACCATGACGCCGCCTTTCGGGAGCCCCGATCCGCTCGACCTCTACAAGTGGATGCAGACCTACGAGGAAAAGACCAACGGCGCCGTTCTGGCGCTTGCGCATAATGGCAATCTTTCCAACGGCGTCATGTTCCCGATAGACAAGCAATTCACCGGCAAAGCGCTGGACAAGGATTATGTCGAGCAGCGCGCCAAGTGGGAGCCGCTTTACGAAATCACCCAGATCAAGGGCGATGGCGAGGCGCACCCCTTCCTGTCTCCCAATGACGAGTTCGCCGACTACTATAACTGGGACGCGGGCAATCTGGACCTGACGACCGCCAAGACCAACGACATGCTCGCGGGCGAATATGCGCGTGAAGCGCTCAAGAACGGCTTTGTTCTGGAAGAAAAGTTCGGCACGAACCCCTACAAGTTCGGCTTCTCGGGCGCAACGGACAGTCACACGGGCCTGGCAACGTTCGAAGAAGAGAACTTCTTCGGCAAGCACACCGGTTACGAGCCCTCGGCGGAGCGTCTGACCCATCCGTTCGTGAAGACCGAGAACGGCGAACTCTTCGCCTGGCAGATGGTGTCGTCCGGCATCACGGGCGTCTGGGCGGAGGAGAACACGCGTGAATCCATCTTCGATGCGATGCAGCGCAAGGAAGTCTATGCAACGACCGGCCCGCGCATCATGGTACGGCTGTTCGGCGGCTGGGACTTTACCGATCAGGACATGCAGACGCGCAATCCGGCCTTGCTGGGCTATCGCAAGGGCGTTCCGATGGGTGGCGACCTGATGCCGAAACCGGACGCGGCTGAGGCACCTTCCTTCATGGTCTATGCGCTCCGTGATGCGGTTGGGGCAAACCTTGACCGTATCCAGATCGTCAAGGGCTGGCTCGACGCTGACGGCAACACCCAGGAAAAGGTCTACGATGTGGCCTGGTCCGATGACCGCCAGCCCGGATCAGACGGCAAGCTGCCCCCCGTCGGCAACACCGTTGACGTGGCAAGCGCAAGCTGGACCAATTCGATCGGAGCGTCCGAACTGGCAACCATCTGGACCGACCCGGATTTCGATCCGGCCGAGCGCGCCTTCTACTATGCGCGTGTCCTGGAGATCCCGACACCGCCCTGGTATGTGTATGATGCCTTCCGGTATGGGGTTGATATTCCAGAGGGCGCGCCGACGGCACAGCAGGAACGCGCCTATACCTCCCCGATCTGGTTTTCTCCGGACAGCTGATCATGCGGGGCTCAAATCAAGTCCGCCTTGAGGCATGTCGTTGCGGCAGCAATTCCTCCGGCTATGATGACAACGTCAGGGCAATTTTAGCCTTGCCGCTCCCGGTCACGGACAAACGAGGCCCCGCATGAAACTCAAAGACACGATTTTCCCGGTGATCATGCTGCTTGCGCTTTTCGGCATGATCGTGATGGCGTTCAATCTCCCGGTCGGCATGGGGACGAAGCAGCTTGGCGTCCTGGTGTTCGGCGCGATCCTCGCTTTCGGCGTGTTCAATCTGGCTCTGGTGGTTCTGGACAGCGTGAAGAAAAAGGGGCCGTGATCGAGCCCGCCCACGAAGGTGATCTGCATGCGCGACGCGAACTCGCGATCTTGCCCGCTCAGGCGGCTGCAAAAGCATCTGCGAATATCCGTTTTGAGCGGCTGCCTGGCGCTCAGCGCAGCCTCCGTCTTGCCCATCTCCAGCGCCGAGGCCTGCTCCTTTCACAACTATGTGCCAGCCAGGACAGCGGTCGACTGGGTGTTGACCGGACGGGCCGCCGTCCTCGCGCGGCCGGACCCTGAAAACGGATTTTCCTACACCGTCACGGAGGTCTTGCGGGGCAAGGGAGAGATAGATCCGCCGCCATTCCTGATCGACAGTGTCACACGCAGGAAGCTTGAGCAAAACCGGAACGACGCCATTCTGTTTGGCATGCGCGAAAACGGATCGTGGATCCGGGTCGCCTACGTGAATGACGACTACAGGCAGATACTCAAGAATGTTGTTGCCAAGGCGCCGGAATGGCGCAGGGAAGACTACCACCCGCAGAGGTTCGAGCGGTTTTCGAAATATCTCGGACATGCGGACCCCGCGCTGAGCAAGCTGGCCTTGCTGGAGATCGACCGCGCACCCTATGCGCTCCTGAGCCGGCTCGGTTCGGACGTACCGCTCACCTACCTGACGGAACAGCTGCGCTCCCGCGACGCATATGCATATCGCCCGATCCTTGCTCTTCTTCTGGGGCTGAACCGGTCGGCGGAAGCGCAAGCCGTGATAAACAATTACATCGACCGTTCAATGGACTGGGAGTGGGCGGAACATCTGGGCCCGTTTGCGACGGCGCTAATCGAACAGCAAGGCGAAATTGGTATCGCCAGGCTCGAGCCGTTTCTGACCGACCACGGACAGCCGTTGGCAAAACTGGAATCCGTCGTTGAAGCGCTTGCGATTCATCACGGTGTCGGCTCACCCGCGATCCGTAAGGCGGTTTTCGATGTCCTGACCGCATTTGCTCGGAGCCGTCCGGGCGGGTCCGTTCTGATCGCCCGTCAGTTCTCCCAGAGACAGAACTGGGCGTTCGGCGCCAGCCTTGAGCCCCTGCTTCAGACCAGCGGAGACCTGTCATCGGGTGGCAAGCTCGTCCTGGCGGCTTATGTCGCCCAGTCTCGCGTGAACCACGGACAAACGGGACAGGTGAAGCCGCCAGCGCAATGAAACAGATGCAAGAGTTGAAAGTTCAGTAATGTCCGGTCTTCGCCAGATTTTCAGTCAACCGCTGCTTCACTTTCTGCTGCTTGGTGCTCTCATCTTCGCCCTTTACGGTCTTGTCGCACCGGGCTCGGAGACGGAACCTGACCAGGCGGGTGAAGACATCATTGTGACGCAGCAGCAGCTCGACCGGTTGATTGAGGAATACCGCGCGACGTGGCAGCGCGCGCCGGGCGCGGACGAAATCCAGGCACTCATTGACGGATATGTCCGCGAGGAGATCCTCGTTCGCGAAGCGCTGCGCCTTGGGCTGAACCAGGGAGACACGGTCATCCGCCGCCGTCTTGCCCAGAAGATGGATTTTCTGGCGACATCCGCGGCCCGGTCACAGCAGCCGACGGAACAGGACCTCGCCGGCTTCTACGCGGAGAACGAGATCTATTACCGGCGGCCCGGGCGGATCGCCTTTGAGCAGGTATTCCTTGGCCCGGCGGCGGATGCGGAACTGGTTGACGAACTCCTGGCGACCCTTCGCAAGGGCGGAGACGCGGAACAGTTGGGCAAGCGGACACTGTTGCCGTTCCGCATGCGCCTTTCTGAAAAAGCGCGGATCGAGGGGCTCTTCGGCGAGGGGACTTTTGAAAAGCTGGAGGCGTTGCCATTGAACGAGTGGCAGGGACCCGTCAAATCCGGGTACGGGGCTCATCTGGTGCGCGTAAGCGGGAACCAGCCTTCCGAAGTGCTCGCGTTCGATCTTGTCAGGGAAGATGTTGTGACCGACTGGACGCAGAAGAAAGCGCAGGACATCAGGGCGGATGCGCTTGAAGCCATGCGGCAGCGGTACAGGATTGTTTTGCCGGAGGCGGCGCAATGATCCGGCAGAGCGTTTTGATCCTTGTCCTGCTGTGTACCTTTTTCGGCGCCCAGACGGCAGCCCGGGGACACGCATTGCAACCGGGCTATGCGTCGCTGGAGCAGGTGGGCGGCAATACCTGGCAGGTCTTCTGGCGAAAGCCCGATGTCTCCGGACGGCCCATGCCGATCGATCTCTCGCTTCCTGCCGGATGTGCGCCGCAAACCGGGCCTCTCCCGACCGCCAGGGAAGGGGCCTGGGAAGCATCGTGGACGGCCGTTTGCGACGGACCCCTGCCGGGCGGCACCGTATCTATACCGGGTCTTGAAACGACCCAGACAGATGTCCTCGTGCGGATTTCCCCGTTGGAGAGCACCGCACTCTCTTTCCGTCTGACCGCCGCCGAACCCTCTGCGGCCGTACCCGCAGAGCCCGGCTCGCTTGACGTCTTTGCCGCTTATTTCGGCCTCGGTTTCGAGCATATCCTCGAGGGTTGGGATCACCTGCTGTTCGTATTCGCGCTGCTGGTGTTGATCCGGGATTTCTGGCGGCTGGTCGGCGCGGTCACCGCATTTACCGTCGCGCACAGCCTGACACTCGCCGCGGCGACGCTCGGCTGGATTACCCTTCCGCCTGCGCCGGTCGAAGCCGTGATTGCCCTGTCGATCGTGTTCCTGGCAAGCGAGATCGCGCTCAGCAGGGACGGCCGGGCCCGGCTTTCCCAATCGGCCCCATGGCTCGTGACCTTCGCGTTCGGGCTCCTGCACGGCCTCGGCTTCGCGGGCGCCCTGAAGGAAATCGGACTGCCGCAGTCGGACATTCCGCTTGCACTGCTCGCCTTCAATGTCGGCGTGGAAGCCGGACAGCTCGCCTTTGTTGTTGCAGCACTCGCGGTACTGACCGTGCTGTCGAAGCTGCTGTCGAAAGGGCCCTTGCTGGCCTACCGGCCTGTCAGCCTCTTACTGGCCTACGCGATCGGCAGCCTTTCCAGCTTCTGGCTAATCGAGCGGGTCTTGTCGTTCACTGCCGCCTGATCAGGAGAGCCAGCCGTCTTTTTTCAGCGTCTGATAGGTATCGTCCAGGGTCTTTTCTGCCGTCCTGACCAGGACGTCGGCTTCTTCGTGGCTGAGCACCAGCGGCGGCGAGATGATCATGCTGTCGCGCACGGCGCGCATCACCATGCCGTTCTGGAACGAGATGTCACGGCAGATGGTGCCGACCGTGCCCACGTCCGGAAAGGCTTTTTTGAGATCGGTCTTGTCGGGTACGAGTTCCAGTGCGCCCATCAGGCCGGTCATGCGGGCTTCCCCGACCAGGGCATGGTCGCCGAGCCTGCGCCAGCGTTCCTGGAGATAGGGCCCGATGTCTGATTTGACCCGGTCCACGAGGCCTTCGCGTTCGATGATGTCCAGATTGGCAAGCGCGGCTGCCGCACACACGGGGTGGCCAGAATAGGTGTAGCCATGATTGAAGTCGTCGCCGGCATTCATCAGGCCTTCCGCGACGCGGTCTGAGACAAGCACGCCGCCCATCGGCAGGTAGCCGGATGTCAGGCCCTTGGCGATCGGCATCAGGTCCGGCTTCATGCCGAAATAGGTCGACCCGAACCATTTGCCGAGGCGCCCGAAGCCGCAGATGACTTCGTCGGAGACGAACAGGATCTCGCGTTCGTCAAGGATCCGGCGCACTTCCGGCCAGTAGGTCTCTGGCGGAATGATGACGCCGCCCGCTCCCTGGATCGGCTCGGCAATGAAGGCGGCGACCTTGTCCTCGCCAATCTCGTCAATCGCTTCTTCCAGCTTGCGCGCTGCATGGAGCCCGAATTCCTCGGGGCTCATGTCCTGGCCTTCGCCGAACCAGTAGGGCTGATCGATGTGGTGGACGCCCGCCACCGGCAGATCGCCCTGGGCATGCATGGCCTTCATGCCGCCCAGGCTGGTCCCGGCAAGGGTTGAGCCGTGATAACCGTTCCAGCGGCCGATGATCACCTTCTTGTCCGGCTTGCCCATCTTGTCCCAGTAAGTGCGGACCATCCGGAAAACCGTGTCGTTGGCTTCCGACCCGGACGAGCAGTAGAAGACGGTGTTGATGTGATCGGGCGCGAGCTTCGCGAGTTTTTCAGAAAGCGCGATTGCCGGGGGATGGGTCGTCTTGAAGAAGGTATTGTAATAGGCAAGCTCGTTCATCTGCCGATTGACGGCGTCAGCGATCTCGGTACGCCCATGGCCGACCTGCACGCACCAGAGGCCCGCCATTCCGTCGAGGATCTTCTTGCCGTCCGAATCCGTGATCCAGACGCCATCGGCCGACGTGACGATGCGGCTACCCTCGGCATTCAGGGACTTCATGTCCGAGAATGGATGCCAGTGATGGGCGGCATCGATCTCCTGCAGAGCCTTTGTCGGGTAGATGTTGGAATGGGCCGTCATGGCATGAACTCCGGGCAAAAGGGAACGGATCAGACGTTGAGCAGGAGATATTCCCGCTCCCAGGCGCTGATCACGGACATGAAGGTTTCGAATTCTTCGTATTTGATGGCGCGGTAGGTGGCGACGAACGTCTCGCCGAACACCTCGATCATCTCGTCGGAATTCTCGAACTGGGCAACTGCTTCCGGCAGGCCGCGCGGCAGTGATTTCGCCAGCTCCGTGCAATCGTCGCTCCGGGGCGCGTCCGGCTTCAGTTCATTGACGATGCCGAGATAGCCGCAGGCAAGGCTGGCGGCGATCGAAAGATAAGGATTGGCGTCGGACCCGGGAATGCGGTTCTCAAGCCGCCGCGCCTCCGGGCTGGAATAGGGGACCCGCAGGCCGACGGTCCTGTTGTCGTAACCCCAGTAGACATTGACCGGCGACGTCGAAGTCTTCGAGAACCGGCGGTAGGAATTCACGAAGGGGGCCATGATGCAGGTCACCTTGGGCAGGTAAACCTGGTGCCCGGCGATGAAGGAAAGGAACGCAGGGGTTTCTTCGCCGTTCTCGCCCGCGAAGATATTCTGTCCCGTTTCCCGGTCGATCACCGACTGGTGGATATGCATCGCAGAGCCGGGCTGGTGCGACATCGGCTTGGACATGAAGGTTGCATACATGTCGTGCCTGAGCGCGGCTTCACGGATGGTGCGCTTGAACAGGAAAACCTGGTCGGCCAGGGCGAGCGGATTGCCATGGCGCAGGTTGATTTCCATTTGCGCCGCGCCTTCCTCGTGGATCAGCGTGTCGATCTCCAGCCCCTGCTGTTCGGACAGGTCGTAGATATCGTCGATGAGTTCGTCGAACTCGTTCAGGGCGGAAATGGAATAGGATTGCCGGCCAACCTCGGGACGGCCGGAGCGGCCCGTCGGCGGTTCGAGCGGGTAGTCCGGATCGGTGTTGGGACGCACCAGATAAAACTCGATTTCCGGCGCGATGACCGGTTTCCAGCCTTTGTCCTCGTAGAGTTTCAGGATGCGTTTCAGAACGTTGCGGGGCGCGGTCTCAACGGGGGCACCCTGGCGCGTATAGGCATCGTGGATGAGCTGGGCGGTCGGATCGCTTTCCCAGGGAACCGATGTCAGCGTGCTGTAATCCGCACGGAAATAGAGATCGCCGTCGGTCGGATTGTGCTGGAAGCGTTCGTCGTCGTCCGGATAGTCGCCGGAGATTGTCTGCGCGAAGATGGATGCGGGCATGGTCATGACGGGTCCGGAGAAAAACTTCTCCACCGGCATCATCTTGCCGCGGGCAACACCGGCTATGTCGGGAACGATGCATTCGATGTCTTCGATGTTGCGCGCATGCAACCATTCGCGCGCGGCATCACCGTCGGGAACCCCGCGCAAACTGTCGGCGGCGTTGGTGAGGGCGTTGGTCGGCGTCTGATCACTCACGAAAAGCTCCGGGGTCTTGTCTGGGTCTGGCCGGACGGCCTGGGTCAGGTCTTCCACACTGGCAATATGCAAGTTATCTGAGATCTGTTTCACAGGTACTGCAAATTTTGTGATCACAAAATGGCACGGACTGCAGACCGGATCAACCGCCTGTGGTCTTCTTGAGGATTTCTTTGCCCAGAAGTCCCATTCCGTCGGTGATGTCGCCGGAGATGGCGTCCCGCAGCGCCGGCGCGTCCTTTTGCTCGATCGCCCGGATGGCCTCTTTGTGTTGATCCACGAGATTGACCGTTCCCACACGCCCGTACACCGTGCGCATGAACGGCGCGAACTGAAGCCAGAGACTGTCGATGAGCGGGAGCAGGACCTGCGAGCCGGACGCCGCGTAGATGTGAAAGTGGAAGGCGTGGTTCAGCTGCATATAGGCTTCCGCATCGCCGCTGACGATGCAGGCGTCGATCTCGTCATCGATGACGGTCAGGGTCTTTATGTCCTGCTTTGAAAGGCTGAACAGCGCGCGTTCCGCCAGTTCCGGCTCCAGCAAAAGCCTGGCTTTAAGCACCTCTTCAAAACGCTCCGGCGTCATATCCGGCACCTGGACCCGGCCATTGCTTTTGACTTCCAGTGCGTTCTCGGCCGCAAGCCTTTGAAGAACTTCGCGCACCGGCATCGGACTGACGCCGAGTTCAGAGGCAAGTCCGCGGATCGTCACGGCCTTTCCTGGAATGAAGCGCCCGGTCAAAAGGCCTGAACGGATCGCGGCATCGACCTGTCCGCGTGTTGCCCCGCGTGTCGTGGGCGTGTCGGCATCATTGCCTGCTGGACTGTTTGTCAGAACGGAATACCGGGCAGCCAACGGGGTCTCCCAACCATTACAAATTCTCAACACATGCGATCTGCCTTGACAGGCCTACAGAAAGTGATCACATTTTTCAAAAGGACGCAAACGAAAGCTGAGAGCCGGGTTGCAGCGATGTGCCGGGCGACTTTGCCTGAATGCAGGGGCGATTGGCACTCTAGATGAACGAACTACCCCACCAGATTCTGGAACATCCGGCCGAGCCCGGATGGAAGGTGGATTTTGACGCCTTTCTGGCCGAACATTCCGATCTCGACACGCTTGAAGTGGTTCTGCCCGACACCAATGGTGTGTTGCGGGGCAAGTGGCTGCCCGGCAAGGCGCTGAAGAAGGTTTTCGAGCAGGGGGTCGCCTTTCCCTATTCCCTCTTCGGCCTTGATGTCTGGGGACGGGAAGTGGAGGCGACCGGCATGCACCTGGAAACGGGGGACAAGGACGGCGTCTGCTGGCCGATCCCGGAAACGCTGAAACTGGTGCCCTGGACCGAGCGCAAGACCGCGCAGGTGCTGTTGTCCATGTATGACCGTGACGGAGACCCGTTTCTGGCCGACCCGCGCCATGTCCTGGAGAACATGGTCGACCGCTTGAAATCCGAATTCGGGGTCACCGCGACCTGCGCCTTCGAGCTGGAGTTCTATCTGTTCGAGGAAAGCGACGGCGATTGGACCGAGCAACCCAAGCCGTTGTTCTCGACCCATCTCGGGCCGGCGCGCCAGAACATGTACGCGCTGTCCGACCTGGAGGCTCTGCTTCCGGTGGTCGATGATCTGCGCAAGGCCTGCGAAGCGCAGGGCATTCCGGCCGATGCTGCCGTTTCCGAAGCCGCGCCCGGCCAGTTCGAGCTGAACCTGCATCACCGCCGCAATCCGCTCCTGGCCGCCGATGACGTCGTGCTGTTGCGCCGGCTCGTCGCCGGCGTTGCCCGCAAGCATGAACTCAAGGCGTCCTTCATGGCCAAGCCCTTCGTGGAATGGCCGGGCAACGGCATGCACGTGCATGTCTCGATGGAAGACGGAAACGGCAATCTGTTCGCGGACCCCGACAAGGGGCCGGAGCGTCTCGGCCATGCCATCAACGGCCTCTTGAAGACCATGCCGGAAGCGCTCCTGTTGTTCATCTCGACCTTCAACGGCTTCCGCCGGATGCAGCCGGGATCCTACGCACCGGCGTCGATCTGCTGGGGCTATGACAACAGGTCCGTCGCGCTGCGTGTTCCGGCCTCCAGCCCGGAGGCCGCGCGCGTGGAACACCGCATCGCCGGCGCGGACGCCAATCCCTATCTCGTGCTGACCGGAATTCTGGCGGGCATGCTGGAAGGCCTGGAGCAGCGCAAGGACCCGCCCGCTCCGGTCACCGGCAATGCCTATGAAAAGCGCAAGAAACGCCTGACGCCGTGGATGGACGAGGCCATTGATGCCTTCGAGGCGTCGAAGCTTATGAAACGGGCCGTGGGGGCCGAAATGCACAAGGTGCTGACGGAGATAAAGCGGGAAGAACTGAACGAATTCGGGCGGGAGATATCCTCGCTGGAACGGCAAACCTATCTTTGATGCAACCTGTGCCCAAAATCGACGCTGGACAAACAACCGGCGCGTCGCCAATGTTCGAACGAGAACAATGAACGAAACGGAAATGTCCGTTTACAATCAGGAACAAGGCCGAAAACGGCCGTCGCTGAAACTCTGAAGGGGAGTTCTAAATGACTGTGAAGACTTTGTTGACCGGGGTCGCCGCTCTCAGCCTGCTGAGCGGCATTGCCAACGCTCAGGACCGGACCGTGAACGTCTATAACTGGTCCGACTATATTGATGAATCCATCCTGGAAGACTTTACCAAGGAAACCGGGATCAAGGTCGTCTATGACGTCTTTGACAGCAACGAGGTTCTTGAAACCAAGCTTCTGGCTGGTGGTACGGGATATGACGTGGTGGTTCCGACGGGCACCTTCCTCTCCCGCCAGATCCAGGCCGGTGCGTTCACCGAGCTTGACAAGTCCAAGCTGTCCAACCTGTCGAACATGTGGAAGGACATTGAGGAGCGCGTTGAGAAATACGACCCGGGCAATGCCTATTCCATCAACTACATGTGGGGCACGACCGGGATCGGCTACAATGTCGAAAAGGTGAAGGAAGCGCTCGGCGAAGACGCACCGGTCGACAGCTGGGACCTTCTGTTCAAGCCGGAAAACATCGAAAAGCTGAAAGACTGCGGCGTCTTCATGCTGGACGCGCCGACCGAGATGATCCCGGCCGCGCTGAACTATCTCGGCCTTGATCCGGACAGCAAGGACCGCGGTGAGATCGAGCAGGCGGGCGAGCTCTTGAAGTCAATTCGCCCGAGCATCCAGAAGTATCATTCTTCCGAGTACATCAACGCGCTTGCGAATGGTGACATCTGTGTTGCCGTTGGCTGGTCCGGTGACGTTCTGCAGGCACGCGACCGCGCCGCGGAAGCCGACAACGGCGTCACTGTCGAATACGTCATTCCGAAGGAAGGCGCGCAGATGTGGTTCGACCAGATGGCGATCCCCGCCGATGCGCCGAACATGGAAGAGGCGCATGAGTTCCTCAACTACATCATGCGGCCGGACGTCATGGCAAAGGCCTCCAACTACGTCTACTACGCCAACGGCAACGAAGCGTCCAAGGAGCTCCTCAATGAGGACGTGATTGGTGACACGGCGATCTACCCGGATGAGGAAACGGTGAGCAACCTCTACACCACCACGCCTTATCCGCCGAAGGTGCAGCGGATCGTGACCCGCACCTGGACAGCGGTAAAAAGCGGCCAGTAGCGCGATAAACAGAAACCAGGCCCGCCACCCGGGCCTGGTTTTTTCTTTTGTTCAAGTCTCTTAGGGGTGAGGGATTGTCGTGGCGAAAAAATCGATGGGACCGGTGCGCAGGGAGTTCAGTCCGTGGGAGAGCCCGGATCATCCGCCCTTCATCGAATTTCGGAACGTTACCAAGAAATTCGGTGACTTCACGGCCGTAAACAACCTGTCCCTGAACATTTATGAAAAGGAATTCTTTGCCCTTCTCGGCGGCTCCGGCTGCGGCAAGACAACGCTCATGCGCATGCTGGCCGGCTTCGAGACACCGACGTCCGGGCAGATCTTTCTGGACGGCCAGGACCTTGCCGGCATTCCGCCCTATCGCCGGCCCTCCAACATGATGTTCCAGTCCTACGCATTGTTTCCGCACATGAACGTGGAAAAGAACATCGCCTTCGGACTGAAGCAGGACAACATGCCAGCACAGGAGATCGAGGCCCGGGTCGCCGAGATGCTGCGCCTGACCAAGCTGGAACAATTCGCCAAGCGCAAGCCGCACCAGCTCTCCGGCGGGCAGCGGCAACGCGTTGCGCTTGCAAGGTCGCTTGCAAAACGCCCCAAGGTTCTGCTGCTCGACGAGCCGCTCGGCGCGCTCGACAGGAAGCTGCGCGAGGAAACCCAGTTCGAGCTGATGGCGCTGCAGGAGGACCTGAAGATGACCTTCCTGATCGTCACCCACGATCAGGAGGAGGCCATGACGGTCGCGGACCG
>JBCBUA010000092.1:0-18492 GCA_039818365.1 Pseudomonadota bacterium
CGACAGGTTGGGACAGAGCGACAGTTCCTGGAAGACACAGCGGATGCCGAGTCTGCCGGCATCCTGCACGGCATAGCCCTGGCCAAGATCCCTGCCGGCGATCGACAGGCTGCCGCCGCTCGCCTCCAGGGTCCCGGCCAGAATGTTCATCAAGGTGGACTTGCCGGCACCGTTGTGGCCGACAAGTCCGAGACACTCGCCGGTGTGGATGTTCAGATCCACACCGCTCAGGGCCTGTACCGCCCCGAAGACCTTCTGAATTCCGGTCAGGGAAATCAAAGGGCTCACAGTTTCCGTCGTCATTGCTCCTCCGGAAATCGAACGGACGGTACCGGCACGCCTTACTTCACGCTTTCCAGATAAGCCTTGGCGTCGTCGAGAGAGTACTCGACGTTGGAGACGCCGCCCGGCTCCGTGTTGGCCAGACCCTCTTCAAGGTCCGCCTGGTCGATCTGCAGGAAAGGCACGATCAGTTCCTTGGGAACATCCTGTCCGTCAAGGATCTGCTGCGCAACCCAAAAGGCCAGTGTCGAAACGCCCGGCGCGATGGACACGGACATGGTTTCATAGCCGTTCGCGTCTTTCTGTTCCTTCCACCAGGTCAGCTCGTCATGACGGTTGCCCATGATGATGATCGGCGTCGGCCGGCCGGCAGCGGAAAACGCCTGCGCCGCGCCGTAGCCATCGCCGCCCTGGGTCACCACCGCAACGATGTCCGGCATGCTCGGCAGGATACCGGCAACCGCCTTCTGGGCGACGGTCTGTGTCCACTCGCCGTGCACGGAACCGGCAACGTTGAACTTGTCGTGGTTGGCAACGCCTGCCTCGATGCCGGAGTGGATTTCATCGTCGACGAAGACACCGGCAAGGCCGCGAATTTCCAGAAGCTCGCCACCATCCGGCAGCCGGCCGGACAGATAGTCAACCTGGATCTCACCCATTTTCTTGAAGTCGACCGCGATGCGCCACGCGCAGGGTTCGGTAACGACACCGTCAAACGAGACGACGACGATACCGGCATCGCAGGCTTCCTTCACAGCACCATTGAGTGCCGTCGGTGAAGCCGCATTGATGACGATGGCATCATAGCCCTGCAGGATCAGGTTCTGGATCTGAGCGGCTTGTTCCGTCGCCTGGTTCTCGGCGGTGGTAAAGGCGTCAGCGGCAGCGACCGTACCGGAGCTGACCGCCTGCTCGGCGTTCTTGCCCCAGGACTTGAGCATGGCCTGGCGCCAGCTGTTGCCGGCGTAATTGTTCGAAAGCGCGATCCGCTTGTCGGACGTGTCAGCCACAGATGGCTGCACGGCCGCGACCGTCAGGGCCAAAGCGGTGGTCGCAAGAAGTATCGATTGACGTATTCTCATGATTTCCTCCCAATCATCAGTCCTTAATTCCGGTTAGTCAGAAAGATTTCCTCCTGGTTGCCCCCCGAACGCCGACATAAATCGCGTAGAGGGACGTCGTTGCAGTAATGAACAGGCGATTGTTCTTCGCACCGCCGAATGTCAGGTTTGCGACGGCTTCGGGAACGACGATGCGCCCGAGATAAGAGCCGTCCGGGGCGAACACCTGGACGCCATTGCCGGAGCTGGTCCAGATGTTGCCGAATTCATCCAGCCTGAAGCCGTCGGGTACCCCCGGTGAGATTTCGGCGAAAACGCTCTCGCTCTCCGGCCGGCCGGCGGCATCGAGCTCGAATGCCTTGATATGATGCGGCCCTCCGGCGAGATGCGAGACGCCGGTGTCCGACACGTAGAGCCGTTTTTCGTCAAGCGAAAACGCCAGCCCGTTGGGCTTCACCATGGTCTTTACGACGGGCTCGACCTCGGCCGTTTCAGGGTCAAGCCGATAGACGAAACAGCCGTCCTGTTCAGGCTCGGCACGGTCGCCTTCATAATCCGTCAGGATGCCGTAGGTCGGATCCGTGAACCAGATCGAGCCGTCGGATTTTACCACGACATCGTTCGGCGAATTCAGCCGTTTGCCATCGAAATGTGTCGCCAGCACCGTCCGCGACCCGTCGTGTTCGCGCCGTGTCACCGCGCGCGTCTTGTGCTCGCAGCTGACCAGCCGGCCTTCGCGGTCGATCGTATTGCCGTTGGCGTGGTTGGATGCTGTCGTCAGAGGCCGCGTTCCCAGCCCCTCGACCCATTGCAGGATCCTGTTGTTGGGAATGTCCGACCAGACGACGCAGTCCGTCGCGGCAAAATAGGCCGGGCCTTCCGCCCACAGGCAGTTTTGGAACAGGCGCTCCAGACCGCAGATCGGAATCACAAGATCCCGCATGCGTTCGCACGCAATTTCGACCCCATCATGCAATGGACGCTGTCTCCCTGAGCCGCCGGTTTCGATGTTCCGATCCGGCAGCAATTGCTTTGTTGTTCAGGGAGCTTTCCATGCCGCCCGCACATTGTATGCTGTAGTTTCGACAAACCTCTTGCGGGAACCCGCAGCCTTGGATGCAGGTTTCAACGGCGACAAAGCGGAAATGGCGCAGGAGAGAAAATCCGGAGACCGGTATTCTTGAGTGAAGAAAAAACACATACCGGAGCAAACGCCATTAGCACCGAGGCCATGCTGCAGCGGTTTCTGCTGATCTCACGGGCAGTGGCCGGACAATTGGATTTTCAGTCGCTGATCCAGAAGGTGTCAGAAGAGGTCGGTTATTTTCTGCCCCACGATCATATCGACGTCTGTATTCTTACCGGCGAACGCGACATGCACGTCGCCTACGAGGCACGGCTGCATACGGGATGGGGCGATGCGCCAGAACCGGTTCCGATCTCCGTCAGCCCGATCCGCAGCATCCTGCGCGGGGAGGAAGACTTCATTCTGACCGCCGACGCCCAGCTGGACGAGCGTTTTCATTTTGACGGTGCCTTCAGCGACCCGATCTTCGACGCCCGCCTGCGCAGCCGTCTGCACGTGCCCCTGCAAGTGGAGGGCAAGGTGATCGGCGCGCTGTCCTATTCCTGCCATGCACGCGGGATCTATGAAGACAGCCACGTGACGATCGCCCAGTATGTCGCCGATCTGCTGTCCTCCTATATCCATGCCCTGAACCAGGGGGAACGCGCCCGCAAGGCCGCCATCCGGCAGGCGGAGATCCATGCACATGCGGAAGGCCTGCGGGCCGGTGCGCTGCGCCTGACGGAAGCACTCGAACTCGAACGGCAGCGCATCGGGATGGATCTTCACGACCAGACCCTGGCCGATCTGACGCGGCTCAGCCATGAATTGCGCCGGCTCCGCCAGGCCCCGAAGATACCGGGCGACACACTGACAACGCTCACCGACCGGCTGGAAGGATGCCTTCAGGAACTCAGAGGCATTATCGAAGACGCACGGCCAAGCGTCCTGAAACTGTTCGGCTTCGAACAGGGGATCGAAGCCCTGCTCGAACGCGCCGTGGCCTCACAGGCAAGGCCGATCTCGGTGGAGTTCTCCGACGAAACCGGCGGGGCCGGCAACGCGCTTCAGGAAACTCACCAGATCGCCCTCTTCCGGATCGCGCAGGAGGCGGTCAACAACGCGATCAAACATGCCGAAGCGACCCGGATCCAAGTTGTTCTGACGCAATCAGGCGGCGTGTTGAGCCTCGCAATATCCGATGACGGGTGTGGCCTTACAGGCGGCGACAGCGACCATTTCGGCGGCATTGAGAACATGCGCACGCGGGCAACGCTGATTTCCGCGCAGTTCGAAATCGAGCCCTGTGACGACCTTTTGGGAACCCGCGTCCGCGTCTCGCTTCCGCTCGGCGATCCGCCTTCATTCCCCCTGACAGAACAAACTCAAAACAATGCGTATCTTGATAGTTGAAGACGACGTCCTGCACCGCTCGTTTCTGCGCGAGGTCGTGGAACGGGAACTGCCGGATGTGACAGAACTGACCGAGGCACAGAACGGAGACGAGGGCATCGCGCTTGCCGCCAAGCACCGGCCGGATGCGATCGTGATGGATCTGCAGATGCCGAACAGGACCGGGGTCGAGGCGGCACGCGCCATCTGGCGGCAGGAGCCGGAAACACGCATCCTGTTCTGGTCCAACTATGCAGACGAGGCTTATGTCCGGGGGATCTCCCGGATCGTGCCGCCGGGCGCTTCCTACGGCTATATTCTCAAATCCGCTTCCGAAGACCGCCTGAAACTGGCCCTTCAGGGCGTCTTTGTCGAAGAGCAGTGCATCATCGACAGGACGGTGCGCGGTGTTCAGCAGCGGGCCGATGACCGGTTGCAGGGTCTCACCGACGCCGAATACGAAGTCCTGATCGACATTGCGCTCGGACTGACGGACAGAACGATTTCAAGGCGGCGCGGTATCTCGCTGCGCAGCGTGCAAAGCCGGCTGCAGGCCCTTTACGAAAAACTCGGGCTCGATCAGGACACGGATCGCGACCCCGACGGGGCCGCGATCTACAACAGCCGGTCGCGGGCCGTCAGCATCGCCTTTCTCAGGCGGCTCGTGAACGGGAAGGCGATCGAGGCCGCCGAACTCGACTACCAGACCTGGGCGGAAGCAACGAGCAAGACGGCGACATAGCGGCAACGTCATTACAAGGGATCGGTAGCAGCGCGGTAGCATGCCATGCTTCCAGCTTCCGGCTTCCGGCTTCCGGCTTCCGGCTTCCGGCTTCCGATTACGTGTCGGAGTTGGATTGCACGACGAGCCGCTTCGACACCCCTAACCCCTCCCCCAAACGGGAGAGGGGAACGAGGCTGCGCATGACGTGAGCGGCAGACACTTCAAAGAAGCTCTTAGCAGATTTCAGAATGACTTTCCGGTGCAACGGAGTTCCCCTCTCCCAGATGGGGGAGGGGTTAGGGGTAGGGGCAATAGGGCCGTCAGTCGGTCGCGATCACTCACTCAAGCACATCGGTAACCGCGTATTTTTCAAGCTTCTCCGGATCGACCGTCACGCCGAGACCGGGTCCTGTCGGCACATGCACCCGCCCGCTCCTGACCGGAAACGGTTCCGTCAGGATGTCGTCTTCGGCGTAGTAGGTCGACATGTAGAATTCACACTGAAGGATCAGGTCCGGCACGGCCGCCATGAGATGCGCCCCGGCGGTGTGTGCTAGACCGGTCTCGAACATGCAGCCGCCATAGACCTCAACCCCGGCAGCTCGCGCAATCGCCGCAACTTCAAGCGCGCGGCGGATGCCACCCGACTTCATGATCTTCAGTGAAAAGATGTCAGCCATGCGGATTTGTGCCGCATAAAGCGCGCCCTTCGGATCGAAGACGCTCTCATCGGCCATGATCGGCGCGTCGATCACCTGCGTGATATGCGCCATGACCTCGCGCTCGTGCATCTTGACCGGCTGTTCCACGAAGGTCGGCCGGAAAGCTTCCAGGTCGCGCACCCGGCGCACGGCATCATAGGCAGGCAGGCCCTGATTGTAGTCGATGCGGAGATCGGCCTCCTCGCCATAGATCTGCCGCATCTTCTCCAGCCGCATGAGATCGAAGCGATGATCCGAAAACCCCGTCTTGAACTTGAAGATCCTGACCCCGTCTTCCCACATGGCCGCGACGTCTTCCAGATCCTTGTCGAAGTCCGGGTTCGCGATGGAAAAACTCATTCCCATGTCGTCGCGCATCCGGCCGCCGACGAGTTCGCAGACAGAGAGCCCGGAGATCTGGCCGGTGATGTCCAGCAGCGCCATTTCAAGCGCCGCCTTGGCTTCCGGGTGACCGACGACCACCTTGTCCGCCATCGACATGTGCTTTTCGACCTGCACCGGATCCTGGCCGATCATGTGGGGGCGCAGGTGCACATGAAGAGCTGCGGCACACCCTTCGGCGGTGCCGGTAAAAACGGGCCAGGGCGAGGCCTCACCCCAGCCGGTGAGACCGGTGTCGGTGATCAGTTCCAGGATTGCGACATTGATCCCGGCAACATCACCGCTGCCATGCGAGTGGACGGCTTTGGCGGGAATGTTGATCCGGTGAACCCGAACGGTTTGAATTTTGTGGTCGCTCACGCATGTCTCCCGGTGAGGCTTGATGATGCCGGTGGCCTGTCCGGCTATTCGGGGCGCACAACCAGAACGCAGCAAGACGCAAAGCGCGAAACGCGGGCCGCGTTCGGTCCGATGAAGAGGTCCTTCACGCTCGGCCGGTTTGCGCCGATGACGATGAAGCGGGCTGACAGTTCATCCGCGTGTTCGATCAGCTTTTCATAGACGACGCCACGCAGGACTTCCGTCGTGTGGTGAACGGACTTCCAGTCAAATCCGTCCGCATAGGCTGCCAGATCCTTGCGGGCATCCGTTTCCACCTGGTCGCGCATGTCATCGGGGATGTAAGCCTGAACATAGGTATTTTGTTGATCCGGGATCACGAAAACCAGTTCGACACCTGCGTCATGGCTTTGTGCCAGCATGATGGCTTCCTGAACAACACAGGCATCGGCCTCCCTATGGTGCAGATCGACCGCGGCGATGATCTTTACATTTGCCATGACGACACCCTCATGAAAGATGTTCCCGTTTGCGCCGGAGACGATGCCTGACCGTCTCCGGCAAATGTCATCCCCGGGGACCGCGCATGTTGTCCGGCAGGAATGTTGCCAGCTCGGGGACGAAGATCATCACGAAGACCATGAGCACCATGATCAGGAACAGCGGGATTGCGGTCTTTGCGATGTAGCCCATTTCGTGATTGGTGATCCCCTGCATGACGAACAGGTTGAAGCCGATCGGGGGCGTGATCTGGGCCATCTCAACCACGATCACGATGAAGATGCCGAACCAGATCAGGTCAATTCCAGCCCCAATGACCATTTCCTGAACGATCGCCATCGTCAGCACGACCGATGAAATCCCGTCGAGAAACATGCCGAGGACAATGTAGAACAACATCAATGCCATCAGCAGCGAGAATTGCGAAAGCTGAAGGCTCTCGATGAATTCCGCCAGGGCGCGCGGCAATCCGGTAAAGCCCATTGCGAGCGTCAGCGCCGTCGCTCCCATCAGGATCAGCGCGATCATTGCCGAAGTCTTGGTGGCGCCGAGAAGGCTGTCGATGAAGGTCTTCCTGTTGAGCGAGCCTTGTGCCGCCGCCAGAATGAATGCCCCGATGACGCCGATGGAAGCCGCTTCGGTTGCCGTTGCCCAGCCGCCATACATGGAGCCGATGACAACCAGGATAAGCAGGATAATCGGGATCAGAAACCGGCTTTCGCGCAGCTTCTCGGAAAAGCTCATGCGGTTGGCAATCTTCGGCACTTCAGCCGGCCGCAGGAATGACCAGCCCGCAACATAGGCCATGAACATGCCGGCAAGAACGATACCCGGCAGAATACCGGCCATGAACAGCTTGGAAATCGACTGCTCGACGGCAACGCCATAAACAATCAGCGTCAACGAGGGAGGGATCATAAGCCCAAGCGTTGCCGCGCCGGTCAGCGTCCCGATCGTCATGTATTCGGGATAGCCGCGCTTGCGCAGCTCGGGAATGGACATCTTGCCGACGGTGGTCAGCGTGGCCGCGGACGAGCCCGATACGGCGGCAAAGATCGTGCAGCCGACGATGTTGACATGGACAAGGCCGCCCGGAAGGCGTTGCATCCACGGACTGAGGCCACGGAACATGTCCTGCGACAATCGACTTCGGAACAGAATCTCGCCCATCCAGATGAAGAGGGGCAGAGCCGTCAGAGTCCAACTGGACGAACCGGTCCAGATGCGCGTCAGCATGGCGTCACCGGCCGGGCGCGAGGTGAACATTTCCAGTCCGAGATAGGCAACACCGAACAGGGCGAGCCCGACCCAGACGCCCGTCCCCAGAAGCAGGAACAGGACGAACAGGAATATGAGAACGAGGTAGATCTCTTCCATGTCTTATTCCCCCTGCGCTTTCTCGCCGGGGACATGAATGTTGTCCCGGCCCGTGAACAGCGTTGTCACAAGATTGTCGAAGGCGCAGATGGCAAGCAGCACCGTACCGATGGCCATGGACATCTGCGGTATCCAGATCGGCCAGGCATCATGGCCCTGGCTGATTTCGTTGAAGCGGTAGCTTTCGTAGGTGAACTTGATGGCGTAGCGTGCGAACAGATAGGTCAGATAACTGGCGATTGCCCAGCACCAGATCTCACCGAATTTACGGTAACGCCCGAGAGCGGTCAGCAACAGGTTGACGCGAATGTGGCTGCCGCTGTTCAAGGCGTAGGGCAAGGCCAGGAAAGACGCCGCCGCCATACAGTAACCCGTGAAGTCAGGCGCGCCGGTGATGATCCCGCCACCCCACCTTGCGACCATTTGCGAGGCCACGAAGAAGAGGATCAGGATCAGAAAGACTGCCGCCAGATAGCCGGCGAATTTGTAAAGCGCATCAAGACCGGTGCGCACGAGCTTGAAAACAGCCACCGCCGTCCCCCTTCAAAGGCAAGTGTGCCCGGCGAAGACCGCCGGGCAGATGTTGTCATGCGGGTAGACTATTGTTTTGCCTTGAATGCATCGACGATGGCCTTGCCCTGGTCACCAGCGGTCTCAAGCCATTCTCCCGTCATGGTCTCACCGATCGCGCGCAGTTCCTCGGCCATGGTGTCGCTCACGCGGCCCGTGGTCATGCCGTTCTTGCCGAGCTCGTTGACAGTGAACTCGTTGTACTGGATAGACCGCCAGTCTCCGGCATATTCCGCCATCGCCGCACAGCCATTGATGACGTTCTTGGTGGTGTCGTCCAGCGCGTTCCAGCTGTCCATGTTGACCATGACGTAGTTGCGCGGCAACCAGGCGTCGGCAGCGTAATAGTGGGACAGGCTTTCCCAGATCTTCCGGTCGTAGCCGGTGGATCCGGAGGACACCATGCCCTGGGCGACGCCAGTGGCAAAGGCCTGGCTGATTTCAGCTGCCTCGATCTGGACCGGCTGCATGCCGGCTAGCTCCGCCATGCGCGCGCTGGCGTTGTTGTAGGTGCGGAACTTCAGGCCCTTGACGTCTTCCAGGGAGTTCACCTCACGGTCGAAGTAAAGGCCCTGCGCCGGCCACGGCACGGAGTAAAGCAGATGAAGGTTCTGTTCCTTTAAAATCTCGGTCAGAGGCTCTTTCGCCACTTCCCAGAGCTTTTCGGAATCCTCGAAGGATGTTGCAAGGAACGGCACGGAATCGAAGCCGAAGATCGCATTCTCGTTCTGGTGACCCGACAGCAGACGCTCGCCGATCGGAACCTGTCCGGTCTGGATCGCACGCTTGATCTCGGCACCCGAATAAAGGGAGCCGCCGGGATGGGTCTTGATTTCAAGGGCACCGCCGGTGCCGAGGGTCACGCATTCGGCAAATTTCTCGCCGGTTGCGGAATGAAAGTTGGTCGCTGCATACGCCATGGGCATATCCCATGTTTCAGCGGAAACGGAGCCTGCCGCCAATGTGGAAACGGCAACGCCGGCCATAAGGATTTTCGTTATTCCGGACATGGAGAACCTCCTCGTTTTTTTGTCCCCTCATGCCCCGCCCGTGCGGGGCACGCTGCTTGCGTATTGCCGGCCTAGAACCGCTGAGGATTGTAGGCAGACAGGTCAATATTCTGGCGGTCTCCCGAAATGAGCCCCGCCAGAATGCGCCCGGTCTTGGGACCGGCCGTGAGGCCGACATGATGGTGCCCAAAGCCGGCAAAGACGCCAGATGCCCCGATTTCTCCGATCAGTGGCAAACTGTCGGAAGGAGCCGGGCGATGACCAAGCCAGCTCTCTTCCTTTTCGAACGTCAATTTCGGAAATGTCTGCGCAACCGTCCTGCGCAGAAGGTCAAGCGGTGCCTTGGAGGCAGGTGCCTCCAATCCGCCGAATTCAACAACACCGGAGCATCTCAGTCCGGCCTTCATCGGGGTCGCGACGAACTTGCCCGTGGTCACCATCATCGGTGTCGACGGTCCGTTTTCGGCATCCCGCAACACGATGTGGTAGCCGCGTTCGGATTCCAGCGGCACGGCAAGGCCGAGCTTCTTTGCCAGTGCGCCGGACCAGACCCCGGTCGCCAGAACAACCTGGGTGCAGTCGATATCATCGTCATCCGTGATGACCTTTGTCACCCGGCCATCGGCGAAGGTGAAATCCTTTACCTCGGCCTGGACGAAGTCGGCACCCAGTTTCTTCGCTTCCTCTGCCAGCGCTGCAACATAACGGCCCGGATCGCGAACAAAGCCGTGATCGTGCATGACCGCCAGGAGCTGCATGTCCTCGGAAAGGTTCGGTTCAAATTCGCGAACCGCATCGCCTTCGAGTATGTCCGGCTCGAAACCGGCCATCCGCCGGATCATCCATGTGTATGCGTCCGCCTCGAACGCGGCCCGCGAGGGATAGACGAAGCTGTAGTCGGAATGAACCAGCCAGTCCGCGGCAGCAGTCCCCTTGGCCAACGCATCGTGCTGCGACGGGGAATCATAAAGGATTGGTGCGAGGCCCTCGGAAATGCGGCGGGTGTCGCTGTCATTAGCATGCGACAGGTATTTCAGCAGCCAGGGCGTCAGTTTCGGCAGATAGGACCAGCGCAGGAACAGCGGAAAATCCGGATTGACCAGCATCCGGGGGGCTTTGCGCACCAGGCCCGGTGCCGTGACGGGTGCAACGGAACAGGCCGCCAGAACCCCGGCATTGCCGTAGGAGGTCGATGCGGATGTGCCCGCTTCGACACGATCCACGATGGTGACGCTGATCCCGGCCCGGCGCAGCCAGATCGCCGTGGAAACGCCGACAACGCCGGCACCGATCACAACGACATGGGGAGACGCAGCCGGACCCATCCGTTACCCCATCCAGCGCCGCACCGGGGCGGCAGCTTCCTCGAGTGGCTGACAGATCACGTCGACGAGCGTCGGCCCGTCATGGCCGATCGCTTCTTTCATGACGGCTTCCAGATCCTCGGCCTTTTCGACCTTCCAGGTCTTCAAGCCGAAAGCCGCGGCAACGGCGGCCTGATCGGTGCGATTGAAATCGACATTGTAGTAGCGCTTGTCACAGTCGGCATACTGGCTCGCCTTGATCCAGCCGAAGGCGGAATTGGAAAAGACGACATAGGTGATCGGCGCCCCGGACCGGAGGACCGTTTCCAGCTCGCCGCAGGCAAAAGCGAAAGACCCGTCCCCCATCATGGCGACGACCTTCCTGTCCGGCCGCCCGTACCAGGCACCGAGCGCAGCCGAAAGGGAATAGCCCAGCGCGCCGTGGGCACGGTTGGTGATGTACTGACGGCCAGCGTGCTGTTGCTGCGAATAGGCATTGTAATAGGGGCAGCTTGTTCCAGGATCCGAAACCACGATCGCATCATGAGGAAGGGTTTTGTTCAAGGTGTCAATGATTTGTTCGGGGATGATCAGGTCTGCATCGCTTTGAACCAGCGCCTGGAACTTTGCGAACTTGCGTTCCTTGATATCGGCGACGGTCGCCGCTCCGCCGAAGCACGGAAGCGCGCCTTCGCGCGCGTCAAGACAGGCGTTGACTTCGCTCAAGGCAAGCTTCAGATCCGCGACCACACCGACCTCGGTCGGATAGTTCGCACCGATCGTCATCGGGTCGCTGTCGAAATGCACGATGCGCTGACCCGGTTTCGGCGCCTCCCAGCGGGAGGTCGTTGTCGACCCGGCGCGGCAGCCCATGAAGATCACGAGATCTGCGGCTTCCATCATCTCCCAGGTTTCGTCCGTTCCTCCGTTCGATCCGACCACGCCGAGCGAGAGCGGATGGGTATCGGCAAGAGATCCCTTGCCGGAAATGGAGGTCGCCACGGCAAGATCCAGGCGGCTGGCAAACCGGTCCAGTTCATCCATCGCACCCGCGATCACGACGCCGCCGCCGCAGACGATCAGCGGAGACTTTGCCGTCAGGATGGCCTCGACGGCCGCCTCGGCGGCGCCTGGTTCCGGCGCGGCGCGGTAGGATGGAAAGGTGGCGAGCCTGGCGTCGGCCCAGATATCGTCGGCCGGGACCGGATCGTACTGAATGTCGTAGGGCAGCCCGAGATGCGAAGAGCCCGGACGGCCGGTCGTCATGGCGCGGAAGGCCTGCCGCACCATGCGCGGGATGTGATCGGCGCGCCGGATGACCGTGTTGAACTTGGTGAGAGGCCGCATCAGCGCCTCCTGATCGACCTCCGTCAACGGATACTTGCCGTAGGACCCGACCGATATGTCGGTGGTGATCGACAGAACCGCGTAGGAGCTTTCATTGGCCTCGATCAGTCCGGGCAGAATATAGGTGGCGCCGCCTCCCGAAGGACCCTCGCACACGCCGACGCGCCCGGTGACGCGCGCATAGGCATCCGCCATATAGGCCGCGCTGCGCTCGTCTCGAGTCAGGACGTGGGTGATGCCGTGGTCAAGATTGTGCATGGCGTCGTAGAACGGCAGCGTGGTGTCGCCGCATAGGCCAAAGATGTGGCGCACACCGTGGGCCTCCAGGGACCGCACCATCGCCTCAGCGCCGTTCAAACTGTTTTGCACCATTTCCCCCAGACAAGACGCCTTTCAGGCGGGCTATTTCAACTGCACTCAATATTGTATACAGCTCTGTAGGCAAATGTGAAGGCGCAAATGTTCACAAAGGGCGGTTTTTGATCTATCAGGGAACGGACGAACAAATGTGCACGGCAGGACCACAATGACACAGCGCCTCAGCAGCGTTGACCGCGTCTACGAGACGCTGCGCGACATGGCGATCAATTTCGACTTCAAGCCGGGTGAGCGCATCAATGAATCCGCTCTGACGACCCGGCTTGGCGCCAGCCGCACACCCTTGCGCGAAGCGCTCAACCGCCTCGTCGCCGAAGGGTTCCTGACGCTCGCGAAAGGACAGGGGTTTTTCTGCCGCCCGCTGGAACCGGCCAAGGTACTGGAGCTCTACCAGGCACGCTGCGCCATTGAGACCGAAGGCCTGATCCGTGGCATCGAGAATGCCAGCGACGATCAGATCCAGGGCCTTTGCGACTATCTCGACGAGTTCGAAAAGACCTATTTCACATGCACCGACCTCACCGAGGTGCTGCAGCAGGACGAGGAGTTCCACCTGCGGCTGACCGCGCTTTCCGGCAATGGCGAACTGGTGCGCCTGCTCAGCAACCTGAACGAACGCATCCGCTACGTGCGTCTGGTCAACTTCCGGCAGATCCGCGACCAGATGCAGGACGGTGAGCAGCTGGATCCGTCCCTGCCGGCGCATCGCAAGATCGTCGACGCGGTGAAGAAAAGAGATACGGACACAGCCGTTAAGGCCTTGCGCAGCCACATTGAACGGCGCAGCGGCGAGACCATAGACCTTGTCCGTCTCGCCTATTCACAGCTCTACGTGCCGAGTTTCTAGGCCGGCAGGCTCACCGCCCGCTTTCAAACTGCCGGGCGCTTACGAACGGCTCTGGCACTTGGGCCTTCACCCCCAGCGCGGATCGTCCAGCTCTTCCGGGAACCGTGCCGGGGCAAGGCTCTGCTGGAACCAGAGCACGTAATTGTAGATGGAATAGACAGGCAGGCCGGTCAGCCGGCGGATATCGGCGGCGTAGGGCACCATGTTGGTGCATTCCAGGACGATGGCCCCGATGTCCTCATGTCTGGCAACGAGTTCCCGGGCCGCGTCGCGCATGTCCTCGCGGCAAGCGGCAAAGTCGATTTCAGGCGCATCGCCGAGAATGTCCCTCGTAAACACCCTGCCCCCTTCGGTCCCGACAACAGGTGTATCCAGCGGAACATGTGCTGCCGCCAGATGATCCGGTGTCAGCGTCTGGCTGGAAATCGTCAGGATGCCGACCCGCTTTCCCGGGGCGAGCGTCGACTGGACCATGGGAACCTGCATCAGCGAAGAGGTCGCCAGAGGCACGTCAATTTCCCGGGCCAGCTGATCCTGAAGGATCGACAGGAAACCGCAATTCGTCGTGATGCCGTCGCAGCCGCTGGCGACAAGGTCCCTTGCCGCTGCAATGAAGACGTCGAGGAGCGGGCGCGCGTCGGACCTGACCACGAGGTCCGGCGAGGCCCCGCGGACCACCCGGTACTGAACCGGAAACGGCCAGGTCAGGGCGTTGCCCATATCGCCGGGAATGCGCGGGAAGCGCGTTTCCAACATCAGAATTCCAACATTCGCACCATAGACGGTCTTGCCGCCGCGCTGAGCTGTCAACGGGTGTTCCTTCCCACTCAGTGAACTTGCCACGCAAGAATATACAAATTTGAACGCAGGCCTGTATACAGAAAAGTCCTGCCATACCAAATTCTTCGGCAGGCCGGCGGCATGGCACAGTGTGTGCCAGATGCTCCGGACACCGGAGCACCGCCGTGTTTCATCCCTGCGGAGACCGGTCCGGATGGCGGTCAGTCACCCTCTGCAAGGTCCTCCAGGGCCTCGCGCTTGTCGATGATCAGCCAGCCGTCGCGCAGCGTGACCAGCTCCGCCTTCTGCCATCTTCTGAGGCAACGGTTCACGTTTTCGCGGGTATTGCCGATCATGCCCGCCAGCTCTGACTGGGACTGGGACAGTTTCTTCAACGGTTTTTCCGGCGACCCCGGAGCGGCCTCGGTCAACCGGATGACGAGTTTTGCCAGGCGCGCGGGCAGATCCAGAAACGCGATCTCGATCATGCGTTCGTCGGAGCGGCGCACCCGCTGGCACAACAGCTCGATGAGGTGAATGGAAAGCTCGGGGTTGCGGCTGAGAACATCGAGCAGAGATCTTCTTTCCAGAACGATCAAAGTGCAATTGGTCAGCGCCTTGACACTGGCCGAACGCTCGCCGCCATCCAGCAGGGCGATTTCGCCGAAAACGTCGCCGGCCTGCAGGTCGTTCAGCGTGATTTCGCGTGCACTTGGGGTCAGCATGCTGACGCGGACCGAGCCCTCGGCGATCGCCATCATGCTCTGGCCCGGATCACCCATGGAGAAGATCACGTCCCCGGACCTGAAGCGTTTCACATAGGCAAAAGCCGCCAGCTCGTGGCGCGCCTGATCGTCGAGCGCTTCGAACACGAAGCTCTTGCCGAGGAGCTTCTCCTTGTCGAATTCGCGGTCAGCTTCCATGTTCTAACCTCTTCTGCCTATATTTGACGCAATTGGCTGCTTACAACTTTAAGCACGGTCTGCTACCGACATGCAGGTATGCTACCAATCGAGCCCGTTTGAAAAGCACTTTCCGAAGAGGTGACAATGAGAAACTTCGTTCTGCCAGCGTTGCTCTCGCTTCTGGTCATCGTGTTGCCTCACGTCGCGGCGGCGCAAACGCTTGCGGGATGTACCGCAACCGACCTTAGCGACCCGCCCCGGATCGCCTATCAATGTCCGGGCGGCCTTGTCATCGAAGCGGAAGCCGCAACTGCGCTCGGCATCGTGACGGCCGCGCCCGATGGTCGGCCAACCGACGTCGAGGTGTCCTCAGACGCGGTCCTGATCGAGGTTGAACCGGGCAGCGGCCCGTTCCAGATCCGCACGCCGCACGCGATCGCCGCCGTTCGCGGAACGGAGTATGCCGTCGATGTCGAAGGCGGCAAGACCGCAATCTTCGTCGCCGAAGGCGAGGTTGCGGTCTCGCGCACCGACGGCAGCGACACCGTCGTTCTCGGCCCCGGATTCGGGGTCGACGTTGCCCCGGGTGAACCTTTGGTGGTGCGCGAATGGGGCGCACAGCGCGTTACAGATCTGCTGAACCGCTTCGGGCGATGACGTCGGCGCTGCCGCGCTGGGTTGCCGCCATCGCGCTGGTCTCCGGTCTGGTCTGGGCCGGGATGCTCGGCAAGCAGCACCTGGACGGCAAGGCAAGCGTGATCGACCGGTTCGAGACGGTGCTCCTGGATCTGCGTATCAAGCTGGCCGGTCAGCGGCCCGCGCCCAAAGATATTACCATTGTCGCAATCGACGACCGGACGGTTTCGGAGGCCGGCACCTACCCGCTCAGCCGGAAAACGCTTGCCGACTTGATCGTGAAGATCCGGGAGGCGGGCGCGGCGGCGCTCGCGATCGACATTCTTCTGTCGGGCGGATCGACCGAAACCGACGACGCTGCGCTTGCGGCGGCTCTCCAGACGCTTCCAACCGTCATTGCGGTCGCCGCGCAGGTGGCGGGAACGGAACAGACGGCAAGTGCTGTTCCCGTTGTGCGCGAAGCGCTTGGGCCCGATGCCCGGTTCACGGAAGCGGCCTCCGAGGGTCTTGTGAACATCGTGACAGATGACGGCGGCACGCCGAGGCACATACCGGTTGTGTTCCTGTCCGGATCAGGCCTGCAACCGTCCTTCAGCCTCAAGGCGCTGGAGCGTTTTTCAGGCGAGGCGCCGAGCATCACCGGAGAGGGTGTCCGGATCGGCGGCCGTGAACAGCCCCTTGATCTGGGATGGCACCTTGCCCTCAACTACTACGGCCCTGCCGAAGCGATTGAAACGATCAGTGCGGCAAGCCTCCTGCGCGGTGACCCGATCGATCTTCACGGCCGGCTGGCGGTTCTCGGCGTTACCGCAACAGCCGTTGGCGACCGGTTCGCGACACCTTTCGACCCGGTCATGCCGGGGGTCGAAATACAGGCAACGGGGATTGCGAACCTTCTTGACGGGACGGCGCTGCTGCGCAACAGCAGACTGCGTCTCACCGACGCTGCAGCGGCGCTGACGATCACGCTGCTGGGGTGTGCTGCCATCGCCTTTCTGCCACTTGCACCAGCGGTCTTTTTCTATCTGGCCCTGCTTTCCGGCTGGCTTGTCCTCACACTGATCCTGTTCGGGCAAGGGCAATGGCTGAACGCGGCCCTGCCCTTTGCCGCCAGCCTGCCGCCCGTGATCGCGCTGCTGTTGTTGCGGCAGGTATTCGAACGGCTGCGATCCCAGAAACTGGCACGCGCCAGGGAGGCCCTGAGCCGCTTCCAGTCACCGAAACTTGCCGGCCGTGTTGCCGAAGACCCTTCCTTTCTGGCCGTGCCCAAAGAGCAGACCGCCGCGATGCTGTTCATCGATCTGTCCGGCTATACCGGTCTCAGCGAGGCGCTTGGGCCCGTCAGGACGCGCGATTTCCTAAAGGATTTTCACACCATTGTCGTCGATGTCGTCAGCCGGTACGGGGGCGTCGTACTCGACTTCATGGGCGATGGTGCCATGCTCGGCTTCGGGATACCGGATGCGTCGGAAGACGATCCGGAAAACGCCGCTCGCTGCAGTTTTCTGCTGGAGCGCGCCGTCGGCGCATGGATCGAAGAGACGGGCATGAGCGGACGCATCAGTCGCGTGCGCGTGGGGGCGCATGTCGGCCAGGTCGTCCTGTCGCGCCTCGGCCATGACAGCCAGCAGCAGATCGCGGCAACAGGCGACTGCGTCAACGTGGCCGCCCGTCTTCTGGAAGTGGCCAAGGACCATGATGCATCGGTCGTGCTCTCGGCCGATCTGATGCACGCCGCCGCCCAGTCCGGTGCCGATCTAAAAGCCCCGCGCCAGGTGACGGTCGCGATCCGCGGGCGGCAACAGGAACTGACCGTCGGCCTGTGGCGGCCGGACGAGAATCCGCTCGGTTCCGAAGATCCCCACAAGGCGGGATAAGCCGAAAATCCGCCGGTCGAACCGGGCTCGAAAAGGCGGTGGCCGGCACTCCAATGTGCCGGCCACCCACGCGCTTCCTCGGTGCAGCCGCAAGGGCTAAAGTATCTTGTAAAGTGTCTGGTCTTTTTTAAGCATGTGGTGAAAAAGAACCGCACCGATGTGAAGCGCGAACAGGGCAAGCAGGATCCAGGCGCTCCATTCGTGAATGGCGGACAGCGTCCAGGCAATGTCGGGGCTCTTGCCGATGGGGCTCCAGACCTGGACGATTCCGAACCAGTTCAGGGGAAACCCGTGTGCGTTGGTCGCAAGGAAACCGGATACCGGCATGATGATCAGGAACGCATACAGCAGTCCGTGAACCGTGCTTGCAGCAACGCGCTCGACGGCCGGACCCTCGTGCGGCGGGGCCTTGGATAAAAGCTTGTTGCCGACCCGCAGAAGCATCAGCCACAGGATCACAAACCCGAAGCTTTCATGCAGCAGGTAGAAGGCGGAAACAACGTCCTTTTTGGCAAAACCGATCATGAGGCCGAGCGGCCAGGTCAACAGCACCAGAACGGCCACCGCCCAATGCAGCAAGCGGGCAGCGGAGCCGTAGCGGGGTGTTGAAATGGTCACGTCCCCTGATTGGACCGGATGGCCGTTTGCCGTCATGTGCGCTGACATCTTACTCTCCTGCTCTGCGGAAGCGGGTTCCCTCGGTATCGGGTCATCCTGACAGGATTGACTGAAGAGACCGTTGAACAGGTGCACGACCTGCCCTTCCGACACTTTGAAGATAGCGATCAGACGGCGCCCGGACCTGTGACGCACGGCACAGGGCTCACCTTCGGGTTCATATTCCGATCTACGCAGGAAGTGAGAAAGCAAAACGGCGCCCGCAAGGCAGGCGCCGTAAAAGGGTGACTTGCAGTTTGGTCCTGTCAGCCTGCTTTTTGGACGGCGCGTTTGGCCATGACGGTGACGAGGTTTGCGCGGTAGGCTGCGGAGCCG
>JBCBUA010000093.1:0-18440 GCA_039818365.1 Pseudomonadota bacterium
TGTCGACCTGGAACGTATCTCCGGAACTTGGGTCCAGGAACCTGTCGACACGATTGGTCACGTGCGGAAGGAACGCATAGGCCGCAAACAGGCCGAGCACCCCGATCAGACCGAGCGCCACGATAATCAGCCAGGAAATCCCGTTGAGGAAGAACAGCCCTGCCCACACCAGCCCGAGCAGCATGGTCTGGCCGAAGTCAGGCTGGGCAATCAGCAGCGCCGCGCAAACCGCGAAAAGCACGAAGGCAAACAGCACGCCGGGCACCTCGCGCCGCCGGCCGCTCTCAGACAACAGGAACGCAATCAGAACGACGAAAGCGGGTTTGAGAAACTCCGACGGCTGCAGCGAGAACCCCGCAATATAGATCCAGCGCCGTGCGCCCTTCGCCTCAAACCCAAGGAACAGCGTCGCAATCAGGAGAACAAGCGAGACCACGAACAGGATCAACGCGGCGCGCCTGACCATGCGGGGCGGCATCAACGACCCGGCGAGCATGATCGCGACCGCCGGGATGAGGAAAAGGGCCTGCCGCTTCACGAAATAGAGCGTGTCGATCCCCAGCCTTTCGGCAACGGGCGGGCTGGCGGCAAAGGACAGAACCACCCCGCCCACCATCAAGAGACCGAATGCGGCAAGAAGGTAGTGGTCGACGGTCCAGAGCCATTCGGCGAATTTGCTGCGATCCGCGCGAGATACCATTATGCGACCTCCTGCGAGTTTCCAGCGCCTGGCAAGGCACGAACCGCGTCGACAAAGGCCGCGCCGCGCAGTTCAAAATTCGGATACTGATCGAAGCTCGCACAGGCCGGAGACAGAAGGATTGCAATTTCCTCCGCTCCGTCCTCGGCAGCCGCGCTGGCCGCGTCGATGACGGCCTGGGGCAGCGTTCCGCTGATCTTGTAGGGGACGCGGCCTTCCAGCACACCGGCGAAATCTTCCGCAGCTTCCCCGATCAGGAACGTTTTCGCGATCTTCGGAAAATACTCGTCCAACGACGAGATGCCGCCGGTCTTGGCGCGTCCGCCCGCAATCCAGTAGATCCGTTCGAAACTTGAAAGCGCCCGCGCGGCGGCATCCGCGTTGGTCGCCTTGGAATCGTTGACGAAGAGAACACGCCCGCGCCTTGCGACAATCTCCATGCGATGATGAAGCCCGGGAAAAGTGGTCAGCGCGGCTGCGATTTTTTCAGATGGCAGCTCCAGGGCGCGAAGTGCTGCAAAGGCGGCGGCGGCATTCTGGCCGTTATGATCCCCACGCAGGCTGTCGACCCCGCCAAGCAGGGCCACCTGCCGCTGTGTGCCGCTGTGCGCTTCGATCAGAAAGCCGTGCGAAGCGTAAATCCCTTCGGTCAGTTCCCGCTCTCCGGCGATCCTGCACACGGGCTTGTGCGCGAGTTCAAGCCGGTCCGCGATCAGGGACGACAGGCGATCATCGACGCCAATGATTGCGACCTTCGAACCGGCCACCAGCCGCTCCTTGATCGCGGCGTAGTTTTCCATGGTTCCGTGACGGTCGAGGTGATCCGGCGACAGGTTCATGTGAACGCCGATGCTCGGGTCGAGTGTCGGAGACAGATCGATCTGGTAGGACGAGCACTCAACCACATAGTGGCGTCCGGGAACGGGTGGCTCCAGGTCAAGAACCGGTGTTCCGATGTTTCCGCCGACCTGGACATCAAGGCCGAGTTCGCCAAGCAGATGGGCGATGAGCGCGGTTGTCGTCGACTTTCCGTTTGTTCCCGTGATCGCGATGAAGGGGGCGGACAGGCACTGCTTGCGCCGTTCCCGGCAAAACAGCTCCACATCCCCGATGATCTCGACACCGGCTTCGCGCGCGAGATCGACGGTCCAGTGCGGAACGGGATGTGTGAGCGGCACACCGGGGGCGAGCACCAGCGCCGTGACATCGTCCCAGGCAAGCGTGCGCAGATCCCGTGTTGCAAGACCCTCGTCGGCCGCCTGCCGGACGCGTTCCTCGTTGTCGTCGTGACACACCACGTCAGCCCCGCCGGCTTTCAGGGCACGCGCGGTCGACAGCCCGGAGCCGCCAAGCCCGAACAGTGCAACCTTCCTGCCTTGAAATGTCGTGACGGGGATCATGCGGCCTACCTCAGCTTCAGTGTTGCGAGGCCAAGCAGGGCCAGGACGACGGCGATAATCCAGAACCGGATCACCACCTGGCTTTCCGTCCATCCCATCATCTCGAAATGGTGATGGATCGGTGCCATCCGGAACACCCGCTTTCCGGTCAGCTTGAAGGAGATCACCTGAACGATGACCGACACCGCCTCAAGAACAAAGAGGCCGCCGATGATCGCAAGGACGATCTCGTGCTTGGTGGCAACGGCAATCGCGCCGATCATGCCGCCAAGCGCCAGGGACCCGGTGTCACCCATGAAAATCGCGGCCGGCGGTGCGTTGAACCACAGGAAACCGAGCCCGGCACCAATCACCGCGCCGCAGATCACGGCGAGTTCGCCGGTTCCGGACACATGGTGGATCTGCAGATAGTTCGCGAATACGGCGTTACCGGACAGATAGGCGATCAGTCCGAAAGACGCGCAGGCGATCATGACGGGGACAATCGCAAGCCCGTCGAGACCATCGGTAAGGTTCACCGCGTTCCCGGCCCCCACCATGACAAAGGCGGCAAAGGGGATGAAGATCAGACCGAGATTGAGCGTGAAGTCCTTCAGGAACGGAAAGGTGATCGCCTCGGAAAACTCGGAGGTATCGAGGATCGTCACGGCATAGGCCGCGAGCGCGGCAATCAGGAATTCCAGTCCGAGCCGCGCCTTGCCGCCAAACCCCGTGTGGGAGGACTTCGTCACCTTCAGGTAGTCGTCGTAAAATCCGATCCCGCCAAACCCGAGCGTGACACCGATGACAACCCACACATAGGGGTTGGACAGATCCGACCACAGGAGGGCTGCGACCATGGCGCCCGACATGATCATGAGGCCGCCCATCGTGGGCGTGCCCTGCTTGGTGAGAAGATGGCTTTCAGGTCCGTCGGCCCGGATCGGCTGACCGTGCCCCTGGCGGATACGCAAGCTTGATATGATCTTCGGCCCAAACAGAAAGACAAAAAACAGCGCCGTCATGATCGCGCCGCCGGTGCGGAACGTGATGTATCTGAACACGTTGAGCGCCGAGATCTGATCAGCAAATTGCCCCAAAAAATAAAACATCAGCTATCCCTTATGCCGCCGCAGTGTCATCCGCGGGCGGATATTCCTTCTTCAGGGCTTCAACAAGCGGCCCCATGCGGGTCCCGAGAGATCCCTTGATCATAACGACGTCACCGGCCCGGACGTCCCTCAAAATGACGTCTTCCAGATCTTTTGCGTCCTCGCTGTAATGCGCCCGCAATTGCTGCGGAAGCCGTTGCCAGAGCGCGTGCATATGCGGGCCTGCGCAGTAGACTGCATCGATCTGGGCCTCCGTGATGGGAGCGAGCAACTCGGCATGCAGCCGGTCTGCCTCTTCACCCAGCTCACGCATGTCACCGATCACCGCGATCCTGCGTCCGGGCCGGGTAACCGGTGTTTCGCCGATGACGGAAATGGCGGCGCGCATGGAAGCGGGATTGGCGTTGTAACTCTCGTCCACGAGGTCGAATTCTCCACCGGATGTCATGAGCCGGCTGACTTCGCCGCGCCCCTTCGGCGGTTTCATGCTGTCGAGTGCAAGCCCGGCCTTCGCAAGATCCGCACCCACGTCCTGAACCGCTGTGAGGACGGCGAGACTGTTTTTCACCACGTGTTTGCCGGGCGCGCCGACCTTGTAGGTGATTTCCGTTCCGAGAATGGAAGCATCAACACTTGAGCCGCCCGCATAACGAACGGCATTCTCCACGTGACTGTCCGCCGATGGATCAAGGCCAAAGGTCTGAACCCTGGAAACACCTGCGGTGGTGGCAAGAAAACGCAGGAGATCGTATTGACGATTGTCCTTGTTCAGGATGGCAATGCCATCGGGTTCCAGACCCTCGAAAATCTCGGCCTTCGCCTGCGCGATCTTCTCAACGGAATCGAAGAATTCCAGATGGACCGCCTGCACCGTCGTGATGATCGCGACGTGCGGCCGGACCATCTTGACCAGCGGCGTGATCTCGCCGTGGTGGTTCATGCCGATTTCAAAAACACCGTACTGGGTGTCGGCAGGCATGCGCGCAAGCGTCAGCGGCACACCCCAGTGATTGTTGAAGGACGCGACGGACGCATGCACCTTGCCGGACTGTTCCAGCGTCAGCCGCAACGCTTCCTTGGTCCCGGTTTTGCCGACCGACCCGGTCACCGCAATGATCCGGGCATCCGTGCGTGCGCGCGCCGCGATCCCGATTTGCCGCATCGCCTCCAACGGGTCGGCAACGACGATGTATCTTCCATCTTCCGGCAGGTCCGAGAGCCTGCTTTCGGCGACGACCGCGACACTGGCGCCCGCGTCAAGCGCTGCGGCCACATAGTCATGACCGTCGAAGCGGTCGCCCTTGATGGCAACGAAGGCATCGCCCGGTTCAAGCGTCCGGCTGTCGATCGAGATCCCCGTGATGTCCGCATCAGGCTCACCCCCGGTGCGGCCGCCGGCAGCCTCGGCAAATGCATCCAGTTTCCAGAGAGGGTCGCTCATGGTTCTCCTTGAAGACTTAGCGCACGCTGCACGGCATCGTGATCGGAAAAGGGAATCACTGTGTCGCCAACAATCTGGCCGGTTTCGTGGCCCTTTCCGGCAACACACAGGATATCGCCGGTCTGAAGTCCGCGAACGCCTTCGGCAATCGCTTCCATCCGGTCGCCGATTTCAAGGGCGTCGGGCGCTCCGGACATGACCGCCCTGCGAATGGAGGCAGGCTCCTCGGAACGCGGGTTGTCGTCTGTCACGATGACCAGGTCCGCATGGCGGGCGGCAGCCTCGCCCATCAGCTTGCGCTTGCCCGGGTCGCGGTCTCCTCCGGCACCAATGACAACGGCAAGCTTGCCGGTTGCAATCGGCCGGAGGGCGGCAAGCGCGTTGTCGAGTGCGTCAGGCTTGTGTGCGTAGTCCACGAAAACGAGGCCGCCCGTTGCGGTTCTGCCTGCCAGTTCCAACCGCCCCGGCGCACCCTTGAGATTTTCAAGAGACCGCAGCACAAGACCCATATCCGTTCCCGCGGCAACGGCAAGTCCCGCCGCGATCAGCGCATTGGAAACCTGAAAACGCCCGATCAGGGGCAGCGTGACCTTGTATTCGCCGCGTTCTGTCTGGAGCGTCAGCTCCTGGCCCGCGCCTTCGGCCCTGAGGCCGGTCAGTTTCAGATCCCGCCCGGTTTCTCCGACTTCGAAGACCGGCAATCCGCGCGTTGCGGCAACCTCCAGGACCCGGTCGGCATATTTCTCACCGGGATCGACAACAACCGTTCCGCCATCGGGCAGCAGATCCTTGAACAGGCGGAGTTTGGCGCGCAGGTAGTCTTCGATGGTCGGATGATAATCCATGTGATCGCGGCCGAGATTGGTAAAGGCGGCAGCCGTCAGCCGCACGCCGTCCAACCTGTACTGGTCCAGTCCGTGGGACGAAGCCTCAAGGGCCGCGTGGTTGATCCCTTCCGCCTCCAGCTCGCTCAGTTCCTTGTGGAGGGCAACGGGATCAGGTGTCGTCAAACCACCGTAGGTGACGCCATCCGCCTTGACGATGCCGAGCGTCCCGAGGCTTGCTGCCGGATGACCCGCCGCCTGAAAGATCTGGCGCACGAAATGCGCGACCGAGGTCTTGCCGGCGGTCCCGGTAACCGCGACGATCACGTCCGGCTGCCTGCTGTAATATCTGGCTGCGAAACGGGCAAAGACCCTGCGGGGTTCTTCAGCGGGGATGACCGCCACGTCCTCGGCAACCTGAGCCGTCACCGCGTCGGCGGCGTCCCGGGCGCACAGGATCGCGACCGCACCGGCAGCAACCGCATTCGGCACGAAACGCGTCCCGTCCACGGCCGATCCCTTGAAGGCGGCAAACAGAGACCCGGGCTGCACAGACCTGCTGTCAGCGGTGAGTCCCGTTATTTCAAGACCTTTCGCCTGAACCGGCAAGGGAATGCCGTCGGCCAAGTATTCAAGATCCATTGCACCTGATCGTTCGGTTTGTGCGTCGTCTTTTGAAAGCGCTGGCACCGGTTATCGGCTGCGACCCCGCCGGTGCCTGGCTTCCTTATGTCTCCTTAATAGGAAATCTCAATCGGTTCATCCCCCTTGCCGAAACGCGGCATTACACCGAGCATCGGGGCTGCACGCCTTACGATGGCACCGACCGTCGGTGCGGTGTTCAATCCCGCGGTTGCGCCGATGCCCTTGCGCTCTGGCTTGGGTTCGTCGATGACCACGAGCACCACGTATCTCGGATCATCCATCGGAAAGGCTGAGAGGAAGGAATTACGCCGCTTGTTGCTGACATAGCGGCCGTTTTCAATTTTTTCCGCAGTGCCGGTTTTGCCGCCAACCGTGTATCCGGGAACGTCGGCCCGGCGGCCTGAGCCTGAAAGAACATTGAGCCGGAACAGGTAGCGCATCATGCGGCTTACATCGGGAGAAATGACCTGTTTTTCAAGTGCTTGCGCCTGCTCCTGGGAACGCGGCAGGAATGTGGGCGGCAGCAGTTTGCCGCCGTTGACGACAGCGGCGGCGGCCACCGCCGTTTGCATTGGCGTGACGGAAAGGCCATGTCCGAAGGAGATGGTCATGGCAGCCAGTTCGTTCCACTTCGGAGGCAGGAGCGGAGCTGCGTTTTCGGGCAGCTCCGTGTTGAGCCGCTTCGTCAGGTGTAGCCGCTCCAGGAACTCCTTCTGCCGCGCAACCCCGGTTGCCAGCATCATCTTGGCCGTGCCGATATTGGACGAATAGATGAAGATCTCGGGCACCGAAAGAATGCGGTTTTTCCCGTGGAAATCCGAAATCGTCCGCCCCGCGGCACGAATCGGTCGCGTTGCATCGAAGCTGTCATTAATGGAGACGGATCCGGAATCGAGTGCCATCGCGGTTGTGAACGCCTTGAACACCGAGCCCATTTCAAAGACACCGCCGGTCGCCCGGTTCAGCCGGTCGCGCTCCAGCGCCTGCGCCCGGTCGTTCGGATCGTAGTCCGGCAGCGAGGACATGGCGACGACTTCACCGGTCTTGGCGTCCAGAACGATGCCGGCGGCCGCGATGGCGCGGTACCGTTCCATGGCTTTCACCAGTTCGTCGCGGACGACATGCTGAACACGCAGATCAACGGAGAGCCTGACCGGCTCCATCGACTTGTCCGACGCAAAGCCCAGCGACTGCAGATCGGCCAGCCATTCGTCGTCGATATGCTTTTCGATTCCGGCAAGTCCCTGATTGTCGACATTTACCGACCCGACAATGTGTCCCGCTGTCGGGCCGCCCGGGTAGAACCTTTGATTTTCCGAAAGGAAACCGATACCCGGCAGGCCGAGATTGTGGACCTCGTCTGCCTTTTGCGGCGTCATTTCCCGCTTCAGCCAGACAAAACCGGCCCCGCTTTCGAGCCGGCGGCGCACCAGCTTTTCGTCCAGTTCCGGCAAGGCTCTGATGAGACCCTCGACCGCCTCATCAACGTCAATGATGCGGCGCGGCTCGGCGTAGAGCGACGCGGTCTTGATATCCGTTGCGAGGATCTCGCCATTCCGGTCGATCAGGTCGGGCCGGGACGCGGAAACGGAATCCTGCGCGGAGATCCAGGCGCGCGATGGCACTTCTTCCATTTGCGCCAGATGCACGAGCCGCCCCGCGATCGCGGCATAGACGCAGGCGAAAGCCAGCATCGCAACAATGACGCGCGACCGGACGGCGCTGGAAGACACGGAACCGCGCGCACTCCTTGGGCTGGAACGCCTGACCTGAAGAAAACTTGCCGGTTCGCTCACGATCGTCATCAGGGCCCCCTACTGGATCGCAGCCGATGAGCCGGCGTAGCCGCCCATCTGGTTGGAGCCACCGATAGGCTCAAGCATGACCGGGCGCGCCGGAAGGTCTTCGGGAACAACGATCTGCTTCACGTCAAGCGCATCCAGCTCAAGATAGGTGTTGTAGCGCTCGACGAGACCCTGAAGCCGGTCGGGCTTGTTCAAGAGGCTCCACTCCGCCTTCAGGTTCCGGATGGCGTTGCGTTCCTCGTCGATCTGCCGCTGAAGGTCCGCGACCTTTGCTGCCGATTTCGTTGCCGCAAGCTTCATGTCGTAAACGGTCGCTGCACCGATCACGACGGCGAGAATGAACAAAATGTTCAGCGTGCGTACCATCGTCAGCCCCCAAGCCCCTGAAATTCCGCAAGTCGCGGCACACCGGCAGCGTGAACGTCCAGTGCGCGTGCAGGCGCTTCGGTCCGCCTCCCGGCTCTCAGCTTTGCCGAGCGCGACCTTGGATTGCCTGCCGTCTCTTCTGCCTTTGCCTCGACCGCCTTGCGGGTCAGAAGCTCAAATGTCGCCGGAGGAACCTCCTCTTCCGGCATGTGGCGCGAACCGCCGCCGCGCGTTCTGGTCCGGTCCTGGAAGAACCGCTTGACGATCCGGTCCTCCAGCGAATGAAAGCTCACCAGAACCAGACGCCCGCCGGGCCGCAGGATGCGCTCCGCCGCGCCAAGCGCTTTGGCGGCCTGATGCAGCTCACCGTTCACGTAGATCCGCAGCGCCTGAAAGGTGCGTGTGGCCGGATGGATCTGGGCCTTCTTGGGCGACCGCCCGAGCACCTTCTCGATCAGGTCGGCCAGCTGAAGCGTTCTGTCGAATTCGGTTTCCTTGCGCGCCGCATCGATGGCATGGGCAACCGAGGTCGCGCGCTTTTCCTCGCCGAGAAGACCGATGACGCGGATGAGATCCCGGACGGGCAATGCGTTGACGACGTCGGCAGCCGACGGGCCTGCCTGCTCCATGCGCATGTCCAGCGGACCGTCGCGCAAGAAGGAGAACCCCCGCTCGGCTTCGTCCAGCTGCATCGACGAGACACCGAGATCGAGGACAACGCCGTCGACAGCGTCGAACCCGCAGCTCCTGGCATGATCCTCAAGATCGGAGAACTGGCCGGGAACGAGCATCAGCGCGCCATTGCTTTCCGCTTCAAGCACCCGCCCTGCCGAGATTGCATCGGGATCGCGGTCAATGCCGACAACGCGCGCGCCTTTCGCAAGGATGGCGCGGGAATAACCTCCGGCTCCGAATGTCCCGTCGACAATCACTTCACCCGGCTTGGGATCGAGCCATTCCAGAACCTCACTCAGGAGAACCGGCACGTGACGCTCGGGTCCGCCAGCGGCAGAAGCAGCTTCCCTGTCGCCGAGCGCCATCATGACGGCTCTCCCTGTGAAGGCGCGGGGCTCTGCCCCGACAACATCGCGAGCGCACGTCTTTGGGCCTCAGCGCGGTACTCGCGAAACTTTTCCGGCTCCCAGATCTGAAACTTGTAGTTCAACCCGACAAAGGTGACCTGGTCGGTGATCCCGGTATGCTCCTTGATCATGTCGGAAATGGTCACGCGGCCATCTCCGTCGATTTTCGGGTTTTCGCTCGCACCGAAGAGAGCGACCGCAAGGGCATCGTGATCCGGAGACAGTTTCGCAAACGCTTCGGAGCGCTTGCTGATCTCCGCAAGAAGGTCGTTCCCGCCGGCGTCGACGGCATCGCAATGTGCAGAGGTGATGCAGTAAAGCCCTTCAAATCCATCTCTCGCCAAGACCGCCCGGAAGGGTGCCGGGATCGACACGCGACCCTTGGCATCCAGCCGGTTGGTAAAGTGAGAAACAAATCCGGCCATAAATCCCCTTCAGACAGGTCCCCACCTGTCGAAATCCCCTAATCACCCTTTGAAGGAAACGGTCCACGCGACCAAGGACATGCAATTTGCAAAACCGGCTCCTGCCGAGCCGTCATTTTATGCCCCGGACCGCGTTAATATGGGTCCGCATCCCCCGTTCTGGGTGATTATGGGATACCATGGGAAAACATGGGCAGTCAATGGATTCCCATGGATTCTGGCTGGATTTGATCGCTCACGACCCCATCGCATGACGTTAATCGAAACATGCTTAATGAAGCCTTGACAGAATTAAAGAATCAGATTCGCAGGAATACGGAGGTTTTGTCTTTGACCCCGCCCGAACCCGGCAAAAACTGCCGCCCGAAACGGCCCTTGTGAATGACCTGTGGAGAACAAAAACGCCGCGCAAATGCGCGGCGCTTTCACTTCAAAGGCACTGGCTCGGATCAGCTCAGCAAATCGGTATTGCCAAGACCTTCCAGCTGGTCGGCAACGCCGCCCGGATCGGTGACGACGGTGTTCCAATCGGCAGCCGTCAGGTTTGCAGGCGACAGGTCTTGCGCCTGGACCCCTTCCAGAACGAGACTGTGACCACCATTGTTTTCGACCGTGATCTGAAGGCCCTCGGCGGACTCATTGATGGAAATGTCCGACGCTCCGAGACTGCTGAAGTTCAGGCTGTCTTCTGCCGGATTGAAGGCCTTGACGGCGAACTTCCGGCCCCAGTCCCAGGTAACCAGGACCGTATCCGCACCATCCTGAAGCACGATGTCGCCATCGGCCGCAGGCGGGACGACCGGTTGATCCGGCGTTTCCGGTGCATCGGGTGTTTCCGGCGTCTCGGGCTCGGACACGGCACCGACACCTTCTCTCACCTGGTGGCCGTCCGTCGTCTCACCCGCGGGCGCATCGGGGGTCAGGAGCGCGCTGCGCGACACCAGCGTGACGTCGTCCTGATCGAAGCCGAAAGGAGCTTCCAGATTGTCTTCCATCACCTGATCATGATGGAACTCGACATTGCCGGGGATGAGATCGGACTTTGAAACACCCGAAAAGACAAAGCTCTGGCCGCTCGGCAGGGAACTGATGACCATCCCTTCGGGCGTGTCCTCCACGCTCAGGCGCTCGCGCGTCCCGAAATAGAGGAAGCTGATCTTCTGTGTTGCCGGATCAAAGCCGTCGATGACGTCGCTTGCACCGTATTCGTGAGACCGGAGATAGACGGTGTCACCATCGCGTGGCCCGACGCCGGTCTCCCAGGAAAGAATACCGCCCAGGTCCTGGCGCAGATGCTCGTTGCCGACAATTCCGAAACTCCCGATCGAAAGCTCGGAAAGCGCGACGCCCTGAAGGATCTGCATGTCCGGACCCCAGGGATTGTCGATCACCGGTTCTCCTGCGGGCGTCATCGTCAGGATCAGACCGTGAACCGAGGCGTTGCCGAAATCGATCTCGTCCGCAGCCGGATCGAAGCCGACAATGTCGTCCGCGCCGAAATCCGCCGCCCACTTGACGCCGCCCAGCGCGCTTGCGCCGGATGGAACCGGCGGACTGGACCCGTCGGTATCGTAAACAACACCGAACCCGCCCGTGTCGGGCGTCTCCACCGATTGCCCGAGCAGCGTTGCCACTTCATTCAAGGCAGATTCCTCGGCAACCATGAAATTGTTCATGGTGAGATCGGCGGCCGTGATGCCGACCAGAACGGTTTCGCTCGCGATGTCTCCCGTCGGTGTCAGAACACGCACCGTCAGGCCGGCAGGCACGTCCGCAATCGTTGCCGGATATTCGGCAAACTCCAACCGTTCCGCAATGATGCCGGCTTCCAGATGGAGCATGTCGGTGGCCGGATTGAAAGTATCGATCACGCGCGAGGAACTGCCCGGCATGATCATGATCATCTGCGGTGCATCCGGTCCGCCCGGATCGACCGGATCCGGCTCGAAAGGATCGGCAGGATCCGTTGGATCGGCAGGGTTGCCGCCGACCCCGGACAGGATTTCCTCACCGGTCTCCGCGCGCATGATGGTGAAGTTGGCAGGCGACAGATCTCCCGGCACGACACCCTCAAGTGTCAGTGTCTGGTTGTTCGAAGCCATCCTGAAGACGGTATTGCCTCCCTCCTCCGACATCTCGATCGCCTCCGGCCCGAACCAGTCGATGAAGATCGTGTCGGTCTCAGGGTCGAAGTCGGCAACGGACCGGTTTGTTCCCCAGGACCAGGTGATCACCACGCTGGCCGTCGCTGCGGTCACGCCTGCTGTGCCGTTCCAGCTCTCCGGGGTAGCCGGCGGCACAGGGGTATCGGGGATGTCCGGTTCATCCGGCGTATCGGGCTCGTCAGGCGTGTCGGGCTCGTCCGGCGCATCCGGCGTATCCGGCGTATCCGGCGTGTCAGGCGCACTGGAACCGTCGCCGACCAGGCCAAGCACCTCTGCCGCCGCCGTCGCGTCCAGTATCGTGAAGTTCGCGCTGCTCAAATCGCTCAGTTGAACACCGGCAAGTGTCGTGGTCTGACTGTTGGACGGGACGGAAAATACGACACCCTGAACGGTTTCGGAAACGACAAGGTCGGCAGCCCCGATCCAGTCGATGAAGATCGTGTCGCTGGCCGGATCGAAACCGGTCACGACCTCATCCCTGCCCCAGGCCCATGTAATGACAACGTCGGCGTCGTTTTCCGAAACGTCCGCGCCGCCGGTTCCGCCCGGATTGCCCGTACCCGGTGTTCCACCGGGCGTTTCACCCGGCGAGCCAATGCCTTCGTCGCCGGTGAGCCGGTCTTCATAAAAGGCGATCATCTGCGCGATCGAAGGCGAGGAATATCCGCCGAATTGATCGATGTACTGGAGGATCGACGTCCCGTATTCGTCCGTGCTCACGGCCCCGCCCTGAAGAAGCGACGCCGTTCCCCACGCACCGCGCAGGTGCGCCGCCGCCAGAATGCCGGTCAGCGTCAGTTCCACGGTGACGGTTTCACCGTTCTGCGTATAACTGGCCGTCTGGCCAATGAAGTCGCTCAGGGATTGCCCGCTGCCGGCAAGCTGTGTTTCCAGAACCTGCAGATTGTATCCGAAGGCTTCCTGGATCGCGACGGTCTGCGCGTCCTTTGTCGTGAAGTCGTCAAGCGATGTTACCCCGTTCTTGCCGGTCCAGGTTCCGTCCCACGTATTCGTGGCCGCCCCGTTCCCGTAGAAGACGGTGTCATCGTAATATCCAAGATCGATCAACAGCGCTTCGCCGAACTGAAATCCGACAAACCCGAGCGAGTTCATCGACTGGTAGGCCATTGCTTCCCATTCGGCGTCCGTCAGTTGAGACCAACTGGTATATTGCGGAAACCGGGTCTCGACGCTGCCGCCTGCCCATTGATCGAGCTGCCAGTCCTGGATGACGCCTGCATTGTAGCGGTCCCTGTCCCACCCCGATTCAAAGGCAAGCAACGCCGCCAGAAAATCCTCGAACGTGCCTTCCATCTTTCTCCCACCTGTATTGATTAAAACGAATCAAGATTAGGAAGGAAGGAAGATAGCAACATGGACAAAACATTAAATGTTCAAGGCAATACAGTGTCCAGAAAGACACAATTTCTGCAAATTCTGATTTCGAAAAACTACACGTTTACATAAAACACGCAAGACAAGAAATCCTTCCAACCAGTTGAAAATAATTCTCTGGAAATACTTGTCGAAACACGCGTCACAAATCAGCAGAAGCGTCTTCGGCGGAGCGTTTTTCTGGGCACTTCCCCGAAACGGGCCTTATAGGCTTGCGAGAACCGGCCCGCATGCCGATGCCCGGATCTCTCGGCGATCTCCGATACCGAGAGGTTGCCGCTGTCCGACAACAGCATGTGCCGCGCGAAATTGAGACGGACTTCCTGCAGTTTTTCCATCGGACTGCATCCCAGCTCCCGTTTGAACAGGATCTGCAGATTGCGCGGCGTCGTCCCGGCGAACGCACAGATGTCCAGCAGACTGATCTCCTGATCGAACCTTTCGTTGATCAGGCTTACGGCTCGTTTCAGGATTGCCGGCGCGGCACCGGTGTCGAGGCCGTCAAAGAAATGCGAGACCGTGCTTGTTTGAGCGTCCAGCAAGGATGTCACGAGAGCTTCTTCCAGCTGCCACTGCCGCGGGTCGTCCGTGTCTCGGAAGATCCGCCCCGCCGTGGCAGCCGCGAAAAGGCCGCGCAGGCGCCTTGCCCAGCCCGCGACGGATGCCCGGTTCATATCGAGCCCCGGTTGAAAACGGATCGCGCTCAGTCCGATACCCGTCATCCGGGAGGCGATCTCGGCCACGTAGGATCTTTCGATCTGCACCAGAACCTGCTCACACCCGGCATGCCAGCGCATCGTGGTGTGCCGGTCAGGGTTCAGGACCACGCCCATGGAAGACGTCGACCAGACCGAACGGGTTCCATTTTGCACGTCCGCCGTTCCTGCAATCGGGATCTGGATCAGATAGAAATCCGACAATTCGCCCGGATCAATCGTGACGTCGGCCCCATAGCGAATGTAATTCAGCGAAAGACGCCTGCCGTCGACCCTGTTCTGGCAGGCATTGAATTGATCGCCGGCAGACATCCGTTCGAGCCTGTGACTGCAAAAATTGCGCGCAACGATTTCACGGGCTTCGTCAACGTCGGCCGTTTTGAAGCAGTTGAAGTCGCCAAGCGGAGCTGTGCGCGCGGACCGGAGCATGACAAATCATGCCGGTTGCCCGCGGTTCGATCAAGCATTCGGGCCGGTCAACGCGGCGAATGACTGCATCTCGTCTGAATTTTTCGCAATCTGGATAAAACAATCCGGGGGGCGCAGTTTAGCATTTTCCTGCCAACACATTGCGTCACGGAGGGGAAGAGAATGCAAAACGGAGCAGGCATTACCGCTGCGGATACGGGTTTGGACGGCATCAGCTGGAATGTTGTCGGGCAGACCTATACGCCAAAGATCCACAGCGCCAACGCCTTCATCTGGCACGCCGTTGTTCCAGCCGATAGCTTTGTCCCGCCGCATGTCCACCCGACCCAGGACGAGTGGATCGTCATGCTCGAAGGCGAGTTGGAAGTTGAAATGGGCGGCGAGACACACGCGGCAAGGGCCGGCGACACGGTGCGCATGCCGATGGGGGAAGCACACGGGATTTTCAACCGGTCCGGCAAGACCGCGACCTGTGTCTTCGGGGTTGCTCCCGCCCGCAAGCTTTTCGACCTGTTCATCGCGCTCAACGGCGTGACCGACCCGCAGGAACTTGTGCGGCTGTCGGCCCTGCACGAAGTCGACTTCCTGCCCCCGCCGGATCAGGCGTGAACGGATAGCCGGGTTACAGAAGGAATTTGACATGACGAAACGCAAGAACGTCGCAATCATCGGCGGCGGCGTGAGCGGTCTTGCCGCGGCAAAGGCGTTCGATGAGCGCGGTCACAGGGTGTTCGGCTTTGAACGCAGCCATGATTTCGGCGGCGTGTGGGAACTGTCCCGGTCTTATCCGGGTGTTCAGACCCAGTCGCCAAAGGATCTTTACCGCTACACCGACCTTGCCATGCCGGATGACTATCCCGAATGGCCGAAAGGACCTCAGGTCCACGCCTATCTCCATGCCTATGCGGCAAAGCACAAGCTGGCAAGACTGTTTCAGCTCAACACCAACGTCCGCTCCATGGACCGCAGACAAGACGGGGAGCCCGGCTGGACGCTCACGCTCGAGGCGGGCGGCACCGTCCGGACGCAGGACTTTGATTTCGTCGCCGTCTGCACGGGCCAGTTTTCGGACAAGAACATCATCACCCACCCTGGACAGGGGGCGTTCGAGGCTGGTGGCCGGACCGTCATTCACAGTTCCGAATACACCGACCCGGCAGCAGCAAAGGGGAAGAACGTCGTTGTTCTCGGAGGCTCGAAATCCGCGACCGACATTGCCGTCAATGCCGCCGCCAGCGGGGCGCGCTCAGTCACCCTGGTCTACCGGGAGCCAGTCTGGCGGGTCCCCTATTTCGTCGGCGGCATCAATTTCAAGCGGCTCCTCTACATGCGCGCACAGGAGCAGCAGTTCAACGGGTGGGGAGGCTCGCCGGTCGGCAAGGCGCTCTTTGCCGCTTTCAAGCCGTTGATCTGGGCCAACTTTCGGGGCCTTGAAACCCTGCTCAAGCTGCAGCTTGGCCTGAAGAAATGGGACATGGTGCCCGACGCACCGATCGAAAGGGAAGCGTCCTGTTCACTGCCCATCGTCACTCCGGGCCTGTTCGAGGGCTTCCGGGACGGCTCAATCAAACCTGTCAGGGGAACCATTGACCGCTACGAGGACGATCACGTTGTCCTGACGAATGGCGACAAGGTGCCGTGCGACCTGTCGATCCTTGCCGTCGGCTGGAAGCTCGGCGTTCCCTACCTTGCACAGGAGTTTCAGGACAAGCTGATCGAGCCCGACGGTCAGTACCGTGTCTACCGGCTGGCCGTGAATCCCGACCTGCCCGACATGGGCTTTGTCGGCTTCAATTCCAGTTTCTGCACGGTCCTGTCGGCCGAGATGATCGCAAACTGGCTGGTACGGTATGCAGACGGAAAACTCGCGAAACAGCCCAGCGCGGCGGAGATGACACGCAACATCGACGAAATGCTTGAGTGGCGCCGCAAGGAGCGGCCCGCCGCCAAGGTCTATGGCGGACTGTGTTCCGCACCGTTTCACTTCCGGCACTTTGACGAGCTGCTTTCCGACATGGGAGCCCGAAAGACAAAACGGGCAAACCCGATTGCCGAACAGTTCTCCTACCCGGATGCGGACGCCTACGGAGAATTCCTGGCGAGCGCGCCGCACTACGCGGCGGGATAGGAAAGAAATGCCAGCCGGCCTGTAAGCCGGGTTCTGTATGGCCCGTTGAAACGGACGCGACAGCCATTCATCTGGGATGCCCGTTGCCGGGCACCTCTCGCAACCAACCCGGACAGCTGGCCTGGAAACCGGCCTGTTCCGGGATTGCTCCCGGCCCTTGCTGTCCCTATTCGGTCTTGCTCCCGGTGGGGTTTACCGTGCCGCCGCTGTTACCAGAAGCGCGGTGGGCTCTTACTCCACCCTTTCACCCTTACCCCGGCAGGCCGGGGCGGTTTGCTTTCTGTGGCACTTTCCCTGAGGTTGCCCTCGCCGGGCGTTACCCGGCACCGTGTTTCCATGGAGCCCGGACTTTCCTCTCCCGCGGCCTTTCGGCACTTGCGGCAGCGGCTGTCCGGCCGACTGGCGCTAGCGGCTTAAGTGGCTTTCGATCGAAGGTCAAGCAAGAGCGCGGGCGAAAGACCGGCTTTGATGATAGATCCCGCGCTTTCGGCGGGACTTCCCGGATCTGATCTCAAATTTCGAACGCCGGGCGAGCGCCGGCGGGGCGAACCGATTTCGCTTCCAGGATGGCCCGGAGATGCCGGATCGGCGGCAACGCTGAGCGCCATTGTCGATTGCCCCGTACTTTCACGTTTGAGTGAACATGCTCTCAAACCCCGATTTTCTGCCGTTTCTCCAATCAGTATAATTTTTGACTACTCAGTACAGAATACCCATATGCCGTTTGCAAGAAACTGACATGACGGGTGCAGACCACCCTCACGATGGAGACGAAACATGACGGAATTCACACTTCACACGCAGGAAACGGCACCTGAAGACAGCCGCCCGCTACTGGACAATTCGCTTAAGGCTTTCGGCATGATCCCGAACCTTCACGCGGTAATGGCGGAATCTCCCGAACACCTTGAGGCCTATCAGAAGCTTCACGAGCTGTTTCAGAAGACGAGCCTGTCGGTTGTCGAGCAAACCGTCGTCTGGATGACGATCAACGTGGAACACGCGTGCCATTACTGCGTGCCGGCGCACACCGCGATCGCGCATATGCAGAAGGTCAATGACGGGGTCATCGAGGCCTTGAGAAACGCGGCCCCGCTCGAAGACGACAGGCTCGAAGCATTGCGGCAGTTCACGCTGAAAGTTGTCCGCCAGCGCGGTGTCGTCTCCGATACCGACGTCAACGATTTCCTTTCGGCAGGCTATTCGAAACGCCAGGTCCTGGACATCATTCTTGGCGTTGCCCAGAAAGTCATGTCAAATTACGTGAACCACCTGGCGGATACTCCGGTCGACGCTCCCTTCAGGAAATTCGAGTGGCAGCCGGCTGTGGCCGCAGCGGAATAAATCAACGGGTTCCGGCAGCCGCCTGCCGGAACCCGTCGCTAGACAGAGGCAAGATGGCCGGACGCCCGAAAACATTCGATACGGAAGAAGCCCTCGAAGCCTTCGTCGACGTGTTCTGGACAAAAGGATACCAGGGCACGTCGGTGGATGATCTGCAGGAGGCTGCGGGCATCAAGCGCGGCAGTTTCTATGCGGCGTTCGGCTGCAAGGACGAGGTCTTCAACACCGTTCTCCAGAAATACTGGGAAGAAGCAACCGCACTGGGTTTGAAGCAGATGGACGCGGAAGCGGAGCCCTTGAAGGCCGTCGCGGCCCTTGTGCGTCATGTCGGCCTCTTCATGACACGAAACACGCCGCGCGGCTGCCTGTTGCTGACCTCTTCGGGCGCGTTGCTCAATGAAAAAGGTGACGGCGACAACCCCGTTCGCGAACGCATGAAGATGCTTGAACAGCGCATCTGCGCTGCGCTCACGCGGGAAAATGG
>JBCBUA010000094.1:0-18372 GCA_039818365.1 Pseudomonadota bacterium
CCAGAGCAGTTTCACCTGAATTTCAAGTGCGGCCCCTTGGCGATGCGCCAAACCCAATTTAGGATCGTGTCGTCCCACCGCCAATGGAGCCCTCCATGCCGCACAATCACGATCATGAGCATTCCGAGTTATCGGACATCGAACTGCGTGTTCGCGCTCTGGAAACGCTTTTGACCGACAAAGGCTATATCGATCCGCCGGCGCTGGACGCCCTGATCGAGACCTATGAAACCAAGGTCGGACCGAAGAACGGGGCGAAGGTGGTGGCGAAAGCGTGGGCTGACCCGGACTATCGGGCACGGCTAATGGACGATGCGACCGCCGCAATCGCCGAACTCGGGTTCGTCGGGCGCCAGGGCGAACACATGGTGGCAGTCGAGAATACGGGCACGGTCCACAACATGGTCGTCTGCACCCTGTGCTCCTGCTACCCCTGGACGGTGCTCGGCCTGCCGCCCGTCTGGTACAAGTCTGCGCCCTACCGCTCCCGCGCCGTGCGCGACCCGCGCGGCGTCCTGGCGGAATTCGGCGTATCGCTTCCAAAGGACATGGACATCAAGGTCTGGGACTCGACCGCGGAAGTCCGGTATCTGGTCGTGCCCGAAAGGCCGCAGGGAACGGAGGGCTGGGCCGAGGAGGACCTTGCAGAACTGGTCACCCGTGACAGCATGATCGGCACCGGGCTGGCGCTCGATCCCGCCAAAAAGGAGAGCGCGGCGTGAACGGGGCACAGGATCTTGGCGGTCAGATGGGCTTCGGCCCCCTCGAACTTGAGGACAACGAACCGAATTTTCATGCCAAATGGGAAGAACGTGCCTTTGCGCTGACCCTGGCAATGGGGGCAACGGGGACCTGGAACATCGACAGCTCCCGCTTTGCCCGCGAATCCCTGCCACCGCCAGTCTATCTGACATCGAGCTATTACAAGATCTGGACCCTTGGACTGGAAAAGCTTCTTGTCGACAACAGCCTGGTCAGCCCGGAAGAGCTGGAGGCCGGAAAACCGCTTCAGCCCAGCCAGTCTCTCACGCGTGTCCTTAGGGAAGAAAACGTTGCGGCGACATTGAAAAGAGGCGGCCCGGCAGACCGCCCGCAAACGCAGCCTGCCCGATTCAAGGCGGGTGATCAGGTCCGCACGAAACGGATGAACCCGGAACATCATACACGCCTGCCACGCTATGCACGCGATGCCGTCGGCACGGTGGAAACGGTTCACGGCGTGCACGTCTTCCCGGATACCAATGCGCGCGGCCTCGGAGAACAGCCGACCTGGCTTTACGGCATCGTCTTCAGGGGCACCGATATCTGGGGTGCGGACAGCGACCCTACCCTGACCCTCCGCCTGGATCTCTGGGAGCCTTATCTTGACCTTGCATGATGCATTCAAGGCGACGCCCAGGCTTCCGCTTGACGAGGATGGTGGCCCGGTTTTCGATGCACCCTGGCAGGCACGTGTCTTTGCAATGACCGTCCAGGCGCACGAGGCGGGCATGTTCGAATGGACGGAGTGGGCTGAAACCCTGGGTGCAGAGCTTGCCAAGGACGGGGACGGCAGCGGCGAGACGCCCGGATATTACGATCACTGGCTGAGTGCTTTTGAGACACTCCTGAAGGCAAAGGGAGTTGCGGGCGCCAGCCAGCTGGGAGAGCTCAGGCAGGCCTGGGACGCGGCCGCAAAAGCGACGCCGCATGGCGAGCCGATCGAGCTGAAAAGGTGACCTGATCAAGATGAAACTGAAGGTGCCTCCTCCCCTGGTTCTGCTCGTTGCCGTGACGATGACATTCGCCGCCGCGTCCTGGTTTCCGGGCCTGACCTTCAAGTTTCCGGGACAGTTCGTTCTGGCGGCCATCCTGTTTTTCCTGGGACTGATACCGGATGTACTCGCGCTGCTGACATTCGTCCGCAAGAAGACGACCGTGAACCCGATGACGCCGGACAAATCGACAACTCTCGTGACAGACGGGATCTACCGGATCAGCCGCAATCCGATGTATCTCGGCCTTCTGTTTCTGCTTGTCGCAGCGTCGCTCTATTTCAGCAGTTTCCTGTCGATCCTGATTATTCCAGCCTTCATCTGGTACCTGACGGAATTCCAGATCAAGCCGGAAGAAGAAAGCCTGAGACGCGTCTTTGGCGACGACTACGACGCCTACCTGAAAAAAGTGCGCCGCTGGGTTTGACGCGTCCGTTTACCTGCCCATGTACAGCCCGGCCCGGTCCTTGAAGGCATCGGCTGCAAAGCGCAGGAAGGCGCGGATCCTTGCGACGTTTTTCAGGTCTGGATGGGTCAGGACCCAGATATCCAGATAACGCGACGGTTCCATGCCCGGAAGCCTGACGAGATCGGGATCCGGATCGCCGAGGAAACACGGTAACCGGCCAATGCCCATACCCGCCTTTACCGCCGCCAGCAAGGCGATCATGTCATCAGCGACCAGGCTGATGAAGGCAGACGGGTAGCGGGATCTGATTTCCTTCGGAACGCCCTGCCCCCACCACTTGAAGGTGACACAAGGCAGGGACGCAGCGCCGTGCTGCGTTTCCATGACCTGCCGGTGCTTGCGCGCAAACGAGCGGGACATGTAGTAGCAGCGGTTCTGCCCGGTCGCGAGACGACCGAAAAGCGTTTCCCCCGGATTGTCGGTCACCCGCACCGCAATGTCCGCTTCACGGCGGTGCAGGCTGAGCTTCTCGTTGGCAGCGATCATCTGCAGTTCGATCCGCGGATGCCGTTCAGCGAATTGCTGCATGATTTCAGCGAGCTGCACCTGAAAGAGAAGCTGCGCCGCGGTCACACGAAGCGGACCTTCGAGTTCGGAATCCTGCGCGGTGATGCGTGTGTCGAGCGCCAGGACCTCCGCCTCCATCCGTTTGGCGGCGGAGACAGCCTCCTCGCCGGCAGCCGTCGGCACGAAGCCGTCCGGCAAGCGTTCGAACAACCGCGTTGCCATGCGGTCTTCAAGAGCGGACAAGCGTCGCGACACCGTGGAATGAGTCACCCCAAGCCCCTTCGCGGCCTTGGTCACGTTGCCTGCATTGGCGATGGCCAGCACGAATTTCAGGTCGTCCCAATTGTCCATAAGGTATCGATCACCCGTAAATCGAAATTTTCAAACGCTTTTGTCGAGATGGTGCATTTTTGCACAGCCCTGTTTGAAATTTGATGAATTTTGCGCGAGCGCGGTTCGCGTTAGCGTTTCGGATCTTGAAACCGGAGACTTCAAATGACCGTACAAGCCCTTGCCATGATCACGGTGACCGACAAGGAAACCCTGGGTGCCTATCGCGAAAAGGCTGCTGATGCCCTTGCAAAGCATGGCGGCAGCGTTGTTGCTGCGGACCCGGACGTCACCGTGCTCGAAGCTGCCGGCGACACGCCGAACATTGCAGCGCTGCTTTCCTTTCCGAGCGTTGAAGCCGCAAAGGCCTGGCGCGAGGACCCGGCCCTTGCCGACATTCACGCCCTTCGCAACAAGGGCGGCAAGTCGACGATCGTGGTTCTGCCGGGGTGAAACACAACCTACCAAGTCAGTCTTTGCCAACTTGAATGACGATGCACCGGGCATCAGACGCCCGGTGTACACTGTTTCTATTTCCGGAAATCTATGTCATTTTTTACGATGATAAATTATCTTTGAGGTTGAAATTACTAAAAAATAAGCATTTCTGATTGCAGCAATAACAATTTCTGATTGTACGGCATGATATTCTTCAGTTGTGATTATTAGATGCCTCGCCGTGTTTTCCAGAGGCATGAATTTCTATTACGTGAATTTTCTGGAGAATGAATATGGACAGACGCCAGTGGTCCCACGACATGCGTGTAGCTGCCGCCGAACGGGCAAGGGCACGCGAGCATCCCACCCACAAAGCCAACGGCGACGAGCAGAAGTTTGCCACCGCCCACTACGCCATGTCTTTCACAAAGGGCCTGGAACACGATCGCGACACCGGTCTTGTCAAACGACCTGAACACTTCGAAGCCTTCAGGACCGCGATAGACAAGGGTGAAATCACCGCGTTTCAAGATGGCTCCGTGCCGCCGGCGAAACAGAAAGAACGACAGTGGGAAGCGCCGACTGCCGGCGTGGTCGGCGATCTGGAAGGCCCCGATGCTCAGGCCGTGACAATGCCGCCAGCCCCGCCGCTCGGGTCTGACGAGCTTGCCTACGAGATGGCGGAGGTCTACGAACTGGCGCTTCTGCGCGACGAACCTTTCTCGGTCTTCGAAGGCGACGCGTCGAAAGCCACGGTGTCAAAGAAGATCAACCACAGCCTGAAACGGTTAAACGGTCTTAAATACACGGCCCTCGGTTATCCCGGCCGACCGAGAAAACACGGTGGCAAGCTGATCACCCCGCAGCAGGCCTTTCGCGGGTCCTCGCCGGGTGTGGATGCCGGGCCTTACCTTTCGCAATTCATGCTGATCGGCAATCATTCACCGGGCAAGCCTTCCGAAGTCAAAAATGGCGAGATCAGGTACGGACCGCAAAAGATCAGCCAAAAAGTTCCCGCTGCCCAGACCGGAGCCGCAGGAGATTTCATGACAGTGTGGGCCAAATGGCTCGCGGTCCAGAACGGCGCCGACACGCGCGACGACAACATTCTGTTTCCAGCAGGCAACAAATGGAAGTTCATCGCCACACCGCGCGATCTCGCCACCTATGTGCACGACGATGCGCTCTATCAGGCTTACCTCAATGCCTGTCTGATCCTGCTCGGAATGCGCGCTTCGTTCGACCCGGCTTTCGATCCTCTTTCAGGACATGGGCAGCAGGCCAAGGGATCACAATGGGAAGCCGGCGGCTTTGCGCTTTATGGTGGCCCGCACATTCTGACGCTGGTCACCGAGGTCGCCACCCGTGCCTTGAAGGCCGTCCGGTTCCAGAAATTCAACAACCACATTCGCCTCCGCCCGGAAGCGTTGGCCGCGCGGATCGAGAAAGCCGCGGAGCTCGACAAGTGCTACTTCCATGGAGAAAAGGTTTTCCGCAGCCTGGAGCACAGTATTCTTGACACGGTCAAAGCAGTCAGAACCGGAAATGCAAGCGGGACCGCTCTCCTGCCGATGGCGTTTCAGGAAGGTTCGCCAATGCATCCGGCCTATGGTGCCGGCCATGCGACGGTTGCCGGGGCCTGCGTGACCGTGCTCAAGGCCTTTTTCGATACCGCAGCCGTACTTGTTCAACGCAAGCAGAAAAACAGCGATGGCAAGGCGGAAAATGAAATTGCGTTCCGGCGGCCGCTGAAAGAGGGAGCCAAAGCGGGCAAACACACGCTGACGGCCGATGATGTACCCGTTGCGTTCGTGCCCGAGGATGCAAACGGCAACAAGCTGGTCGAATCCAAGCGTCAAACCACTTTCCTGACCCTCGAGGGCGAACTCAACAAGCTCGCAGCCAATATCTCGATCGGGCGGAACATGGGTGGAGTGCACTACTTCTCCGACTACTACGATAGCCTGCGCATGGGTGAGGAAATCGCTATCCGGATGCTTGAGGAGCAGGCCCTTTGCTACTCCACAGATCCGTTTGTCATGAGCGTTCCAACCTTCGACGGCGACGTGGTGCGGATCGGAGCCCGCTGAGTTTGAACCCCGGGGCGGCAGATGGTTCTGCCGCTCCGTGTGCCTTCTTTTATGCGGTGGTCAAACCAGCGCTGTTTCCCCGTTCACCGCTGCGCTCCAAGCAAGCGGCAAGGCAACGCCATTTTGCGGAAAACAAAAAGCTCTGGTTTTCAAACTGTTCAGATCAGGGAAGCGACCACGATCGCGGAAAGACGAGCGTGAATCCGGTGCCTCACACGACCGGCTTCACCAGCCGCATGCGCCAGGTGACACCTTTCTTGTCGGACACGAGGCGGTAGTCGTCGAGAACCTCCCACTGCGCCGCGTCGTCGGTCGCCGCCCAGAGGCTGTTGATCAGCCTGTTGGCGCCAGACTCTGGCCGTTTTGGCGAATACATGGACAACGCAATGACGCCGTCCTTCTTCAGGAACGGTACGTAACGGCTGACAACGGCGGCCGGATCGTCGGCAAAATGGAGCACTTCGTTGAAGACGATGGCGGAGAAGGTCTCGCCTGCCTTCGGTTCGAAGGAATGCATGTCACCTGCCCGCAGAGACGCGATCGAAGGATCGACATTGGCGATCTCAAGCGATGCAGGAGAAAGATCCATGCCGACATAGCGCTTGATACCCATCGGCTGGAGGCGTTCGTAGAGAAGGCCTTCGCCGCAGCCGATATCTAGAACCTCGTCCATGGAGCCCGTCAGGGACAGCCACATGCCGATGATGCCATAACGGCCGCTTTCGGGGAGCGAACGCAGAAAGGCCCAGCGCCCGGCTTCATATTCCTCGTCCCAGCCCTCGGCGGTTGTGGCGTTTTTCGACATGACGGCTTCCTGATAGCAAAGGCGGGCCGCAGCGGCCCGCCGGACAAATCACAAACATTCAGGCATCACTTATAGGGATCTGCCGCGTCGCGCAAACCATCCCCCAGGAAATTGAACGCAAGAACCACGATAATGATCGGGATAACCGGCGCCATCAGCCAGGGATAGACGGTGACCACGGAAATATTCTGTGCCTCGTTCAGCAGCACGCCCCAGGAAACCGCAGGCCGTCGCAGTCCGAGGTTGAGGAAGGAAAGCGCTGTTTCCCCGAGTATCATCGCCGGGATCGACAGGGTTGCTGAGGCGATGATGTGGCTGGTGAAACCGGGCAGCAGGTGCCGCGTGATCACACGTTTCGGCTTGGCTCCCATGAGCACCGCCGCCTTGGCGTATTCCTCCTCGCGCAGCGACAGCAATTTTGATCGCACAGCCCGGGCGAGACCGGGCCAGTCAAGCAGTCCCAGAATGATGGTGAGGCCGAAATAGATCCAGATCGGGCTCCAGGTTACGGGGAGTGCCGCCGACAGGGCCATCCACAGCGGGAGCTCGGGGAGCGAGCGGATGATCTCGATCATGCGCTGGATCATGCTGTCCAGTATGCCGCCGAAATAACCCGCGATGCCGCCGAAGAAGAGACCGAGCACGATGGATATCGTGACACCGACCAGACCAACCGTGAGCGACAACCGGGCGCCATAGACAAGTCCCGAGAACTGGTCGCGGCCAAGGCGGTCGGTGCCGATCAGGAACAGGGTTCCCCCTTCGGCCGGACAGAACAGGTGGAAATCAGCGTCGAACAGCCCCCAGAACTCGTAAGACGCCCCCCGGCAGAAGAAACGGATGCGCTGAACGTCGTCGGTGTTTTCCGTGAACACCCACTGCAAGGTTTCCATGTCGATTTCGGACGTCATGCCGTAGACGAACGGACCGACGAAAGAGCCCTCATGGAACAGATGCACCGACTGGGGCGGGGCGAACAGATGCTGGCTGTCGCGCGAGTTCGGACCGTAGGGTGCGATCACTTCGGCAAACGGCACGCACAGGTAAAACAGGATCAGCACGACGCCGGACCAAACGGCGATCTTGTGGCGCTTGAACTTCCACCACATGATCTGCCACTGGGACGCCTGAAAGAACCGTTCCTGCTCCGCGGTCATTTCCTCCGTGACGGCCGGATTGAACGGGGTCGGATCGACATAGTGCTCGACGTTACGCGGCGGCGCGCCTTCTTTTCCATCCATACTCACGATGATGCCCTCCCGCCAAGACGAATGCGCGGATCTAGCACCGCAAGCAGAAGGTCGGAAATCAGCATGCCGATCAGGGTCAGCACCGCAACGAACAAAAGAATGAATCCGGACAGGAACTGATCCTGCGACTGCAAGGCAGACAGCAGGATCGGGCCGACGGTCGGCAGGCTCATCACGACGGACACGATCACCGAGCCGGACACCATCGAGGGGATCAGGTTGCCGATGTCGGCAATGAACGGGTTAATCGCCATGCGCAGCGGATATTTGATCAGAAGCTGGTTTTCCTTCAGCCCCTTGGCGCGTCCCGTGGTGACATATTGCTTGTGCAGTTCGTCGAGCAGGTTTGCCCGCAATCGCCTGATCATGGCCGCGGTGCCGGACGTCCCGATCACGATGGTCGGTACGATCAGGTGGGCAAGCACCGACATCGCCTTGTCGAAGCTCCAGGGCTGGTCGATGTATTCGGGCGCCATAAGACCACCAACCGACAGCCCGAACCACTGATTGAAGAGATAGAGCAGGATCAGTGCGAGCAGGAAGTTCGGCGTCGCCAGGCCGATATAGCCCAGAAACGTGAAGCCGTAGTCGCCCCAGGAATATTGCCGCGTTGCCGAATAGATGCCGATCGGGAACGAGACCACGTAGACAAAGAGGATGGTCGCGAAGTTGAGCACGATCGTCAGCGGCAGCGTCGGTCCGACAACCTGCTCGACCGGCTTGTCGAACTCGAAGGACCAACCCCAGTTTCCCTGGATCAGTCCATCGAAGCCATGCGGACCGGGCCAGAGGCCAATCCAGATCAGGTAGCGTTCGAAAAAGGGCCGGTCGAGCGAGAACTCCTTGCGCAGGAATTCGAGCTTGGCAACCGAGGACTGCTCGCCGGAAGACTTCAGAGCAGCAATCTGGTTGGAAATGTAGTCACCGGCAGGAAGTTCGATGATGAGAAAGGTCAGGAAACTGATCACCAGCAGTGTGGGGATCATCATGAAGACCCGACGAATAATGTAATAGAGCACCTATACTCCCCTTACCCCGACGCGACCGCCGCAACACCGTCATAGGCGTGGCAGGCACACAAGACGGTGACTTCACTGCGGGGCTCCATGGCCATCCGGCACATCCAACCGGCTGCCCGTCCCCTTTACATCCCGTTTCACCCGCGTCCGTGACGCAATCGAACCGACCACTCCGGTTCACGTTTCCCACAAACTCACCACGTCTTTCCGCGTTCTGGCAAGTCAACACATCCGGATAAACGCCCGCGCGGCAAACCGATTTGCAACCTGACGGCACAGATTTCGATTTGCCGCGCGTTTTTTTCGACCACAGCAGGCCAGTCTATTCACTCAAGAAGAACTCATCCATCCGGTGGATGCCAAAATGCGCACCCGGATCCCAACCATAGATGCCTTCGAGCGGGACATTCTTGACACCCTTGATGACGACCGGCTGACGGACACCCGAAACCAGGCCGATATGGATAGTTTCCTCGGCATGGATCTGAAGGATCTCGTCCCAGATCTTGGTGCGCTCTTCCGGTGTCTTTGACACGAGCCAGGACCGGTAGAGTTCCATCAAGCGCTCGGCCGGCGGCCAGTCCGGCTTTTCGCCGCCCTCGCCCCGGGTCTCATAATGGTCCCCCCAGGAATGCCAGGACAACTCGTCACCGCGAACGGGAACATAGTCGGAGGGTGGCATTTCCGATGTGGGAATGCCGTTCTCAAAGCCCCACCAGACGGACATCACAAGATCGCCTGCAATGGCGCGCTCACGCATGTTGTCGCGCTGGCTTGGCTTTGCGAACAGCTTGACGCCGATCTCGGCCCACATTTCGCTGACCAGTTCCAGGGCATCTTCCTGAACCTGGGCCTCACCGGCAGTCTCGACAATGATCTCGAGCGGACGGCCGTCCGGGAGCAATCTGACGCCGTCATCGTTGCGCTCGGTCAGGCCGATCTCGTCCAGAAGCGCGTTCGCCTTTTCCGGATCATAGTCGGCCCACTTGCTCGTAAGCTCGGGCTTGTAAAGCGGACTTGCGGCAAGAACGGTGTCATTGCCAGGTGTGCCGAGACCGAAGAACAAAACACGATTGAGCAGAACCCGGTCGATCCCGAGCGACAGAGCATGACGGAAACGCGAGTCGCGCAAGAGTTTGCGCCAGACCGGGTCCTTGACCGTCAGGTTTGGCTTGATGGCGATTTCCGACCCCTTGCTGTTCGACCACAGCGCCGTCTTGTAGTCGTTCTGCTTTTCGCCTTTCTTGAGAACGGTAATGTCGGAGAAACTCAGATTGCGCGCCTGAAGATTGCTTTCGCCGGCCTGCGCTTTCGCCGGAATCAGCTTGCCGTCGGCGACGGTCATGATGACCTCGTCGATATAGGGCAGCTGCTGTCCGGTGCTGTCGACGCGGTGATAATAGGGGTTGCGTTCCAGGATGAAGCGCAGATCGCTGTCGTCACGCTTGCGGACCCAGGGCTGCAATGTCGGCAGGTCGACATTGCGTGCGTTGTACATGTCGTCCTTCTTGTTGTGCAGCGGCGCCCAGCTGCGCGCCTTCACCTTTTCCGCTTCCTTGGCGATGAAGTCCGGGTCGCCGTATTTCTCGTGGAACTGCCGCAGATAGTGGGACGGCCGGTAGATGAAGGGCGGCCGGGACTTTGCCAGTTCCGGCAGGAACAGCGGGTTTGGCTCGTCCCAGGTAAAGCGGACGGTCGTGTCGTCGAGCACCTCGAATTTCGGACCTTTTCCATTCACCAGGAGAAACGGCGGCAGTCCCGAAGGGGTCAGGTTTTCGTCGCTGACGATGTCTTCGAAGTAATACCGGATATCCTCCGCGTCGAAGGGATCGCCATCAGACCACTTGTGCCCCTCGCGGGTGTGGAGGGTGAAGATCCGGCCGTCTTCCACGTCAACCGCCGCGAGGATGTCGGGAACCAGTTCTAACTTGTCATTGTAGCCGACCAGACGGGCATATCCCCAGACATTGATCAGCCGGACATCCTTCGCACGGCCGATCAGTGTGTCGAGTGATCCGCCCTGCTTGCCGACTTCGCGTCCCTTGCCTTCCAGGTCGACAATCAAAGGTTCGGAAGGAATGCGCTCGGCGATCGGTGGAAGCGACGGGTCAAGACCCGGCGTCTCTTTCAGTTCCAACGCCGCCAAGGGCGTCGTGAACAAGGCTGCACCCAACAGCAACCCCGCCCTTTTCAGATGTACAAATTTCATGCTGCAGTCCCCTCAAGTGCCCCGGGATTCTTCAGTCCGGGTGCGCAAACAAAGTGATCTGGTTCCATTTCCACCAGAGACGGCACTGTGCCGTCGGAAATCCGGAACGGGTCCGGCCATAGATGCGGCTCGCTTGCCCTGTTGGCGTCGAGCGCGGCGAAATCCAAAGGTGTCGACAGGTCCGGCTCCGGTACGGCCGACAAAAGTGCCTTCGTGTACGGATGAAGCGGGTTGCCGACAACGGTGCGCGTTTCCCCCATCTCCACAAGACGGCCACGGCACATGACCGCAATCCGGTCTGCAACGTAGTCGACAACGGCCAGGTTATGGCTGACGAAGAGGTAGGTCAGGTTGAGATCCCGCTTCAGATCCTGAAGCAGGTTCAGGATCTGCGCCTGGACGGAAACGTCCAGCGCCGAGGTCGGCTCGTCGCACAGGATGAATTCGGGATTGAGCGCAAGCGCCCGCGCGATCCCGATGCGCTGTCGCTGCCCCCCGGAGAAGGAATGCGGGTAGCGGCGCAGGAACCTCGGGTCAAGTCCGACCAGGCTCATCAGGTTGCGCACCCGTTCCGCGCGCTCCTGCTGCGTTCCGATGCCATGGACTTCAAACGGCTCGAGCAGCGTGTCGTTGATGGTCATGCGCGGATTGAGCGCGGCAAAGGGATCCTGAAAGATGAGCTGAACCCGGCGGCGGTAGTCCATGAGCTCCGCGCCCTTGAGATTTGCGACGTCCTCCAGTCCGTTGCCACGATTATAGAGCACCTCCCCCCCCTCGATGGGAAGCGCCCGCAAGATGGCTTTCGCCGCAGTGGTCTTGCCGGACCCGGATTCGCCGACAAGCCCGAGACATTCCCCCCGACGGATTGTCAGGCTGATATTGTCCAGCGCGGTCATCGTCTTGGTCCTGGAACTCAAGAGAGAGCCTTTGCGCAGCGAAAATCGCTTGGTGACATTGCGCATTTCAACCAGCGGCTCACCCGGCGCAACATCGCAATGCGGCCGGTTGCTGGTCAGGTCTTCGGACTTGAGCTCGATCGGACGAATGGGAACAAGGCGCTCGTCCTTGTCCATGTGGAAGCTCGGGACCGCGTTCAGCAGCGCTTTCAGGTAGTCGTGCTGCGGATCAGAAAAGAGCTGCTGCGCGGTTCCCTTTTCCATGATCCGGCCATGGTAGATGACGGCGATTTCGTCGGCCATGTTCGCCACCACACCGAAATCGTGCGTGATCATCAGGACCGACATGCGCAGTTCGGACTGCACCTCGCGGATGAGTTTCAGGATTTCGGCCTGGATCGTCACGTCCAGCGCGGTGGTCGGCTCGTCGGCGATCAGAAGCGCGGGATGACAGATCATTGCCATGGCAATCATCGCGCGCTGGCGAAGACCGCCCGACAGTTCGAACGGATAGGTATCCAGGGCGCGGACGGGGTCGGGAAACTGGACCAGCCGCAACATTTCCGACGTCAGTTCCCGTGCCTCGGCGCCAGAGACATTTCTGTGCAGCAGCGCGGCCTCGCCGATCTGGTCCCCGATCGTGTGCAGCGGTGACAGCGAGGTCATGGGTTCCTGAAAGATGATTGCGACGCGATTGCCGCGCAGATGCCTCATTGCCGGGCCCTTGCGCTCAAGCCCCGCAATATCCACCGGGGGCTCAGCGCCGGTCGGGTCCGCAAGGATCACCTTGCCGGAAGAAATCGATGCGGCCTGGGGCAGCAAGCCCATGATTGTCTGGGAAATTACCGTCTTTCCGGAGCCGGATTCGCCGACAAGCGCGACCGTTCGGTTTTCGGGAACGACAAAGGACACGTCGTCAACTGCCCGAACACGGCCTTCAGCCGTATCAAAATCAACCGTCAGTCCCTCAATCGAGAGAACATTCACCGCGCATTTCCTCCCCGGCAAGGATTGTCCGCAAGAGCCTTAATAAGCCTTCTTTGCATAAGAAAGACAACCAAATTCGCCGTCGATTAGCAATGCAGAAATGCAGGCAAATGCGCGGCGATATTCATCACTTTGATCAGAATCCTGTCTTTTTTTCAGAATCTTGCAAGCAAGTGCTGAACCATGTCTAGTTCGATGCCGTTACTCGGCCGCCGAAACGGGAAGCTTTTCCTTGCCTACCAGATCCGACGCAGCCTCCGGATACGGATCGATCCAGTAGACCTCCATCAAGCCGCTGCGCCCGCGCAGATGATGCGCCCCGACCGGGCGCTTGTTGTGTTCACGCGGCAACCTTGAGACCGTGTCGGCGCTTGCCAGTATCGTCACCTCCGGATCGCCTTCGACTTCCTTGCCGAGCGTTTGCAGCCGCTCCGCGGCATTCACTGTGTCTCCGACCACCGTGTAGTTCCACCGGTCGAGCGCACCGACATTGCCGACAACGGCAGGTCCCGTGTGAATGCCGATGCGTGTCCTGATGACCTGACGCCCCTCGGATTGGCACCGATGGTTGGATTCTTTCAGGGCAACGGCGATGCGTCTTGCGGTTCTGACCGCCGCTTCGGCATGATCGGGACGTTCGTCGGGAGCCCCCCAGAACGCGAGCATCCCATCGCCCAGGAACTTGTCGACCGTGCCGCCTTCCGACTCCACGGCGTCGACAAGTATGGCGAAATGGTCATTCAGAATGCCGGCGGTCTCTTCCGCGCTCAAATGTTCGGACAGGGCCGTGAAGCCGACAATGTCCGTGAAAAGAATGGTCAGTTCCGCCTCACGGGCCTGCGCCGCATCGCCGCCGCCCAGCCGCATCAGCTTGATGAAAAGGGACCGCGGCACGTAGGTGTTCATCGCCTTCAGTCCCTCGACCATGGAATTGAACGCGAGTGCGACCTGATCGATTTCGGCGACCCTGCTGCGTGGCATCGGCTCAACTTCGTTCAGCGACAGGCTGCCGACCCGTTCGGACTGTACCGCCAGATTGCGCAACGGCCTCGCGACCCTCCGCCCGAGCCAGAATGCGATCAACACGGAAATCACCAGCGCCCCGAAACCAACGAACATCGAGCCGGCCAGTCTGCGGACCTCCCGGGAGACGGTCGCGCTCTGGTAGTATTGACCGATCGTCCAGGGCTGATCGCTGAACCCGTCCAGCGATGCCTTCATCATGATGTATTCTTCGTCCCCTGCCTCAACGAACGACACAGCGATGCCAAGCTCTGCGGCTTTCTGGAATTCTTCTATCGGCTGTTCGCCCGCCATGGCTTCCAGCACCGGGTCTCCGATTTTCTGCCAGGCCGCGGGCAGCTTGTTCTCGATCGCACCGCCGGTCTGCAACCGGTCGGCATCCGAATGCATGATGACACGCCCGGATCCGTCGAGGATGAAGACCGTGTTGTCGTGCCCTTCGTCCTGCGCCCTGACGATATGCGACAGATCCTCCATGGAACTTGCAGCCGTCAGCGTGCCGATCAAGACACCTTCCCGCACCAGCGGCACGGACACGTTCGCAAAAAGGCCGACTTCGTGTTCGACAAGCGCTCCCCAGGTCGGCGGGCTGCCCGGTTCAAGCGCCGGGAGACTGCTCGGTGCCATGCCGGGCGGTGGCACATCTGTCTCGATCCGCCACAGTTTGCCGGAGGGTGCACGGTATATGCCCAGACGTTTTCCGTCGGGCGCCGTCACCGCCAGCGTGGTCACGTCGCTGTTCGACTTCAGCGCGATGGACAGATCCTCCAGCGTCCGTTCCGGATCGTCAATGCGCAGGGTGCCGTCGTCAAAATAGGGCTTCAGCCCGACAACAGCATTTTCGACGGACGTGAAATGCGTCCGAAGCTGTGATTCCAGCGCATCCGTACTCAGGATCGTCTTGTCGTTGAGAAGGGAGAAGGTGTTGCTGAAATTTGCGCTGACCGAAAGCCCGAGCACCAGACCAATGGCCAGGGCCACGAACGCACCAAACCCCATGCCGACTATGGAAGTCAGCGGGAGCTTCATCCGTCGATCCTGGCGCTTGTCCTTGGCCATCCGGCGCAAATCCTCTCGTTCCTGTCAGTAGCTTACCTGCCAGACTATTTGCGTCAAATTAAGGCTACGACAGAATCGAACGTCCGATTTTACCATTGCGGCATTACCCGGATTGACCGGTCAACTGCCGCAATGCCAGTTCCTGAAGCAGCAGGATCGTCTTTCCGTCCGTGATGCCACCGCTGCGGATCATCGCCAGGGCCTCCTGAAGCGGGACATGCAGCACTTCGATGTCCTCGCCTTCGCTTTCTTCTCCGCCACCGTCTGCAACCTTGTTGTTGAGGTGGTACGTGCCCCTGTAGAAGGAGAGGTATTCGGTGACTGATCCCGGGCTCATGTGCACGTCAAAGAGATGTTCGAGCGCGGACACTTCGTATCCGGTTTCCTCGACAAGTTCGGAACGCATGCGCTCTTCCGGTTTGGCGCCTTCCAGCAAACCGGCGGGTGTTTCGATGAGAAAAGGGTCCTTACCGTTCAACAAAACGGGCAGACGGAACTGGCGCGTCAGGAGAACGCAGTCGGTATCGGGATTGTGGAGCAGACAGGTCACGCCGTTGCCGCGATCGTAGGCTTCGCGGATCTGCTCCTGCCATGAACCGTCGCTGCGCCGGTACTTGAACCTGTAGCGGGTCAGCTTGCCCCAATTGTCTGACAGAAGCGTCTGATCGATGAAGCGCAAATAGTCGGTATCGTTCGGCAATGGGACGTCCTCGAATTGACGTGTTCAGGGTTCGGACGTGCTGTCGGGAGCAAGGCCGAGTTCGTTCAGTATCTCAAGCGTGTGCTCGCCCAGGGACGGTGCCGCGCGCTCCAGCACCAGATTGCCGTTGGCAAACGCGATCGGCGTGCGAACGGACGGCACGCTGCCCCCGGCAACGCCATCGGCAGGCAGATCGACCTTCAAGTGCCGGTGTCCGACCTGCCGATCGTCAAAAACGTCCGAAACGGAGTTGATCGGTCCCGCCGGGACCCCTTCCAATTCAAGCGCGGCCAGCAAATCGTCCCTTGAACGAACGGACGTTTCCGCGGTGATCAGGGGCACGAGTTCGGACCTTGCGGCGACGCGCGCGGCATTGGTCGCGTATTTCGGTTCACCGGCAAGCTGCGGCAATCCCAGAACGCCGCACAGCCTCTTGAATTGTCCATCATTGCCGACGGCGATGATCAGATGACCGTCCTTTGCCGGGAAGACCTGGTAGGGCACGATGTTCGGATGCGCGTTGCCAAGCCGTCTGGGCGCCTTGCCGGAGACGAAATAGTTGAGCGCCTGATTGGCGAGAACCGCCACCTGGGCATCGAGCAACGCCATATCGACCCACTCGCCTTCGCCTGTCCGGTCGCGTCGGCGCAGAGCCGCGAGAATCCCGATCACGCCGTATAGCCCGGTGAAGATATCCGCGAACGCGACACCGATTTTCTGCGGTGCGCCGTCCGGGTCTCCGGTCAGGTCCATGATGCCGCCCATGCCCTGGATCATGAAATCGTAACCGGCCCGGTGGGCATAGGGGCCGTCCTGCCCGAAGCCCGTTATGGAACAGTAGATCAGCTTTGGATTGACTTTCCTGAGGCTGTCGTAGTCAAGCCCGTATTTCTTGAGCCCGCCGACCTTGAAATTCTCGATGAGGACATCGGCACCGGCGACAAGCCGTCTGACGGTCTCCTGGCCCTCTGGTGTCCGGAAGTCGGCCACGATCGACCGTTTGCCGCGATTGCAGGCATGAAAATACGCCGCATCGCGCTCGGCACCCTCATCGTCCTTGACGAAGGGGGGGCCCCATCCGCGCGTGTCGTCGCCCTGCGGGCTCTCGACCTTGACGACATCCGCCCCCAGGTCTGCGAGCGTCTGACCTGTCCAGGGACCGGCCAGTATTCTGGCAAGTTCGACAACCTTTATGCCTTCCAGGGGCGCTGACATTCACTCAAATCCCGGATCGTTATGGGGTTTCAGGCTTCTGCGGTCTTGCGGTAAATGTGATACCGGCCCGGATGTATGCCATCCGGTTTTTCAAGGATCTCGAAGTTCGGCAGTTTGAGCTGCAGCGCGGTCAGAATGTAGCCACCGACGGCCATGCGCTGATCGATCAGCGGTTCAAGCCAGTGGACGATCGCCAGGTCATTGGTCGGATCGGCAGACCCGATGTCGATATGGGCAAACGACGCCTTTGCACCGACACGCGGTCCGCAGAACGCAAGCGTGTCGCGGATATCGCCCAGGATCATGTGATCGGCATCGGGCGCGCAGCTCGGATGACAGTTCATCGCGAAATCGAAGACAAAGATCTCCTTGCCGGGGTAGATTTCACGCAGATGATCATACGTGCGGCCATTTCCGAGCCCCAGTTCGAGGACCGGTCCCTCGACCGCATTTACCTTGTCGACGAGGTGTTCCAACAAGATTTTCTGCGATGTCATGCGGCGGATAAAGCTGTCCAGACGACTCATAAAACATATCCCTGTCACTCATGTGGCCCCTCACATAGTCAAACGGGAGCCGGAGGTCAAAAGCCGCGCGCCGACTTGCGGCACAATCGCGCGCACCGGGAGCCTGAAACAGCACTTTGCCATAATCCATGATCATGGTAACGCGTAGGCAAAAGGCTTGGGGGCAACTCCCGGCCTGAGAACAAACCCAAGAAAAACAAGCTCTGGAGACCTGAATGCGTTCAGAAACGGCGCCGGCGATACGGCTGGAAGATTATCAACCGCCCGCCTACCGCATCGACACGGTTCATCTGACCATCCGTCTCCATCCATCCGAAACGGAAATTGTCTCGGTGATTTCGGTTGCACGTCAGGACGGCACCGAAGCCGGGACACCGTTCGTCCTTGACGGCGACGAACTGACACTGCGCAGCGTTGCCCTCAACGGCGATAAACTTACCGACGGTGCCTATTCGGCAACGCCGGAGCGACTTGAGATTTTCGATCCGCCCGCGGACCCATTCGAACTCTCGGTCACAACGCGCATCGACCCGGACGCGAACACGCAGTTGATGGGTCTCTACAGATCATCCGGCACTTACTGCACTCAGTGCGAGGCAGAGGGCTTCCGGCGGATCACCTACTTCCTCGACCGTCCCGATGTGCTCGCGGTCTACACGACCCGTATCGAAGCGTCCAAGAAGGACTGTCCCGTTCTGCTTGCCAACGGCAATCCCGTGGCAGCAGGCGATATTGACGGTACCGACCGTCATTTCAGCGTATGGCACGATCCGCACCCCAAACCGGCCTACCTGTTTGCGCTGGTCGCCGGCGACCTTGCCCGCGTTCGGGACAGCTTCAAGACGATGTCGGGCGACAAAGTCGACCTGAACATCTTCGTCGAACACGGCAATGAAGCGATGTGCGGCTGGGCAATGGATTCCCTCAAGCGCTCGATGGCATGGGACGAGGAAACCTTCGGCCTGGAATACGATCTTGAGGTCTTCAATATCGTCGCCGTATCCGACTTCAACATGGGCGCTATGGAGAACAAGGGCCTCAACATCTTCAACGACAAGTATGTTCTGGCCGATCCGGAAACGGCGACGGACCAG
>JBCBUA010000095.1:0-18363 GCA_039818365.1 Pseudomonadota bacterium
TCAGCGGATTGGCTGTTTTCAAGAAACCAGATCGGCTTGATGTAGAGCACCAGGCACATGCAGGCTTCAACCGGGGTCTTTTCCTTCAGATGAAAGCTGTGCTGTTCCCACGGACTGACGGCAACACCGGTGTTGCGGTCCGCGGCGACCCATTTTCCGGAGACACTGACTTTCGCCTCGGCGCCGCCGAGATAGAAAATCAGGTGCCCCTCTCTGTGGGCATGGGTAATGATAGGCTTATCCAGCTTGTAAAGAGCCGCGCGCCCGAATTCACCGTGGTGAACGGATATCGCTTCGCTCATAGTCCCCTCCTCCCGAGGATTATCGCGATCGTTTATTTTTTTATGTCCTGAAGTAAACCTCGCAAAAATACCGATTTGCAAGACAAACCGCCTCACAAAGAGACTCAGAGTTACGAAATCAGACTGAAATTCATGCTGCGGCGCAGTATTCAGGCGCGAATGTACCCGGTCTTGACTGTGGTGAAAAATTCCGCTGCATATCGGCCTTGCTCACGGGGACCGAAGCTTGAGCCTTTTCTGCCGCCAAAGGGAACGTGATAGTCGACGCCGGCGGTCGGCAGATTGACCATCACCATCCCGGCCCTGGAGTTCTTGCGAAAATGGCTGGCGTGTTTGAGGCTGGTTGTGCAAATGCCCGAACACAGACCGAACTCTGTCTCGTTGGCGATAGACAGCGCATCGTCATAGTCCTTCACGCGAATGACCGAGGCCACCGGACCGAACACCTCTTCGGTATTGATGCGCATGTCGTTGGTGGTGTCGGTGAAAAGCGCCGGCTGCAGGTAATATCCATCCGTCTCGCGGCGCAGGCGCTCGCCGCCGCAGCGCAGGTTGCCGCCTTGGGCACGCCCGATCCCGATATATTTCAGATCGGTCTCAAGCTGGTCGGCGCTGGCGACCGGTCCGATCTCGGTTCCCTCGCTCAGGGCATTGCCGACCACGAGCGACTTGCAGCGTTCAACCAGTTTCTCGACAAAACGACCGCAAACATCCTCCGTCACGATCAGGCGCGACGATGCCGTGCATCTTTGCCCAGTTGCAAAAAATGCCCCGTCCACCGCGACGTCGACGGCTTGATCCAGGTCCGCGTCGTTCAAGACGACAAGAGGGTTCTTGCCGCCCATCTCGAGCTGGACCTTGCGCAGCCGTTTCAGGCAGGCGTCCGCAACCCTGTGGCCAATGGTCTGCGACCCGGTGAAGGTGATCCCGTCGATCCGGGGATCATCTAGCATTGTCTGGCCGACGACGGAGCCTTTTCCCGTCACCAGATTGAAGACCCCGTCCGGAACACCAGCTCTTTGCAGAATGTCCGCGAGAACCCAGGCACAGCCGGGAACCAGTTCAGCCGGCTTGAACACGACCGTGTTGCCGTAACAAAGCGCCGGGGCAATCTTCCAGGCAGGGATTGCGATCGGAAAATTCCACGGCGTGATGATCCCGACGACGCCCAGCGGTTCGCGCGTCACCTCGACATCGATCCCCGGGCGAACCGAAGGAACAAGATCCCCAGCCTGGCGCACGCATTCCCCTGCGAAAAACCGGAAGATATTCGCTGCCCGGTCCGCTTCCAGCAAGCCTTCGCGGAGCGTCTTGCCCTCCTCGCGGGACAAAAGCGTACCGATTTCCCGATTTCGGGCAGACAGTTCGTCGGCAGCCCTGTTGAGGATATCGAACCGTTGCTGCGGCGGCGCGGCGGCCCAGCCGGGTGCCGCGTTGGCGGCTGCATCGATGGCCGCCTGCGTTTCGGCAACACCGGCATGTGCGTAGAGATCGATCACGTCGGAGAGGTCGGAGGGATTCCGGTTTTCCGCGGCGCTTGCAGTCGCCACCCATTCGCCGTTGATCAGCAAAGGTTTCATCAGGCCACCCGGGTTCTTTCCAAATGCACCGATTTCATGATCGAGTAGAGACTTGAACTGGACAGGGCACGCGGACTGCGAACGGCAGCCAGATCGGACGCGGCCAGATCCGCGGCTGTTCGAAGCTCTTCCTCGCCGATACCCATGTCGTTGAGGCTCTCGGGCAAGGGCAGATCGTGCAGGAACTCCGTGACCGACTGAGCCGGACCGTGCTCGCCGGTCGGGTCGAACAGGTTTTGCAACGTATTGAACTTCTCGCGCGCGGCACCGGCGTTGAACTGCAGGACCGAGGGCAGGAGCAATCGGCTCAATGCGCCCGGGTCGAGGCGGCGGTCAACGACGGTTTCCAGCGCGCAGCCGATGGCATGGATGGTTCCAAGGCCTTTTTGAAGCGCAAGCGCGCCGTTCAGGCTAGCCGCCATCAGTTCGCGCCGGGCGGTGACACTGTCGTTTTCCAGCACCTTGTGCAGGTTGGCAATCACGCGTCCGAGCCCGTCGAGTGCAATTCCGTCGGCGGGGGGATTGTATCCGGGTGACAGATACGCTTCGACACAGCGCCCGAGCGCGTCGGCCCCTGCACTGGCACTTTCGACCGGCGTTGCGCCCAACGTCAGCGTCGGATCGCAGATCGTCACCGCCGGAACCAGCTTCTTGCACATCAGTCGGGTCCGCTCTCCGTCCTGCAGGACGACCGGCGCATGGGCACTGACCGCAGATCCGAAGCCCTGAATGCCTGGAACAGCATAGAGATCCGGCAGGTTGTTGCCGATCCGACGGGATCCGCCCGTGGCGTAGGAGAAGGTTTCCAGAGGTTCCTGGTGCGCGATCGATATTCTCGAAATCTTGGCAAGATCGATCGCGGTGTTGCGGCCGAATGCGATCAGAAGATCGCGGTCCGTGCGCTCATAAATTTCCGCAATGTGGCGGGCGGCGCGCTCATTGGGTATGTCCGGCACATCGCTGACAACCTCGATCGAGGTGCGTACCGGCAGCCCTGCAAGAAGCCGTTCGTAGAGTTCGCTCTTTAGATGTGCTTCGTCAGTGACGATCAGGGGCCGGGTCTTGCGATTGACTTCCACTTCCGACCACAGCGCTTCTTCCAAAACGCCATCGGCAAAATGAACTCGCGTAACGTAGGTAATGAGAGTCATTGCCAGATCTCGACAAGAAGCTGCTGGATGCGGCGGCCCGGTAGAGGGACCGGGCGGCTTTTGCCGCCCGGTGCTTTGCGGTCAGTAAGACGACTTGCACTCAGGCGTCTCACGGCTTGGGAGGCCGATCTTTGCAAAGACTTCAGGATCGATGCCGAGGGTCTGCGGCACGTTTTCCTTGATCGCGACCAGCTTGGTCACAAGCGTACCATCTTCCTGCTCTGCAACCTCGGAGACGAAATTCGCACCGACGGCCTGACGGTTGCCGTCCAGCGTGATCTTGCCGTTCGGAGCGTCGAGTTCCAGGTTGGCGAGGCAGCCGCGGAATTTTGCTTGTCCGTCGGACAGATCGCCACCGACTTCATCGAGGCAGGTCATCGCGGCGGTGGTCGCGTTGTAGTATCCGGTCGCCAGGAGCGACGGGCTCGGGAAACGCTGATCCGGCGGGAACGCGTCCTGATAGGCCTTCACATAGGTCTTCCAGTTTTCGTCGTCCCACGTGTCGGCCTGCGGTCCGGCGGACGGCGTTCCGATAAGCGCGTTCTTGGCGTCACCCTTGGAGTTCAGGACCGTTCCGTCCACCATGATGGAACCGCCGATCAGGTTGGCATCGCCGCCAGCCTGCTGGTACTGGTTCAGGAAGTTGACCGCGTCGCCGCCGCCGAGACCGAGATAGATCGCATCCACGTCATCCGGGAGCGAGGCGATGATCGAACCGAAATCCTTCGTTCCGAGCGGAACCCAGAACCGTTCGGTGATCTCGCCACCGGCCTGGCAGTATTCCAGCGCAAAACCGAAGACCTGCGTGTAGATGAAGGAATAGTCTTCGCCGATCGTTGCGACGGTTTCCCAGCCCTTTTCGTTGAAGACGTAGTCCCCAAGACCCGCAGACCACTGTGCCCCGTCCGTGTTGAAGCGGAAAAAGTTTTCGGACGGCGTGACGTAAGTGGTTTCCTGCGCGCCGGAAATGCCGTTCAAGAACGTCACCTGTGGCTGGGTTTTCGAATAATCCCGGATCGCGATGCCCTCGGAACCGGAGAGCGGCCCGATGACAATGTCGACCTTGTCCTGTTCGACCAGTTTGCGCGCGCCGCGCACGGCGCTGTCCGGCGAGGCGTCGGTCGACTGAATAATCAGTTCAATGTCACGGCCGCCCGCCTTTGGACCCCTGACGGCCATTGCCGTCTTGAGACCGCGGACACCGTCCTCGCCGAGAACTGTGTATGTGCCTTCAAGCGTCGCAAGTACGCCCACTTTCAAGGGATCCGCCGCAAAAGCTGCGCCGGTCGAAAGAAATGCAGCCGCGGAGACAGCGGCCAGGAGATGCTTCTTCATCCGTTCCTCCCAACGAATACTCAGCCGCTTTTGATCGCATGCGAGGCCGGAACTGGTGTCAATTGCGACCGCCAATTGCGTCTACGGCAATGCGCCTAGCATGCGTCAGGGAGGCGTTTCCACCTATCTCGGAGAGTGCGGGTGATATAACGCACAGTCTGTTTTTGGCGCTTTCGTCATGCGCCGGAACATTACAATTTCCCGATCAAAGGGCGAAACCAACTTGCGCCCCGCGGCAATTGAAGTGTGTCCCGGCCCAAAGGTGCCGACTGTCAACACACAAACAGAATTGAAGCAGGGAGTGCGATTTCAAGAACCGACGGCTCCCGATGGATCGAGAGCCGTCATGTTTCTTCCGGTCATTTTGACGGTGAAAACCGATCAGGCCGCGCGCAGCCGGCTGAGGAAGTCATCGATCTTGTGGTCAAGATCCTCTGCCTGCGTTGACAATTGTTCGGCCGCTGTCAGGACCTCACTCGCAGCTGAACCTGTTTTCTCAACCGACATCTGGACAACGGAGATGTTGTTGGCAACGTCCTGGGTTCCCACAGCTGCCTCCTGCGCGTTGCGCGAGATCTCCTGTGTCGAGGAGTTCTGCTGCTGTATCGCCGAGGCAATTGACGCGGACGTCTCGGAAATCTGGGTGATAACGGCCCGGATCTCGTCAATTGACTGAACGGACGTGTTGGTCGCAGCCTGCATTGCGTTGACCTGTTCTTCGATGTCGCTTGTCGCCTTGGCGGTCTGGCTCGCCAGCGATTTGACCTCCGAGGCAACAACGGCAAAGCCTTTGCCTGCCTCCCCAGCCCTCGCAGCCTCGATGGTCGCGTTGAGAGCAAGCAGGTTGGTTTGTTCTGCAATGTCGTTGATCATGCTGACGACCGTGCCGACATTTTGCGCCATGTCGGCGAGCGCCTTCATGGTTTCGGTGGCGCCGCTGCTGGTTGTCTCCGCGTTCGAGGCAACATCGAGCGCCGTGTCGACCTGGCGGCTGATTTCCGCGATAGAGCTGGACATTTCCTCCGAAGCGGCAGCAACCGTCTGCACGTTGGCCGATGCCTCCTCCGTCGCACCGGCGACCGACGTCGACTTGTGGCTCGCATCGTCGGAAATCTGCGTCATGTTCTGCGCGGTGTCGCGCATCTGAACGGCCGCACCCGCGATCGACTGGACCACGGCCTTCACGGCATCCTCCAGATCGTCCGCCATTTGTATCTGCGCCTGCCGTTTTTCTTCGACCGCGCGCAACTCGGCTTCTTTCTGTTCTTCTTCCAGGCGCTCTTTCTCGATCGCATTGTCCTTGAACACCTGGACCGCGCCTGCCATGGCACCGATCTCGTCCTTGCGTTCCGCGCCTGGAATCTCGGTCGTCATATCGCCTTCTGCCAGACGCTTCATGGCGGCGGTCATCGCGTTCAACGGGTTGGCGATGCCCGCTCCGATGAGCCAGGCAAGCAAACCGCTGACCAGGAGTGCGAATACTGTACAGGCGATCACGATGGTATTTGTCGTGCTAACAGTTTGTTCCTTCGTGTCGAGACGCGCCGTCATGAGGGTGCGTTCCTCGGCCTGGAAGGCAGCCATGACCTTGCGAAACGCATCAAAATACTGTTTGCCCTGCGCCTGACCGACAAGATCGGCCATGTCGTCCATCGTTTTTGCATTTCCGATTTCGCGCCGAAGGGCAATTGTCGGCTCGGTCACGTCGGCCTGCCAGCTCTTCAGCGTTGCATCGATTTCACCGAGCAATTCGACCTGTGCAGGGTTGTCGCTGACCGTGTCCTGCAGGCTGGCAACGGATGCATAGAAATTCTCAGCGCCATTGTTGTAGGGCTCCAGAAACTCTTCCTTGCCCGCAAGCAGGTATCCGCGCATACCGGTTTCCATGTCAACGGCATAGGCTAGAATCTGGTTCGCCTGACCGATCACCTTGTAGGTGTGCGAAACCCAGGCTTCGTTCTGCTCCATCTGCTTGAGCGCGGCTTCGCTGGCCGCGCGCGCCGCAGTTGCTGCCGCATACCGCTCCTGGATCAGGGCCCTCTCGATCTCCTCAAACTCTGCCATGGTTTTGCGGAATGCGTCGAAGAAGGCCTTGCCTTCCTTTTGCTGGACTTTTTCGATCACATCCGTCATTGGCCGCACCCCGGCAGTCACATGGCGGCGCATCCCTATGACAGGCTCGGCGACACGGATGAGCCATTCGGTCATCTGGTTTTCCGCCGTTTGAAGCCGCTCGACCTGGGGCGGGTTGTCGCTCACTGTCTCTTTCAGGGCGTCTATCTCCGGAAAGAGCGCATTCTGCCCGCCCGTGTAGGGCTCAAGAAACTCGTCTTCTCCACCGATCAGAAAGCCACGCATTCCGGTTTCCATGTCGACCGCATGACCGACGATGTTGGCGCTGGAGGCCAGCACCTTGTTGGTGTGCTCAACCCAATCCATTGCGGCAATCAACTCGCCCTTGGCCTCACCGACGCGCTCCTTTGCTGCCGTGAAGTCTTTGCGCCGCTGTATCAGAAGGTCTTCCTCACGCGCGATGAAAGTGGCGATTTTCTCGCGAAACCCATCAAAATACGTCTTGCCGCGCGCTTCACCAACGAGTTTGGCCATGTCGTTCATGGTTTTCGCATCGCCGATCGTGCGGCGCAGTTCGATCGTCGGCTCCGTTACGTTCGCCTGCCAATTTTGAAGTATGGTCATGGCTTCAGCCAGCCGCTCTACCTGGGCCGGATTGTCGCTGACGGTGTTCTGAAGCTTTTCGATTTCGCTGTAGGTATTTGCCTCGCCCTGCGTGTATGGATCAAGAAACTCGTCCTTGCCGGCAAGCAGATAACCGCGCATGCCCGTTTCCATGTTGACCGCCGACGAAACGATCCCGGAAGCATCTGAAAGCACATTGTGGGTGTGCTGAACCCATTTGTCCGTACGAATGATCTGACCGATCGACCAGTAGACAGTCACGCTCAGAACAACCAGCAGAGCGATTGGAAACGCAAACCCGACGAAGACTTTCGATTTTGTCTTGATATTCTTGAGGCGCATGGTCTTTCTCCGATTCGCGCACGGCGCTAACACACTCCGGCAAATCTGCGCGCCATAATTTAACGCCAAGTAAACCGTTAATTTAGCACGTGAAAGAAAATCTATCGGAAGTTGAGCAACCATACACGTCCCAACTATCGCAGGACGCGAACTCGTCAGATTTTACACGTACCATCTAAGGGGTTGGAGCGATTTCTTTCGAAAGCGAAAAAGCTAAAATCCTGATTAGAATAATTAAAACATATACTTATTCGGATATCTTACCCGCAATCTGTTCCAGGGTTTATTTTGCAATCAAAAAAATACGGAAATTACCTCAGAGGTTTCCCGGAGAGTCCATTTTCAGGCAACTTCACCTAGGAAACAGCACCATCTTCCTGTGAGACCGTCTGTTTCACGGACGCCAGATGCGTCAGCACAAGCCGCCGGACGAAGGCCACGAGGAACACCAGGGTCAGGATCAGAATGATGGTCGGCGCGGGGGCGCTGTCGAGAAAGAAACTGGCATAGGTTCCGGCCAGCATGGACGCCATGCAGACCAGAACAGAGACCCAGAGCATGGTGCCGAAGGTTCTCACCAGCAGGAAGGCAATTGCTCCGGGCGCGATCAGCAATCCGATGGCAAGGATAAGACCTGCCGCCGAAAGCGTGGCAACGATGGTGAGCGAAAGCGCTGCCAGTAACCCGTAGTGCAGCAGGTTGACGGGCAGGCCCGATGCCTTCGCCTGGGCGGCATCGAAACTGTGCAGGACGAGGTCCTTCCATTTCAGGACAAGCGCTGCGCCGACACCAAGCGCGATGATACCGGCGGTGATGAGATCCGCTGTGCCGACGCCGAGCATGTTGCCGAAAAGAATGTGATCCAGGTGCGCGTCGGTTTCGATAGCGACGTAAAGCACGATGCCGAGACCGAACATGCCCGAGAAGACGACGCCCATCACGGTGTCCTGCTTTACCCGGCTGTTGCCGGCCAGAAACCCGGTCGCAAGAGCACAGATCATTCCGGCGGCAAAGGCACCGATCAGAAGCGGAATTCCCAAGATATAGGCGACCACGATCCCGGGGAGGATGGCATGGCTGACCGCATCGCCCATCAGCGCCCAGCCTTTCATGACCAGAAAACACGAGAGCAGAGCGGTCGGCACTGAGACAATGATGCAGATCAGGAAAGCGTTCTGCATGAACGGAAAGCGGAACGGCAACATAAGCGTGTCAAGGTCCATCAGATGTCCCCCCCGCTCTTCGCCGCGGCCGTATCAGGCCCGCCGCCGCGCAATGCCGCCGCCGCCTTCCGCCGCGCGGCCAGAAGTCCGTGCTTGGGCGCGAACAGGAACACGGCGAGGAAGATGAAGGTCTGCAGCGTGACGATAATGCCGCCGGTCGCCCCGTCCAGAAAATAGCTGACATAGGCACCGGTAAAGCTTGTCAGCGCGCCAATGGCAACGGACAGCGCAATCAGGCGCGGAAAGCGGTCACACAGAAGATAGGCGGTGGCACCGGGTGTCACCACCATGGCGATGACCAGAAACGCACCCACGGTCTGCATCGCGGCGACAACAGAGGCCGACAGGAGAACGAAGAAGACGGCCTTCAGGAGACCGGGGTTCAGGCCGATGGAGCGCGCATGGCTTTCATCGAAGAACGTCACCATGAGATCTTTCCATTTCGCCAGCAGGATCGCCAGCGAAACGAAGCCGATGATGGCCAGCTGGAGCGTGTCTTCGGGCGTGATCGCCAGAATGTTGCCCATCGTGATCGTCTGGATGGACACCGACATCGGGTTCACGGAGACGATGAAAAGTCCAAGGCCGAAAAAGGACGTGAAGATCAACCCGATAATCACGTCGGTTTTCAATCCGGACCGCTCGGACAGGAACAGCATCGCACTGGCGGCAAGCCCGCCTGCGAGAAAGGCTCCGAGAGAAAACGGCAGCCCGAGAACGTAAGCCCCGGCAACACCGGGCACCACGGAGTGGGACAGGGCATCGCCGATCAGGGACCAGCCCTTCAGCATCAGATAGGCCGACAGAAACGCGCAGACGCCGCCGACCAGCGCCGACACCCACATGGCATTGACCATATAGTTGTAAGAGAAGGGTTCCAGCAGGACCGCCATTACTGTCTGCCGTCCGTGGTCTGGACTTCGTCGCCATATTGCACGAAGGGGCGTTCGTCGTCGGTCAGGATCGTTACCTTGCGCTGATCGCCGTCCGTATGCAGGGTCTCGTCCGAAATTGTGAAGTGGCGCAGGACGCCACCGAAGGCCTGTTCCAGATTTTCGCGCGTGAACGTTGTCTGCGTCGCGCCATAGGCCAGAACGGTGCCTTTCACCAGAACCGTGCGGTCGCAGAATTCGGGAACAGACCCGAGATTGTGGGTGGAGACCAGCATCACCCGGCCTTCGTCCCGGAGTTCCTTCAGCAGGGCAACGATCTGCTCTTCGGTCTTGACGTCGACGCCGGTAAACGGCTCGTCCAGCAGGATCACCTGGCCGTCCTGCGCCAGGGCACGGGCAAGAAAGACGCGCTTGCGCTGTCCGCCGGACAATTCGCCGATCTGGCGATGGCGGAAGTCCTGCATGTTGACCCTCAGAAGTGCCTCGTCGACGGCAGCGTGATCGGCGGGCTTCGGGCGGCGCAAAAATCCCATATGGCCATACCGGCCCATCATCACGACGTCCTCGACCAGCACGGGGAAGGACCAATCGACCTCTTCCGATTGCGGCACGTAGGCAACCAGGTTCCGTTTCAGCGCGTCACGAACCGGCAAATCGAGAATACGGATCTCACCCTGGGCTGCGGGAACGAACCCCATGATCGCCTTGAAAAGGGTCGATTTGCCCGCGCCGTTCACGCCGACCAGAGCCGTCACCGTGCCCTTGGGTATGGAAAAACTGGCATTCCACAACGCGGTGTGACCGTTACGATACGTAACGGTCACATCCTTGGCGGACAATCCACCGGCGTCCGTTGACACGGTCGCATCCATTTCGGGGTCCTTGACGATCTGCAGCACGGGTTACCCCATTAAAGAGTACTCTTCACAACATAACAATCGGGCGGTGACCGCGCGCCCGCAGGCGATCAGTCCGCCGCCTTTTTCAGCCCTTCGGCGACGGTCGTGGCGGTCACTTTCAGAAGATCGAGATAGGTCGGAACATTTCCGCCCGCCTCGCTCAGGGAATCCACGTAAAGCTCGCCGCCGTAGCTCGCCCCGGTTTCGCGTGCGACCTGCTTCGCCGGTGCGGTGTTCACCGTGCTTTCGCAGAAAACAACCGGGATCTCGTTCTCCCTGACACCGTCGATCACGGACCTGACCTGCTGCGGCGTTCCGACCTGGTCGGCGTTCATCGGCCACAGATAGAGTTCCTTCATGCCGAAATCCCGGGCGAGATAGCTGAACGCGCCTTCACAGGTGACCAGCCAGCGCTGCGCTTCGGGAATTTCGGCCACCGCCTCGCGCAGGGGCTCGATGGTTGCCCGCAGCTTGTCCTTGTAGGCTTCCGCATTCTTTTCGTAAGTGGCGGCATTGTCGGGATCCTGCGCGGAAAAAGCCGCAACGATGTTGTCGATATAGACCAACGCGTTGTCGAGACCCATCCAGGCATGCGGGTTGGGCTTGCCTTGATAAGCGCCCGACCTGATGGCGATCGGGTCAATGCCGTCGGTCAGGGTTGCCGACGGGATGTCGCCGAGATTGGACAGGAACTGTTCGAACCAGAGTTCCAGGTTCATGCCGTTCCACAGGATCAGATCGGCGTCCGACGCGCGCACGATGTCCTGGGGCGTGGGCTGATAGCCGTGGATTTCCGCGCCCGGCTTGGTGATCGACACGACTTCTGCGGTCTCCCCCGCCACGTTGCTGGCGATATCGGCGATCACGGTGAAGGTGGTCGCGACCTTCATCTTGTCGGCCGCCAGTGCGGCCGGTGCCACTATCAGGGCAAGCGCGGTCACCGGCACGGCGAGGATAGACCTTGTGATCATTTTGAACTCCAAACTGGGATCTCGCTTCGTCTTCTGCAATTGATATTGCAAATCATTTGCAACTGTCAAGCCAGTTGCGAATTATTCTCAATAAAATGTCGATGCCTAGTCGACATCTAGGGCCAGGCGGTAGATTGGGAAGGCCATAACACTGAAAACGAAGGAAGGCACCGCTTAGAGGGCGTAGATGATTTCGGCGGCCCGGACGGCGGCCGATGCCCTGTTCTCCACGCCGAGTTTGACGAAGATCTGCTCAAGATGCTTGTTGACGGTGCGGGGTGACAGCCCGAGGATCTCGCCGATATCCTTGTTCGACTTGCCCTTGGCAATCCAGATCAGTACCTCGGCCTCGCGCTGTGTCAGCTCGAACCGGTCCTGCAGAGCCTGAATCTGGCCGGCTTCGTCTTCGGCGGTCACGCGGAACAGGTTCTCGTCCGGCCCAACCCGCCCGAGCGGGTGCAGCTGGACGGCAAGCGTATCGGACAGTCCAAGCATGAAGCTCTTGTGGTAGGTACCGGACGGTTCGGACATCTCAAGCCAGCCTCCAAGCGCCTTGCCCAGTTGCACAAGACTTGTCTCGGCGTTTCCGGCCTGTTCCAGGAGAGAGCGTATCTGCGGCGTCGACCAGAGAATGTTACCGGCGGCATTGACCGCGACGAGATGGCGCCCGGCAGCATCCAGGGCCACATGAGCACTCTGGACCGAACGCGCATTCTTGAGGTGGACCTTGATACGCGCCTTCAGTTCATCGACGTCGATCGGTTTGGTCAGGAAATCGACACCACCCGATTCCAGGGCCCTGACGATGTGCTCGGTTTCGGAGAGCCCCGTCATGAAGATCACGGGAACATGCCTAAGGGCCGGATTGTCCTTGATCTTCCGGCAGGTCTCGAAGCCGTCGAGGCCGGGCATGACCGCATCCATCAGGATCGTGTCCGGCGTGACCCTGTCGCAAATCGCCAGAGCGGCCTCACCGCTGGTCGCAACAAGAACGGCGACGCCGGTCTTCTTCAGCGCTTCGGTGACGAACCCGAGGGTCTCCGGGCTGTCGTCCACGACAAGGACTGTATCGCGGCGGTCATCCGTCATTGGTTTCCAGTTCGCTCAGAACGTCGTTGTAGGCGTCAAAATCAAACCGGTTGAGATGACCATGAAGCGTGTCGACAAGGGGTTTGTTTTCGGGCGTGTCCGCAAGTTCGGCAAGCTTTGCCTCGATGCCTTCCACATATCCGATTTCCGCCAGCGAGATAAGGTCCGCGACGTGCTTCGCGCCCGGTGAGCGCAGCCGCACCGGTTTCGCGGGCTCGGGTTCGGCCGGCTGTACGGTTTCCGTCCAGGTCAGACCCAGATGTTTTTGCAACAGGTCCAGGAGCTGACCGATGTCAAATGGCTTGGCCAGTGTCGCATCGTGACGCGACGGGCCGTCGGGCCGAAGAGACTGGTCGCCGATATTTGCCGACAGCATGATGATCGGCGTGTGCTCCTCTTTTTCGCGCAGGGCGTCTGCCAGTTCCCAGCCGTTCATACCCGGCATCAAGATGTCGATGAGATAGAGATCCGGCGCCAGATCGACCAGCGTCGACAGGCACTGGGAACCGTTTCCCGCCTCCAGCACCGTGAAGCCGATCGGCTTCAGGATTTCGCTCACCAGCGCGCGATGGTCGGGGTTGTCGTCAACCACGGCAATGGTTTTGCGCGCCCCCTTGTAGCCCCTCACCTGATGTTCGAGGCGAACGATATCGACAGGCCGGTCCACGGCGGCCAGCATCAGCCGGACCTCAAAGGCCGCGCCCTTTCCCGGTTCGCTGGAAAGCGCGACCGCCCCGCCCATTGTCTCGGTCAGGAGCTTGGTGATGGTCAGACCGAGGCCGAGACCCGGTGCCGACCGGCTCGCGGGTGCCTTGCTGCGGCCGAACGGTTCGAAGATCTTGGCCTGTTCGCTCAGATCGATGCCCGGCCCGGTGTCCCTGATGACAAAGCTTGCAACCTGCGACCGGTAGCCGACCGTGAGCGAGACGGTACCCTCTTCGGTAAACTTGATGGCGTTGGACAGAAGATTGACGAGGATCTGCCGCAGGCGTTTTTCATCGGTTCTGACGAAGACCGGCAGGTTCGGTGCAGCCTTGAACTCGAAGCCGAGCCCCTTCGCGCCTGCCTGCATCTGAAACATGTCAACGATCTGGTCGAGGAAATCGTGGATGTTGATTTCGTTGGAGTAGATTTGCAGACGCCCCGCCTCGATCCGGGAAATATCCAGCAGCCCGTCGATCAATCCGGAGAGATGTTCGGCGCTGCGCCGGATCGTGCTGACGGCGGGCTTGCGGGCCGTCGGCACGCTGTCGTCCCGCTCCAGCACCTGTGCGTAGCCGAGAACGGCGTTGAGCGGAGTTCTGAGTTCATGACTGAGACCGACCACGTAGCGGCTCTTGGCAAGGTTCGCCGCTTCGGCGTCTTCCTTGGCCTTCTGAAGGGCCGCGTCGGTGACGCCATGCGCATCGATCTCCTTTTGCAGGAGCGCATTCTGGCGCGCGGACTCCTCTTCGGCGACCCGGCGCGTGTCATGGGCGAGAACAAGGAACCAGCAGGCGATCCCGGCAACAATGGTGAAGACGAAGAAGATCAGGGTGATGGTCTGGGCAATGATGCCGGTCGGATCTCCGAACCGGCTGACCGCCTGGGCATAGATGACCCACAGGACAAGGCCGATGCCGGTGATGGAAATGATCGACGCGAGCGCATATCGGCCCAAGCGTGAATTCAGGTGATCGATCACCGTGTCCGGCAAAACCAGCGAGGCGACACTGCCGACCTGATGCGCAACCCTGGCATTGGGTTTGCAGGAATCGTGGCACCTGGCGTCCAGGGAACAGCACAAGGAGCAGATGGGAGCCTGATAGGCCGGGCAATAGGCCATGTCTTCCGGCTCGAAGGGATTTTCACATATCGAACAGGCAATGCTGGTTTTCGCCTGCCAGCTCGCCCGCGGTTTGCGCGCCAGATAGTATTTTCCCTTGGTCGCATAGGCGATCAGGGGCGCTGCCACGAAGGCGATCGCCATTGCCAGGAAGGTGGCGAGCGCAGCAGGGATTTCTCCGAACTGGCCGAAATGCGCCGCAAGTGAAAGGCCTGCCGCCAGCAGCATGGCGCCGGTGCCGACCGGGTTGATGTCATAAAGATGGGCCCGCTTGAACTCGATGCCCGGCGGCGACAATCCAAGCGGCTTGTTGATGAAGAGGTCCGCGGATATCGCCGAGAGCCAGGCCATCGCGATGATGGAAAAGACGCCAAGCGTCTCCTCCAGCAGCTTGTAGATGCCAAGTTCCATCAGAAGCAGCGCGATGCCGACATTGAACACCAGCCAGACCACGCGTCCGGGATGTGAATGGGTCAGCCTTGAAAAGAAATTCGACCAGGCAAGCGACCCGGCATAGGCGTTCATCACGTTGATCTTGAGCTGGGCGACGACCACGAAGGCCGCCATCAGCAGGAGCACGACGGTTTCGTTGGGGATCATGTAGCCGAAGGCGACGGTATACATGCGCGACGGCTCGTCGGCGTGTTCGACGGGCACACCATGCGACAGAACCAGGACGGCAAGGAAGGAACCGGCGATCATTTTCGGAGCGCCGAGAACCACCCAGCCCGGCCCTGCAAGAAAGAGGGCGAGCCTGTGCCGCCGGCGCGCGAAATCCTCCGCGGGCAGGAACCGAAGGAAATCGACCTGCTCGCCGATCTGCGCCATCAGGGCAAGAATGACGGCCGTTGCCGCGCCGAAGCTGATCAGGTTGACGCTTTCCCAACCGCCCGGTTCGGTTCTCGGCGCCTGGGTTGCCGGATCGATGCCGGAAAATGTCAGCCACTGCCCGACCGACTGCCAGTCCGTGAAAGCGATGAACACGAAGGGAAGGATGTTCAAGACGATCCAGAACGGCTGGGTGGCAAGCTGGAACCGGCTGATCCAGGTGATGCCGTGGGTGACCAGTGGGATCACTGCAACGGCGCTGATGATGTACCCGAGCCAGAGCGGCAGCCCGAAAGCGAATTCGAGCGCACTCGACATGATGGACGCTTCGATGGCGAACAGGATGAACGTGAAGCTGGCATAGATGAGCGACGTTATGGTCGATCCGATATAGCCGAATCCCGCACCGCGCGTCAGAAGGTCGATGTCGACACCGTAGCGCATGGCATAGCGGCTGATCGGCAAGCCGACGACCAGAAGGACAAGGCTCCCCACCAGGATGGCGACAAAGGCATTCGCGGTGCCGTGCGACAGCGTGATCGCACCGCCGATGGCTTCCAGTGCCAGGAAGGAAATTGCACCGATGGCGGTCTGGGAAATCGCGCGTGAGGAAAACCGCCGTGCGCCCTTGGCCGTGAATCGAAGGGCGTAGTCCTCAAGCGTCTGGTTGTTGACCCATTTGTTGTATTGGCGTCGAATGGGCAAGATACGCTGGCGTGCGGTCAATGTGCCGTTCCTGCCCTGCTTTTGGCCATATGCCTATTTTTTCGGCAGAAAGCCGTCTGCATTGCCCCAACTTTCCCTTTTTTCAGTCCAAGGCGACTTACACAGCACATTTCGTGCCGACAGGGTGCCGGGCCTACCGGATCGGCCGAACGCGGCTTACGTCAATTGACGTATGTTGCGGTGCCGTTGTTCCGGCGCACGATCCGTCCCCGATGGCGGCAATCCTTCCAGCCGTCCTGCGCCGGCAGGGAACCGGTGCATCGCATTAAGGGGACTTACATGAAAAAGACATTCACCAAATTCGCCCTCGCCGGTCTCATGGCCTCCACCATGATCGGTGGCGCTGTTGCTGACGACGACACGATCAAGGTCGGCATCCTGCACTCGCTTTCGGGCACGATGGCGATTTCCGAAACCACGCTCAAAGACGCCATGCTGATGCTCATCGAGGAGCAGAACAAGAAGGGCGGTCTCCTGGGCAAGAAGCTCGAAGCCGTCGTCGTCGATCCGGCGTCCGACTGGCCGCTCTTTGCCGAGAAGGCACGCGAACTGATCGAAGTGAACGGCGTCGATGCCGTCTTCGGCTGCTGGACGTCCGTTTCGCGCAAGTCCGTTCTGCCGGTCTTTGAAGAACTGAACTCGCTTCTGTTCTACCCGGTTCAGTACGAAGGGGAAGAGTCCCAGCGCAACGTGTTCTACACCGGCGCTGCTCCGAACCAGCAGGCCATCCCGGCCGTTGACTACCTGATGAACGAAGAAGGCGTCGAGCGCTGGGTTCTTGCCGGTACCGACTATGTCTACCCGCGCACGACCAACAAGATCCTCGAAGCCTATCTGAAGTCCAAGGGTGTCGCTGAAGAAGACATCATGATCAACTACACGCCGTTCGGTCATTCCGACTGGCAGACGATCGTTTCGGACATCAAGACCTTCGGCTCCGGCGGCAAGAAAACCGCCGTGGTATCCACGATCAACGGCGACGCCAACGTTCCCTTCTACAAGGAACTGGCAAACGCCGGCATCAAGGCCGAAGACATTCCGGTCGTGGCCTTCTCCGTCGGTGAAGAAGAACTCGCCGGCCTCGACACCGGTCCGCTTGTCGGCCACCTCGCTGCCTGGAACTACTTCCAGTCTGCCGATACCGACATCAACGCGGAATTCATCGATGCATGGCACGCCTTCATCGGTGACGAAGACCGTGTAACCAACGATCCGATGGAAGCGCACTTCATCGGCTTCAACATGTGGGTCGAAGCTGTCGAAAAAGCCGGCACGACAGATCCGGATGCGGTGATCGACGCCATCGTCGGTGTGTCCGTGCCGAACCTGACAGGCGGCTACTCGGCCATGATGCCGAACCACCACATCACCAAGCCGGTTCTGATCGGCGAGATCCAGGACGATGGTCAGTTCGAGACTGTCTGGGAAACCTCCGGTACCGTTGTTGGCGATGCATGGTCAGACTACCTGGAAGGCTCCAAGGATCTGATCTCTGATTGGCGTGCACCGCTTTCCTGCGGCAACTTCAACACCGCCACCGGCAAGTGCGGCGGTTCCGGGTCCTAAGGGAGGAACCAGCGGAGCGGGCCGTTCGCGGCCCGCTCCGGCTTTTGCAAACCCCGTTTCCAGACCGATGAGATGACCGGTTCCAGGTCGGGGGAGAGACTTTCACATAGCCAACGCCGGTGGACCTATGTCCTTCTTGAAATCGTTTTTGCTGCTCTTTTGCCTGCTGGCCAGCCCGGCACTGGCACAGTCAGACCCGGAAACGCTCCGTCCGCTGATCAATGAACTTGCAGAAGGAAAGTATGCCGAAACGGAGCAGCAGATCGGCAAGCTGGCAGCAACAGGCGATCCCGCCGTCGCGCCCGCACTGGAAGCCCTGGGTGCCGGAGACCTTTATTTTCGCAAGTCGGACGGTCAGGTCTTCATTGCCGAGAAGGACGGAAAACAGTTCAAACTGACCGACCCGCTGACGCTGGAAGCACAGGGTGAAGCCGGCAGGCGCGAGGTCAAGAAGATCAAGGTGAACAACAAGCTGCGACGGGTCATCCGGTCTGCGCTCGGGTCCCTCACCTTGATGGCGCCTGACCCGAAGGTCCGCATTGCAGCCGCCGAGGCCGTCTTCAAGGCGAAAGATCCCGGCAGTATCGAAGCCCTGGATACGGCCATCGCTGCCGAGCAGGACGACAACGTTCTCCGCGTCATGCAACAGGCGCGCGCTGCTGCGGTTCTGAACTCCGATCTGGAGGAGGCCGAACAGATCGCTGCCGTCGAAACGCTCTCGGAAATGGGCAACCGCGACGCGCTCTCGCTGCTGATCGGCGTGAGGTCAAGCACGGAAGGCGCGGTTCAGCTTGCCGCAGCAAATGCCGTGACGAAAATCGAAAAATCCATCGCCGCCTGGGATGCGGCACAGAACATCTGGTACGGCATCTCGCTCGGTTCGGTGCTGTTGCTTGCCGCCATCGGGCTTGCCATCACCTTTGGCGTGATGGGCGT
>JBCBUA010000096.1:0-18237 GCA_039818365.1 Pseudomonadota bacterium
GATGCTCTTGTCGGACATGATGCTCTCCTTGATGCCCTTTCGTCCCGGACCTCGACTGGCCGTGCCGATCCGGATGGGCGGGTGTTCACTTGTTCGCTCAAACGCCCCTGAGGTTGCCCCAGACCAGCGTGTGCAGTTGCGGCAGAACGGTTGCGGTGTAAAGGCGGTCGGACGTCACCTTTTCAACCAGCCAGCGCATGCGGTCCATGATGCCGGTCATGTCGATGAAACTGTCCTCCGCGTCGGGATGCGGCGGTGTGTGGTTGCCCGGCTGCAGGTAAAGCGGTTGGTCCGGATACCGGGTGGCAACCTCCCGGGCATAGGCATAGTCGGCGTCGTCGAAAACGACCACTTTCATTGCGATCCGGGTTGCCGGTCCAGCCGCTTCCACGCATTCAGCGAGCCTTTGCCAGTCCGTCTCCATTCCGCTGGAGGGCGGTTTCGGACTGAGCGTCAGCAGATCGAGATCCTTGAACCAGTCCCTTGCGATGCTGCCCTGGGTTTCGAGCGCAAACCTGTAGCCATCCTCGCGCCCGAGATGGATCAGCGGGCCGAGTGGCTGAATGGCCGGATTGCCGCCGGAGAGCGATACCATCAGCGGATGTCCGCCGGACAGAATGTCCACCTGCATCAGGATCGAGGCCGGTGTCATCGGCTGCCAGTCATCGCGGTAGGCGCTGTCGACCGCATGCAGCGTATCACACCAGGAGCAGCGGTAGTCGCAGCCGCCGGTGCGCACGAAAACGGTTGGCTGACCGATCAGGGCACCTTCGCCCTGGATGGTCGGGCCGAAGATTTCGTTGACGCGTATCGTTCCGGTCGTCATGCGCGCTGCTCCACCGGAACGTAGACGAGCGGCCGGTACTCGGCGCAGGTCTTCGGCGTTTCCTTGACACGCACGGCCGCCGTTTCCGGCCATTCTCTCAAACACCAGTCATATAGATGTTTTGCGAGACGTTCGGCGGTCACGCAGTCGTCGCCAAGCACATCATTGAGATGGCGGTGATCGAGCGTCTCGTCGATATAGGTCTTCAGCGTTTTGAGCTCGTTGTAGTCCCGGACGAAACCGATCGCGTTCAGCTCGTCGGAGGCCAGCTCTACCTCCACGATGTAGTTGTGGCCGTGGAACCTGGCGCAGGGGTGGTCCTCCGGCAGGCCATGAAGCTGATGGGAGGCGGAGAAGTGAAACTCCTTCGTGATCCTATACATTGCAGGCCACTTTCCAGAAGTCCGCGTCCGCGTAATCCGTCGGATCAATGCCGCCTGCCAGGTGAAAGGCTTCCCGGCGTTCGACGCAGGTGCCGCAGCGCCCGCAGTGCTTGTCACCACCCTTGTAGCAGGACCAGGTCTTGCGATAGTCGACGCCGAGCCGCAGACCTTCTGCCGCGATATCCGCCTTGCTGATGCTGACATAGGGCGTGAACAGGCTGATCTCGGCGTATCCATCAAGCGCATAGCGTTGCATGGTCTCGAAACTCGACGTGAAGGCCGGGCGGCAATCCGGATAGATGAAGTGGTCGCCGCCATGGACAGCCGTTGCGACCGTATCGGCACCGCGCGAGGCCGCAATGCCATAGGCAATGGACAGCATGATCGCGTTGCGGTTCGGCACAACGGTGATCTTCATGGTGTCTTCGGCATAGTGTCCGTCCGGAACATCGACATTGTCGGTCAGTGCCGAGCCGGTGAGCTGGCGGCCGATATTGGAAATGTCCATCAGGATATGTTCGGTGTCGAGCTCCTCGGCACAGAGGCTGGCAAAGTCCAGCTCCTTCCGGTGGCGCTGGCCATAATCAAAGGAAATGAGGCCGGCAAGCTCATGATCCTGCGCGATCCCGTGCGCAAGGGTGACGGAATCCATTCCGCCGGAACAGATGACAAGTGTCTTCAACGATGTGGTCCCTTGTTTTCGCTGGCACCGGGTAGGCTGCGACCGGTGGCCTGCGCGTGGCAGGCGGCGCGCCTTTTAGCAGGTTCTGGCAAAAAGGGAAGAGGCAAGCAGCTCCAGCCTGAAAAGCCGGGCACTTGACATTTCTCTGCGATCGTATAGAAATAATTTCTATGCAGTCGTAGAGAAATGAGAACATGGCACGTCCAAAGAGCTACAACAAGGAAGAGGTTGTCGAACGCGTCGTTTACGCGTTCTGGCAGCATGGCTACCAGGCCTTGGGCCTCAGGGAGCTGGAGCGCCTGACCGGGCTGAACCAGTTCGCGATCCGGACCGAGTTCGGCGGCAAGGAAGGGCTCTACCTGGAAGCGCTGAATGTCTACAGCGAGCAGGCCATCGACCACGCCATGCAACCCATGAAAGACGGCACGCTTCAAGACATCGCCGATTTCCTGGAAGCGCTCGTAACGGACGGATCGATGACGTCCAGCAAGCATGGATGCCTGGTGGTGAACACCGGCATAGAAAACGCCAGGGTCGGCAGTCCGCGCCTTGACGAGGCCGTCCGGCGCTACTGGCAGGCGCTTGAGAGCTGTTTCCAGACCTGTCTTGAAAACGCGGTTGCCGAAGGCCGCATCGCGCCGTCCATGGATTGTGCGTCACTCGCCAAGGGACTGGTTTCCGGTGTCATGGGCGTCCATGTGCAGAACCGTCTGGACGGGTCCAACCAGGGTGGACGGTTTCTGGTCGGTGTGCTGCGCGACCAATTGCGGGCCATGGAGCGGAGCGGATGACAAAAAAGACCCCGGTCCCGGAGGAGGTTGCTGGTGTTGCAGGGCTTCGGACCATCCGGCGTGGCAATCTCAGATGCATGATCGTTGATCTTCAAGAGGGCGGGGTCTGTCTTTACAGCCCTGTCGAAAAGACAAGCGCGGCCGTTGCCAAGGATGATGCCGTCCGTTTTCTGTTCGCTCCGAACCACTATCACAACAAGGGGATCGCAGAACATGCCTCGGCTTTCCCGGAGGCGAAACTCGTTGCGTCGCAGACGGCGGCACCCAGGCTCGCGAAGGTGACCGGGCACGGTTTCGGAACGCTCGACGACCTCCGTGAAACGCTTTCAGACGGTGTGTCGCTCGTCGAACCCGAGGGACTCAAGACGGGTGAAGTCTGGCTGACAATCCGCCGCAAGGATCAACTTGTCTGGGTCGTCACCGATGCGTTTTGCGGGGTCCTTGACAAAGGCGATGAGCGTGCCCGCGCCGGTTTTCTGAAGACATTTCCGACCTATGGTCTCCAGGACAAAAACCTTTTTTCAGATTGGGTGCGAAAGAGACTGGAGAAAGAGGTGCCGACGATGATCATTCCCTGCCATGGGGAGATCGTGCATGGCGCGGATATGCGTGCGGAAATCCAAGCCTTGCTCGAAACACTTTAGCGGCATTTCCGCAAGACGTCGCTTTACCGGGTGCGGGCTCAGGCCCAGATCGCCATGCGCAATCCGCGTTCGTCCCGCCGGAAGGGGTTCGGAAACGGTGCCGCGACACCTTTGAGACAGCGCTCGGCGATCAGGCTGTTGACGGCCGCGTCAAGGAGATCGTCCCTGCCACAGCCCTTCGGCGGTGTCTGATCGAGGAAGGATGCGGGCAGTCCCTTCGACACAAGCAGGTCCCGGCGTTGGTTGAGGCCGTCCGGATTTGCGCGGCTCTTGACCTTTTTCGGCAGGCTCATTTCCCTCTCGCCGTTCAGCCGCCAGAATGCAAGTTCCGGATGCACCTCGAAAACGCGTGTCTCCATCTCAGGTGACATTGCGGCATCGATCTCCCTGATCTTCGGGAAGAGATAAAAGCACTGCTTGGAGACCTTGCGCGGCGGTTCCGATGTCTTGGACGCGGTTTCGCAAGCCTGCAGGTAGTCGCTCTCATAGACTGCCGCGCGGGCGGGCACCGAAAAAACGGAAGACTGGCGCTCACCGAGGTGCCTGCGCGCGGCCTTTTCCGGTCCCCGGCCGTCCGAGCCAATCCGGTCGGCCAGCCCGATTGGCATATCGACTGCAATGATCGCCAGATGGGGATCGTAGGCCAGCAAGCCGGCAAAACTCGGGAAAACGGCAAGGTGCAGGTTTGCTGGATCTTCCAGATTGCGCGCCACGGCGACCCAGCCGGCTTTGCACCCGTCGACGCCTGCGACCCAGGTGCCGGCGCTGTCAGACACGGGCTCTGGTTTCAACGACACGGCGGGAGGTGACCAGCGCCATCGCGCGCACCACAGATTGCTGCTCTTCGGCAAAGAGCAGTTCGTCGGCACCCTTCTTGACGCTTCTGGCGACCAGTTCGAAAACCGAGGCAGAGGCGCGTTTCAGAGCTTCTTCGTCGTCAAACCCTGCCAAAACATTCGACAGGAACAGTCCGGCAATGAGGTCTCCGGTGCCGTGGGGCGGGTTGTCTATGGCGGCATGTTCGGCAGCGACGGCGCCGCGTGGACTCGCCAGCAGATTGGCGATCGCATTTCGGCGGAGCGCCGGTGATGAGGTGATCAGCACCCGCGATGCACCGAGCGAACGGGCGGCGGAAAGGGCCTGGAGTTCGGTTTCGGCAGCGCGCTGGGTCAGCCAGCCAAGCTCAAATGAATTGGGCGTCACGATATCGGCCAGAGGCACCAGTTCATCCCGGATTGCCTCCGCCGTGGCCTTGGGAACATAGAGACCGCCGCCGCCAGCGCTGTGATGGTCACCGATCACCGGATCGCAGAGGTAAAGCGCATTCGGATTGGCTGTCTTCACGGCTCTGACCAGCGCGGCAATCGGGGCCGCCTGTTCGGCATTGCCGAGATAGCCCGTCATGACGCCGCCGAGTTCAGCGAGTTTTTCAGACGCGGCAAGATCGCCCGCAAGCGCTGAGAAGTCCTCCGATGGTGCGACGATGCGTGTCCCCGGGCCCTGTCCGGGATGCCAGGGCAGAAGAACCGTCGGCAGAAACCAGACGTCGTGTCCGATCCGTTCCAGAGAAAAGGTGAGGCCGCGGCCGCTGATGCCACCCCGCACCACCTGGGAGGTGATCACCAGAAGCGGCGCTTTCGGTGGTTCGGGCTGCATCATGTGACGTGCCTTTCAGCCGGATCAGGCTGCATCGGACGATGATTTCGCACCGGTGCCGTAGCGCTTTTCGATATAGTCCAGAACCATTTTCTTGAATTCATCCGCAATGCCGTCGCCGCGCAGGGTCGCCACCTTCTCGCCGTCGACAAAGACGGGCGCCGAGGGGGTTTCACCGGTGCCGGGCAGCGAAATGCCAATGTCGGCATGTTTGGATTCGCCGGGGCCGTTGACGATGCAGCCCATCACCGCGACATTCAGGCTCTCGACGCCCGGATACTGCTCGCGCCACGTGGGCATGGATTCGCGGATGTGGTCCTGGATGTCGCTGGCCAGTTCCTGAAACACGGTCGAGGTGGTGCGGCCGCATCCCGGGCAGGCCGCCACGACGGGAACAAATGCCCTGAAACCCATGACTTGCAGCAGTTCCTGCGCCACCTGCACTTCACGGGTGCGGTCACCGCCCGGTTCCGGCGTCAGCGAGACACGGATGGTATCACCAATGCCCTGCTGCAGAAGAATGCCCATGGAGGCGGCCGAGGAGACAATGCCCTTGGTGCCCATGCCTGCCTCGGTCAGGCCGAGGTGGAGCGCATAATCGCAACGGCGGGCAAGGTCGGCGTAGACCGCGATCAGGTCCTGAACCTGGCTGACTTTCGCCGACAGGATGATTTTATCACGTCCCATGCCGAGGCTTTCCGCCCGTTCTGCCGACAGGAGACCGGACTGGATGATCGCCTCGCGCATGACCGCCGCTGCGGAAACCGGGTTGGCGCTCCCGGCGTTTTCGTCCATCAGTTTTGTGAGCAGTTCCTGGTCGAGCGACCCCCAATTGACGCCGATGCGCACCGGTTTGTCGTGCTTGAGCGCTATGTCGATGATCTGCGAGAACTGTGTGTCACGCTTGGCCTTGAAGCCGACATTGCCCGGATTGATGCGGTACTTGTCGAGTGCGGCGGCGCAATCGGGATAGTCGGTCAGAAGCTTGTGGCCGATATAATGAAAGTCACCAACCAGCGGAACATCAATGCCAATGCGCAGAAGCCGTTCCTTGATGCGCGGCACCTCGGCGGCGGCCTCCGCACGGTCAACCGTTATGCGCACGACTTCCGACCCGGATCGCGCAAGAGCGGCGACCTGGGCAACCGTCGAGTCTGCATCGGCCGTGTCCGTGTTGGTCATGGACTGAACGACAATCGGCGCATCGCCACCAACCTGAACGTTGCCGACCATGACACCCACGGACTTGCGGCGCGGCAGGGGTTTTGCGAAATCATCGATCATGACTGAGGCCAAGCGGTTGAGACTGTTTGCCCATCATATGATGGAATTTGGTTCAACTTTCCAGCTCTGGATTGATATCTGCGGCGAAAAGCAGCCGGATTCGCAAGATCCGCACACGGCGCTAGCGAAATCCTAAAGAATTTCTACCTATACTGCAGAGCGTCGGTCATCCTGGGGTCAGCTTATGTTCATTACCGTACTGGAACGATCATTGTCCTTGGCACAGCACAATGTCGGTACGGTCTTCCGAACCGGTTGGGCCTATATCCTCACTCTGCTCGCACTCAACTTTGCCATCGGGTCCGCGCTGATGCCCGAGAGCGGCTTTTCCACCGTGTCCTACATGACGGAACCGGTCGCCAAGGCGGACGAGGGCGCGCTTCGCACGCTTGCCGCGCTTGCCAACCTCCTGGTCGGCTTTTCCATCGCGATTGCCTATGTCCGGCGCATCCTGATCGATGCGCGCGACTTTCCGATTGTGGTCGGAAGACGGACCATGAGGGTGATCTTCTTCCAGATCGTTCTTGGCCTGATCGGCTTCCTGTCGCTCATCCCGCTGATCATCGCCGCGTCGATTGTTGCTGCCCTGACCGGTGGCCTGGGCGCGCTTTTGATGGTGTTTGCGCCCTTCATCGCGCTGATGGTGGTGCAGCGGTTCTCCGTCGTGCTGCCCGCCGCCGCGGTCGATGATCCGCTGACGCTGAAGGAAAGCTGGCGGGCGACATCGGGAATGGGCTGGGCGATGGCCTTTTCCGCCCTGATCATGAGCCTCCTGGCCGGGTTCCTGGTTTTTGTCTGGGGCTTTCTGCTGAGCGTCAGCGACGGGCTGGTGCCGGCGAGCGATCTCTGGCAACAAGTCCGGTCGGCGATCTTTCCGATGGGGACCATGCTGATCCTGGTCTGGGTCTTTTCCAGCCTGCACGCGACTTTCTACGGGCTGATCCGGGAGCGTTTCGCCGAGCAACTGGGCCTCAGGGAAGAGGACTACGTGCAGGCCGATGCCCAAAGGCAGGTCGCCCGGGAGCGCGCGCACAAGGCGCTTGCGGGTGCAAGGCGCGTAAAACGGGACTGAAGACCGCTTCGATGTTCAGAATGCGGCCCGGGTATCGGATCACTTTTCACCATTGTGATGTTGCAGTGCGGCGATAACTGGTGAAATGTGGCACCAGATTTTTTCTTTCCTGGGAGATCCCGCATGCTTTCCAACAAAACCGCCGTCGTCACCGGATCGACCTCGGGGATCGGCCTCGGCTGTGCCCGCGCTTTTGCCGCGCAGGGCGCCAATGTTGTCATCAACGGCCTCGGCGACGGCGATGAAATCGAAAAGACGCGGGCGTCGATCGAAGCCGAGTTCGGCGTTCGCTGTGCCTATTCGCCGGCGAACATGCTCAAGGCGGACGAGATCGCAGGCATGGTGGCCGACGCCGAAAAGGACTTCGGGTCCGTCGACATCCTTGTCAACAATGCAGGCATCCAATTCGTTTCGCCGGTGGACGAATTCCCGGTCGACAAGTGGGATGCGATCATCGCGATCAACCTGTCTTCGGCCTTTCACGCCATCCGCGCTGCCCTGCCGGGCATGAAACAGCGTGGATGGGGCCGGGTGATCAATACGGCCTCCGCGCATGCGCTGGTGGCGTCGCCGTATAAATCCGCCTATGTCGCCGCGAAACACGGGATTGCCGGCCTGACGAAAACGGTCGCCCTGGAGGTGGCCGAGCAGGGGATCACGGTGAACGCGATCTGCCCGGGTTATGTCTGGACGCCGCTCGTCGAGGCGCAGATCCCCGATACGATGAAAGCCCGCAACATGACCGAGGAACAGGTCAAGAAAGAGGTCATGCTCAAGGCGCAGCCGACCAAGGAATTCGTAACGGTCGACCAGGTCGCGGGTTATGCCGTCTTCCTGTGCAGCGATACGGCGTCATCGATCACCGGTTCCGTGCTGCCCATCGACGGCGGCTGGACCGCCCAATAGGCATAGACGGGTCAACTTTTCGGAAAGGCGTCACACGTGACTGCTGCCAAGAAGATCAATCTCGCGTTGCAAGGCGGAGGCGCGCATGGCGCCTTTACCTGGGGTGTCCTGGACTGGTTTCTGGAGGACAGCCGCTTTTCCATCGAGGCCATCACCGGCACGTCCGCCGGGGCCATGAACGCTGTGGTGCTGGCAAGTGGCATGGAAGCGGGCGGCGAGGACGGTGCCCGCGCCAGCCTCGAAGCGTTCTGGCGCGAAGTCAGCGACGAGGCAAGGTTCAGTCCCATCCAGCGCTCGCCGCTGGACGTGATGCTCGGAAACTGGAGCCTCGATCACTCGCCGAGCTATCTCTATTTCGACGTGTTGTCGCGCTTCGCGTCCCCTTACGAGTTCAATCCGCTCAACGTCAATCCGCTGCGCGACGTCGTTGAGAAAATGGTCGATTTCGACAAGGTCCACTGCTGTTCCGGCGTCAAGCTGTTCATCGCCGCCACAAATGTCTTCTCCGGCAAGATCCGTGTCTTCAGCGAAAAGGAAGTCACGCTGGATGCCGTGATGGCGTCGGCATGCCTGCCGCAGCTCTATCAGGCGGTGGAGATTGACGGCGAACCCTATTGGGATGGCGGCTACATGGGCAATCCGCCGCTTTATCCGCTCTTCTACAACACGGAGACGCCGGACGTTGTTCTTATCCAGATCAATCCGCTAGAGCGGCGCGAACTTCCAAGGACGGCAAGGGAAATCGTCAACCGCCTGAACGAGATCACGTTCAATTCCACGCTTTTGAGAGAACTTCGGGCGATCGATTTCGTCACGCGCCTGATTGAAGAGGGAAAGCTCTCGAAGGACGAGTACATGAAGGTCCACATGCACCGGATCTTCGCGCGTGAGCTCAAGCCGCTGCAGGCCTCCTCCAAGATGAATGCCGAATGGGCGTTTCTCACCGAATTGCGGGATCTTGGGCGGGCGACCGCGAAAGAGTGGCTGGACGCGCATTTCGACGATATCGGCAAGCGATCGACGATTGATCTCAGGGAAGAATTCGCCTGATCCAGCGCGCCCGCGCCGCCCGTGCGCTTAACGTTTTGTTAGGCCTGTTCGCATCCAGCGTTGCAGAATGCAATGCATGACATGTGAAGACTTCCTGAACGAAATCAGCATTTTGTGGTCGCACCTGCGGCGCCGACTAAATCTGGGTGTTTTGTCCGCGAAAGAAACTGGCAAGCCTTTTGCGATGGAATTGGCACGCTGATTGTCAGGTTGTGCGTCGTCAGCGCTTTATGTGGTCGAAAGAAGTGGGCATCTGCGACCCCGCCCGCTTCTTTCTTCCCGCATCCTTTCCCGACCTGCTCCAAGACGACATGCGTGCTTGTCCAGCGCGCCACACAATTTGGATGCTATTTCGACCGCAATTTCATAGCATTTTTGTCAAGGGGCGTTTTCTCGACAGAAACTGTCCTTAAACTGTTGCTGATGGATACCTATCTTTAGGTCAGATTGAAAAAAGGTTTTGGAATGAAGAACCGGTTTACGAATATTCTGGCAAGTGGTCTTGGGGCAGTGGCTTTCCTGTCTCTTGCGTGTGCCGTTCAGGCCGGCAGCGACGAAGAGAAAATGGCCGAGATCAAGAAGAACGGCGGCTGCCCCAAATGCGATCTGAGACTGACCGAATTCAGATATCTGAAGGTCGAAAACGCTGATTTCAACCGCACCAACCTGCGCGAAACGGATCTGAAGGAAGCGGTCCTGACCGGCGGCGACTTCCGCAATTCCGACCTGCGCCGCGCGGAAGCGGAGCGGGCGAATTTCGCCGGAAGCAACTTTACCGGCTCGAACATGCGCTCCGCCGATCTTGAAAAAGCCGATTTCACCGACGCCAACCTGAGCGGGGTCGATCTGCGCGATGCGGATCTCAATGCCAGCATTGCCAATGGAGCGGTTTTTGACAATGCCGATTTGCGCAATGCCGCGTTTATCCGCTCGGTCGCCGTGGGAGCCTCGTTCGAAGGCGCCAAGATGGATGGCGTCAATCTGGAAAGGGTGGATCTGAGCGGGGCGAATTTCAAGAATGCGCGCATCCGTCAGGGCAAGCTCGACCGGATCAAGGCGGACGGTGCCGATTTTTCCGGGGCGGATTTTACCGGTGTCCGGCTGGTCAGCGCAGACTTGTCCAATGCCAACCTGACAAATGTCGATTTTGACGGCGCGCTGTTGCGCCGCACGCGCCTTGTCGGTGCCGACCTGACCGGCGCGGACAATCTCGATCCGAGCCGGATCCTGGGTGCCTGCGGCGACGAGACGACCAAGCTGCCGAAAGGCATCGAACTGATCGCGTGTTCCTACTAGCGCTCTTGAGCTTCAGACACATCTGACCAAAGAAAAAGGAGGCTGCGCGGCCTCCTTTTTGCATTCTCGTTCGGAATGACGGTCGGCTTAGAACACGTCGAATGCGAACCGGTAGCTGACACCGAGACCGATGCTGAACTGGTCCTTGCTGCCGGCTTCCGCGATCGGACTGTCGGCCGCGTCGCCCACCAGGCGGTCGTAACCGCCGCGAATGTGCAGGCGCACGTCGTCGTTCCAGTCATAGCTGCCGCGTGCGGCCACGCCGATGCTTTTGAAGCCGGCGCCCGGATCATACTGGGTCAGGCGGCCGCCGCTGTTGGCGGCTTCGCGAGAGCTGACGCCGAAATAGGTGTCCATATATTCGCCGGAGGCAAAGCTTGCGCGAGGGCCAAAGCTGAATTCCCACTTGTCGCCCGGGTAAAGGATACCGTCGATTCCCAGTTGGCCGACCTGGCCGGTGTGGCCGTTGATGCCCTGGCGCAGTTCAGCGAAAGCGCGGAAATGCTCTGTGCGGAAACCGCCGCCGAGACCGAGTTCAACCGCCCAGTCGATCGTATCCGTACCAGTCAGGTCGGTGCTGTCGCTCGCCTTGCGTTCACCGATATAGTTGAAGGACGGGAAAAAGAAGACACCGGCCCTGCGGCGGCCATCAACCACCTGGCCAAGGCCCGGCAGGTAAAAGCGGCCGACCGAAATGATCGGCATCGGGTAAACCAGATAGGAATCCGCAGATTCGTAACGCGGTTTGACAATCGCGCCGAGACCGAGGTCAACCACGAATTGTTTGGTCGCATCCTCAGCGGAGATTTCACTGCTCTGTGCAAAAGCGCTTCCGGACGCCACGCCCATGGCGAGAGCGAGCACAACGCGTGTCAAAGACTTGAACATTAAGGCCACATCCATATGGAGATCGTTTGAGCGCAAGATAGCACGAAGCAGCCTTACTCAAAGACTAAGGAATCCTTGTTTTGGCGAAGTGTTGCATTTCCGCATCGGATTCGCCCGTTTGCACGTCCAGGGTGCTCTTGAATCAGTTTCCCGATCTTGAAAGTCCGTCTTGCAGCGGCGCGGCAGGGGGGCTACATGAGAAGAAATGCATTTCGGCAGTAGGAAATCACATGAACGCTTTGGTCGGATCGCTCCTGGACGTTGTCAGCACGGCACTCTACCTCTACTCGATGGTGATTATCGCGAGTGCCATTTTCTCATGGCTCTACGCGTTCAACATCGTGAATTCGAATAACCAGGTCATCAACACCATCGGACGTGTTCTCTACAATCTGACGGAGCCCGCACTCAGACCGATCAGGCGGTTCATGCCGGACCTTGGCGGCATCGATATCTCGCCCGTCATTCTGCTGCTGATCATCATGTTTCTGCAGAGTTTCATCGCCCGGCTCGCCTTCTCCATGTAACGTCAAAAGCCCGGAAATCATTCCGGGCTTTCTTTATTTGAAGGGATAATGGGTCCTGGTCCTAGTCTTCCAGCTGCCGGGCTTCGTCAGGCAGCATGATCGGGATGCCGTTCCGGATCGGGTAGGCAAGCTTGGCGGATCTGGAAATCAGTTCCCTTGCTTCGGCATCATATTCGAGTGTCGTCTTGGTCACGGGACAGACGAGAAGTTCTAGCAACTTCCGGTCCACCGGACGTTCGGGCGTGTCGTTCATTGGAAGAATTCCTCTTGGGGCGGTCCGCGGCGGACGGGTTACTGCAGCGTCGAGCCGCCGTCATTCTGTGACCTTGCCAGATCCATCTCGGTGATCGCAATGAGCGTTTCGGCGCGCGTCTTCAGGTCGCGGGCTTCCAGCAGAGCCTGCTTCTCCTGCGGACCGTAGGGACACATCATGCAAAGAGCGTTCACGAGGACCTCGGTTTCCGCTTCGGAGACGCTCTGCCAGTCCGCTTCCAGATTGTTGGCATCGAGGTAGTCGCGCAACGTCCTGAGGAGACCGTTCCGGTCGACGTCCTCTTCGCCGTCCCCGCAGGTCAGATCGGTCGCGAAGGGGGCGAAGTCACACTCGACTTCCCGGAAGGCGCTGTAGCTCGCAAGTTCCTTGCCGAGCGCGAAGCGGGTGACGCCCTGAAGTGTGATCAGGTAGCGGCCGTCGCCGGTTTCCTGAAAGCTCGTCAGGCGGCCGACACATCCGACACTGGCCAGAACCGGGGCGTCCGTGTCAGCTGACCCGCTTTCGGATGCAGGCTGAACCATGCCGATCAACCGGTTTCCGGAAAGCGCCGCGTCCACCATGTCGAGATAGCGCTGCTCAAAAATATTCAGCGGCAGCTGCGTTCTGGGCAGGAGCAGCGCCCCGGACAGCGGGAAGACGGGCAAGACGGGTGGCAGATCCGCGATGGTTTCGTAAATGGCATTTCCCGCCTGCATCTCCTGGCCCTTTTTATTGTGTTCGTTCAGGCACCGGCGCTTGAAACCGGTCTTCCCGGTTAATGTGTGTCACTGCGCGCGATCGTCAAGAAAACAGAACAGCGGAGAGCTTGCGGCGGCCGTAATTGCTGGCCGGGTCCTTGAATCCCCAGGCTTCGAAGAACTGCAGCAGCTGCTTGCGGGCGGCGTCCTCGTTCCACTCGCGGTCCCGGCGCACAATCTCGATCAGCTGGTCGACGGCACCTTCCTTGTCGCCCTTGCCGTTGAGGCCGAGGGCGAGGTCGAAACGGGCCTGGTGATCCAGCGGATCCTTGGCGATGCGATCGTGGAAATCGGCAAGGTCTCCGAGTGACGCGGCCTGTTCGGCAAGGTCCAGGGCTGCCTTTGCCGCGGTGTAGGCCTCGTCGGAACGCTTGTCTTCGGGAACGAGTTCCAATGCCTGTTTCGCGCGGTCCAGCTCTTCCGCACCGAGATAACACTGCGCCAGTCCGGAGATGGCCTTCACATTGTCCGGTTCCATCTGCATGACGGCCCCGAACATCTGGGCGGCTTGCGGAAAGTCGTTTTCCGCCAGGAGCGCCTCACCCTGTTCCAGATAGGCATCGGTCTGGTTCACCGGAGCCGGGCCGGCCAGCTTTTCGATGAATTCCTTCACCTGGCTTTCCTGCTGCGCGCCCATGAAGCCGTCGACCGGCTGGCCGTCCTTGAAGGCAACCACGGCCGGAATGGACTGGATGCCCATCTGCCCGGCGATTTCCGGATGATCGTCAATGTTCATTTTCGCCAGCTTGACCGTGCCGCCCGCCGCCTTGACGGCCGCCTCGATGATCGGCGTCAGCTGCTTGCAGGGTCCGCACCAGGGCGCCCAGAAATCCACGAGCACGGGCTGATGACGGGACGCTTCCAGAACGTCCGCCATGAAGGTCTGCGTGGTGACGTCGAAAATCAGCTCGCCTCCGGACGCACCGTTGCCACCGCCGTCGCCACCGCCGCCGCCGAAACCGCCGCCCTGGCCACTGTAACCGCCACCCATGCTGGCACCAAATCCGCCGCCAACCTGGCCGCCGACGCTGTAGTTGCCATTGCTCATATGCCCGCCTCGTGTTTTCCGGCCGTGCTGTCTACGCCGGCCAATCTCGCATCTTGATGGTTCGAATCTGGTCCTAACATGGAGCCGCCGTGCTTGAAATACAAACTCCCGTATCGGGAGGGTGAGGTTGCGGCCTCATTTATGGGTCCGTGCCTTAGAGCCCGGCTTCCCTGGCCTGCGCGCTGACGGCAAGAACGCGGGGCTCGTGGCCGCAGGCTTCGGCGAATTTCAAAAGATCGGCAGCGCTGATTGCCGTTGTCGCGTCGTTCTTCAGCGGATGGTAGTTGAGGATGTCATGCTGCATCATCGCCGCGTCGAAGACGGGCGTCACACGCAGATTGCCACGGTCGTTGATCAGGGAAAACGGCGTCACCGATCCCGGTTCCACGCCCAGAACCTCCATCAGCAGATCCGCGTTGCCGAAGGAGACCCGGCCCTGGGCACCGACAATCTGGTGCACCTTCTTCAGGTCGATTTCCGCATCGTGCAGCGCGACGATCAGAAACAGCCGGCCCTTCTTGTCTTTCACGAACAGGTTTTTCGTGTGCCCGCCCGGGATCCGGTCATGCAGGTCGCCGGATTCGGCAACCGTGAAAACGGGTTGGTGATCGACGGTGGAAACCGCAATGCCGAGTTCGGCCAAAAAGGACAGGAGGTCGTCGCGTGTCGCAGGCATGTTTTTTTCCGAGATAGTGTTGGTCCGGGCTGTTTAACGCGATTGCGGGCCATGCGACAAGCGGAAATCGATCAGAAAAACGCCTGTTTTCTGCCGATTTTCATGTAGCATACGCGATGCAGGCTACAAAAAGACGCCTAAAAAAATTTCTTCAATTTCCTTGTTGCAATCCGCTCCGGCTTGGTCCATATACTGCGCCACCGACGCGGAGGCTGTCAGGCCGAGGCGCACGGACACTATGCGGGTGTAGCTCAGGGGTAGAGCACAACCTTGCCAAGGTTGGGGTCGTGGGTTCGAATCCCATCGCCCGCTCCAGATTTTAAAAGGCTTACGGGAAACCGTAGGCCTTTTTGCATTTGCGGGGAGCCGACCTGTTGACGCTGTCGAGCTCATGGCTGCAGAGACAGGCGATCGGAAATTTCATCCAGAAATGCCTCTATGAATGTCTCGCCGCCGCGCATGAACATCGGTTTTCCAGGGATTTTCGTTCGCACCTCGACACGGGTTCCGTCCCCGGTCCGGGAAAACTCAAGCTGCATCTCCCCCGCCCAATTCCAGGCAGAAGATGACGTTTCGGTCTCCAGAACGCAGCTCTCGGTGTTCTGACTGCCGGATATGATCGGCAGCTCGCGGCCCGCCAGGGCTGTCGCAGCCGCGGCTATGATCCGACCGGGAGGCGCGTCATACGTGCGCGAGGCCTGCCGTTCGGTGTACCAGTTGAACCGCCGTTTCACCTTGGCATCAAGTTCCATCATGAACTCTACCGGGGCCAGTTTTGCGCCCGACACGTTCACGATTGGCAAGACGCCTTTCAGAAACTGCTCGGCCGTCATGCTGCCCCCGGTTGTTCCGGCAGCGTCTTCAACAAGCCTTCGAACCTCCGGCGCATGCAGAACGAGGCGATAATCAAGCGTGTCCTGCCATTCAACGGAACCTGTTTCGGATCGTTCCCCGTCAAGGGCCGGCGCGCTGGCCGGAGACAGGGCGTTCCCGCACCGGCTACAAAACCTGTCGGTGTCATTCACGTCGTTGCCGCATTGAGAGCAGAACACGTCATCGTCCTCCCAGGTAAAGGCCCCTTGCCATTTGCCGCCCGCGTTGCCGGTAAGGTGGCAAAAACGATTGATTTTGTCACCGTTTGTAGCTCGATGAGAATTAACCAGACCGTTGAAGATCATTCCGCTGAAACGGCCTGTTCGCATTGCGGCTTCGAAAAAGCTGTCGGTCTTCATGAACACCCTTGCCCTTCTTGCCGGTGGCCTTGGTGTTCTCGGCCTTGCAGGATGGCGCAGGAAGCACGCTGCGGCCTGAGCGGTGGCAATCGGACTACTCTCGTCACCACAACGAATAAAAAAGCCGCCTTTCGGGCGGCTTTTTCGTTTGAGGGATGTGTCGTTCACGTGGCCGGCAGGCCCGGCAGCCGCGATCACGCGGCCGGCCGGTTTTCGCGGATGATGCGGAAGCCCGGGCCTTCGATGTCTTCTTCCGGCTTCGGCATGAACGGGGCTGCAATCAGTGCCAGCCCGGTTGCCGCGAGGGCGAACATCGCCAGAAGGGCAATGACCACGAGGCCCAGTCCGGCCAGGGCACAGCCGACAAAAAGGGCAACGGCGGCTGCGGCGGCTGACGTGACTTTGCTCATAAAGGTTTTCATGCGTGAGGTCTCCATATTCAGGAACGTTTCGATAATCCTGATATGGCGTTCCGGGATTTCGCCCGCCTGACCGCAAGTTTACATTTCTGTAAACTTGAGTGCGACGCGCAGGCCGCTCGGCGTGTTCGCGGACAGGACCAGCCTGGCCGCGTGCCGGTCCGCGACGGCGCGGACCAGGGCCAGGCCCAGTCCCGTGCCGTTGCTTTCGCGGGCCGCATCCAGGCGCACCATCGGCTTGACGATTTCATTGAATGCGGCCGGGTCGACGCCGCTTCCGTTGTCGGCCACGCCGATCTCGTTTCCATTTGCAAACAGCGTAATGTCATCGCCGCCGTGGACCAGAGCGTTCTGGATGAGGTTGGCCAGGGCCTGGACCAGCATCTGCCGGTCCGCGCGCACGGCAACGGGTGACGTGACCGACACAACGAGACGCTTGCCGCTGTCTTCGATGACAGCTTCGTAAATACCCGCGACCTCTTTAAGAAGATCGTCCAGCGCGATTTCGACAAATCCGTCGGTGCCGACGCCGGCCTCGATCCTGGCAATCCGCATGATGGTGTCGAAAATATCCGAAAGCCGGCCGGCTTCTTCGAGAGCCGCACCGCGTTCCTCTCCGTCCGGCATCATTTCCAGCTGCGCCCGGAGACGGGCAAGCGGCGTTCTGAGGTCATGGGCGATGCTTGCACTCAGGTGACGGGTCTGAGCCACCAGCCGCTCCAGTTCGTCCGCCGTCCTGTCGAGACGGCGCGCAAGATCATCAAGGTCATCGGAAGTCCGGCGATTGCCGGTTCGTGCCATCAGGTCGCCTCCGGCCAGCCGGACGAGCGTTTCGTTAATCCGTTTCAGGCGCCGCTGTGCCAGATATCCCGCACCCAGGCCGATGGCGAGCGCCACGGCCAGGACAACGCCTGCCGTGACCCACAAGATGTTGCCAAGCAGTTCCAGCGCGTCGAGGCTGTCATCCAGCGGGACGGCGATCAGAACCGGCGCGCCACGGCTGTCTTCGGTGATCAGCACGCGCCATTCTTCCGAGCGCCTGAAGTCCTTGTCGAGGCTGACGGTGCCGCCGCCCCGCTCCGCGACCCGGGCAAAGGCCCTCGGCAGGCCGCCGAGTTCGGAGACGGGCCGGATGATTACGGAGAACGTGTCTCCCTGAACGCTATCGGCGGCAACGGCGGCGGCCAGCCCGGCAAGCGAGGTATCAACCCGCTGCAACACCGCATCCCGGCCAAGGGTCAGCGCGACGACAATCGCGACGGCCATGCCAATGGCGAACAGGCCGGAGAGAAGCAACGTCAGCCGCAGGGCCGACGAGCGCAGGAGCCAGCGGACAGGTGCTGCCAGCTTAGCGGCCAAAGACATAACCTTCGCCCCGTCTGGTCCGGATCAGCTCGTCACCGAAGGGTTTGTCGATCTTGGCGCGCAGGCGGCTGATATGGGTCTCGACCACGCTGGTGGTGGGATCGAAGCTCATGTCCCAGACCTGTTCCAGCAGCATCGTGCGGGTCACGAGGCGGCCGGGGCGGCGCATGAAATATTCCAGAAGCTTGAATTCCTTGGCCATCAGTTCGATGGCCTGGCCCTGGCGTTCGCAATGGCGTGCGAGCAGGTCGAGGCTGAGATCCCCGAACCTGAGCACGGTCGGCTCGCTGGCTTCAGAAGCTGCGCCTTCGCGCCTGCGTCCCAGCGCGTTGACGCGCGCCGACAGCTCGACAAATGCGAAAGGTTTGGTGAGATAGTCGTCGCCGCCTGCCTCAAATCCTTCGACGCGGGCATCCACTTCCCCGAGGGCGGTCAGGAACAGCGCCGGGGTTGTGTCTTTCGACGCGCGCAGCGACTTCAG
>JBCBUA010000097.1:0-14144 GCA_039818365.1 Pseudomonadota bacterium
GTGAAGGCGTAGACGCTGCCCCAGTAGCCGCCAGCCCTGTCATGATCGAGGATCAGCATCCGACGCTCTCCCCGTTGTCGACAGCGTTCTGCGACTTCTTGAGGCGTGCGGCATATTTCTGGCGATAGCCGCTTTTGTCCTCCGGCGTGCCCTGCCAGATACCGGCTGTGTCCCCGTGGCCAACCCCTTCAAAGAAGTCCTGCATCTTCAGGAACCGGTCCTTGTTGGCGATCGCGGTGGAAACAACTCCGGGCAATGAAGCGGTTCCGGCCGGTCCCATCAACGGCCGGGCCGAGATCAGGTTTGTGAAGTAGAGGGCGGGTGTCGCGCTTTCCTTTGCCTTCTGGACGACTGGCGTCGTGCCGATTGCAAGGTCGGGCTCAAACGCTTCGAAAGCCTCCAGATCCTGTTCCAGAGACGCCCGGAACCGAACCTCCACGCCGCGTGCTTCCAGCCACTGGGCGTCTTCCTCGCTGTAAGGGGTTCTGGGGCAGGCGGTTCCCACATACCGCAGATCGGCACCGAGTTCGACGAGCAGGCGTCCGACGAGCAGCTCGGATCCTTCGTAGCCCGAGAGCGTGATCCGTCCGTCGATGCGATTGGTGCTGAGTGCAGCTGAAATCGCGCCACGCATGGCGTTGCGGCTGGTGTTGGTCCTGTCTGCAGCAATGCCGCACTTTTCGCCAATCGCCGAAAGCCAGGCATCGGTGCCTTCAAGGCCGATCGGAGCAGAGCCGACGATCTCGCGGCCCGCCGCCTTGAACTCCCGGAAACTTGCGGTGTAGAACGGATGAATTCCGGCGACCACCGCACAGTCGAGTGCCGAATAGAGCTCACGCCATTCGCGAACCGGAACGGTTGGTCCGGCGGCCAGTCCCATGGGCTCGAGCATGCCCCCGATGACAACGGGGTCAGCCGGAAAAACTTCACCCACAAGGGTCACGGTCGGCTTGTCCTTCACGCCGTCGCGCGGCGGCAAGACCGGCCCTTCGGACGCCTCCTGACGCGCATATGCGAGCATGGCAGCTGACAGGACGTCCTTGGCTTCCGCATGCGTTGGCACGCCAAAGCCTGGCACGTCGATACCGACAATGCGAACTCCGTTGATCTGGCGCGGCAACATTTGTAAGGGAACGCCGGAGGCCGTCGGAACGCAGAGATTTGTAACCACGACAGCGTCGAATTTCTTCGGATCCGCCATTTGGTGAGCCGATTCAACGATGTCTTCGAACAGCTTGCCGGTGACAAGCGTTTCGGAATCGAAAGGCACATAGCCGACGGACCGTTTGGCTCCGTAGAAGTGGGATGTGAAGGTCAGGCCGTAGACGCAACAGGCCGAGCCGGACAGGATGGTTGCCACCCGGCGCATGCGCAGACCGACCCGCAAGGATCCAAAGGCCGGACACATGGACTGCGGCTGGTCATGCGGACCCCTGGGATAGTCCGCTTCCAGGCGATCCATAAGGTCCCCGTTGCCGACCGAGCGCGCGGCGGCTTTCGAAAACTCAGCCTTGCTGTGGCAACCGGCACTTTCCGCCGTCAGGTCCGCGGATGCATCCGGACGCGCGATTTCGTCACTGCCGGTGGCGTCAGTGCCTCCTGCGTAGTCCGGTTCGCGTTCCGTCGGGTGCGTTTTCATGGTCCTGTCCGGTCCTTAAATCGTGTCGTAGACCACCTCGAGAGATGGTTTGTCGGCCGCGCCGGCTGCGCACATGTCTTCAGGGGTTGCAGGTTCGAGTTGATAATCAGCGCCGGTTTCACTGGAATCGAACAGGCCCAGCAGGCCGTCCTGATCCAGCGGGTCGGGCAGCACCGGCGGCGCTTCCGCCAGGTTGATGGACAGGGATTCAAAAAGCGGTGCCCAGGTTCCGCCCGGCCTGCCTATGATCTGGTAATTCGCGCTTTTCCGGCGGATGTCCTCGTCCTGCGGAATTGACGCCAGAACGGGAATGCCGACGGCGTCTGCAAAGGCATGGGCTTCGCCCGTGCCGTCGTCTTTGTTGACGACAAGTCCCGCCACGCCGACATTGCCGCCAAGCTTGCGGAAATACTGCACGGCCGAGCAGACGTTGTTGGCGACATAGAGCGACTGAAGGTCGTTGGACCCGACAACAACGACTTTCTGGCACATGTCTCTGGCTATCGGCAGTCCGAAACCGCCGCAGACAACATCGCCGAGGAAGTCTAGCAAAACGTAGTCGAAATCCCAGTCATGAAAGCCGAGCTTCTCGAGGGTCTCAAAGCCGTGGATGATGCCGCGTCCACCACAGCCGCGACCCACTTCGGGACCGCCCAGTTCCATCGCGAACACGCCGTCCCTCTTGAAACAGACATCCGAGACCACGACCTCGGCCCCGGCTTCCTTGCGGGCTGATGCGGTCTGGATGATGGTCGGACAGGCCCGTCCGCCGAACAGGAGCGAGGTGGTGTCGCTTTTCGGATCGCAACCAATCAGCAGAACCTTTTTGCCAAGTTGCGCGAGCATGTATGACAGGTTGGCCAGGGTGAAGCTCTTGCCGATGCCGCCCTTGCCATAAATTGCGATGATCTGCGTTTCCTTGGTAACCGGACCGGTTGCCGGGGCATCCGGTTCTACCGCGGCCTCCTCGCGGAGAAAGTCCTGCATCCGGTAGCGCTGACCGGGCTGATTTTCGAGAATCATGAAGGCTTCCTCCAGTCGATGACCATTTTCAGGCAGGAAGGATCGTCAAAGGCCGTTCGATAGGCCTGCGACGCTTCCTCCGGATGTGCGTGATGTGTGATGAGACCTTTCAGGGAAAGGCGTCCGTCCGCGAGAAGATCCAGAACGGCATGCGTGTCTTCCGGCGTGAACTCGGCGGAGAGCGCGATGGTGACCTCGCGCATGAATGCGGGCGGGAAGGCGAACTTCACCGTGTCCCCATAAAAGCCGGCAAGAACCAGGATGCCATTTCGGTGCAGTCCTGCAACCGCGCTGTCGATGGCGCCGGGGTCACCGCTTGCGTCGATGGTGCAATAGCTGGCACCCAGCGCGTCGCTGCCGGTGCTCAGAACGTCATACCCTTCCGCGCCCTTGCGCCTTTCGGGATTGGCCTCAAGCACACGCGGCGGCGTTTGGCCTTGCGCAATGGCGATCCGTGCGATCAAGCGTCCAAGGACCCCGTGGCCGATGATCACATCGACCGGCTCCTGCGCCCGGCTGAGGGCCCGGTGCGCCGTCGCGGCCAAGGCCAGCAAAACGGCGTCCTCCGCAATGTCTTCGTGGATCGGTATGGTGCGGCTGCCGGGCAGGACCAGGCGGTCCGCGGACGCTCCAAAAAGGCCGGCGGCATCGGCGTAGCAGTTCGCTCCGGGGACGAACACGGTTTCGCCCGGCCGCCGTCCTGACCCCGATCCCGCCTCAACGACGGTGGCGATCGATTCGTATCCGGGTACGAGCGGATACCCCATGCCGGGGAACTGCGGCATGGAGCCTTCGAAAAGCATTTTCTCGGTGCCGGTGGATATTCCGCTGAACAGAGTTTCGACAACCACGTCGCACGTGTCCGGCGGTGTCAGCGCCAATTGCTTCACGCTCAGCGTGCCTGGCTCTTCAAAGACAATTGCCGTGGTGTCCATCTGTGTGCCTCCCGCACATCGGATCCAGCAGATACAACTGTCATTTTAAATTGACGCTCAAAAGTGTCAATTAATATTTACACATTTTGCAACAATGGGCATGAAAATCAACGTTCCGCGACCACCAGAGTTGCCAGCAGGGGATTGTTTGTCTTGATGGTGCGGGGCTTGCCGAAGCCGGATTCAAAGAGCAGGGCCTTGATGTCCGCATCGCTCCTGCAACGCCCGGACCCCATGGCAAGAAAGTAAAAACTGAAATAGACGGCTGCGAGCCGGGCGCCCTCAGACGGGCCGGACATCGCTTCGGCGATTATCAGCTTCGTGCCGGGCCGGAGAGAGGCATGCAGGTTCTTGAGGATGTCCTGAACACGATCATCATCATGGTCGCACAGGATGCGAACGAGGCTGACGCAATCGGCCATGTCCGGGATCGGACTGGCTACGAAATCTCCGCCATGCACGCTTGCTCTCTTTTCAAGGCCGTTGGCTGTCAGGTTTTCGCGTGCCAGGTCGGCGACGACCGGCAGATCGAACAGATGCAGATGCAGGCCCGGATGCCGCGCGGCACAGGCCGTGAGGAAACTGCCGTCTCCGCCGCCGACATCGAGGATTGATCCGTATCTGCCGAAATCGTGCGCATCCAGAATGCAATCGGCGAGCATGCTCTGGCTGCTGTGCATCAGGGAAGAATAGTCTTGTGCCGTGGTTTCGTTCAGTTCAAGCGTTTGCCGGCCGCGCGCATACGCCCAGAACGATTTCATGCGTGTCTCTTTTTCCGGATTTTTCAGCAGCTCTTCAGGCGAATCCAGGTCCCGGTACAGCATCTCGTGGTGCAAGACCATCTGCTTGATCCCCTGATCGCCGGCCACGACCGCACCGGCATCGTCGAGCATCCAGGATCCCGGCTCAACCTGTGTCACGAGATCCAGCCGCTCGGCCTGTTCAAGGAGAAGCTGCATTTTGTCGGCAGGGATCCCGCTGGCGCGTGCCAGTTGCTCCGCTGATCCGGGACCCTTTTCAAGCTGTTCGAAGACACCCAGCCTGACGCAAGCGCTCAAGACCTGGCTGAAGACGAAACCGGCGGTCAGCCGAAACAGGGTGGCGGCTTTCCTGTTTGCAATGGTGCGCAATCCCGGGATGCGCAGGATCCAGTTCCGAAAGCTTGCCGACGCGATCTTGCGATTGCGCCAGTTGCGAAAGCGAACGGCGCGTAGCGACAGGCGGTTTTCAGCCGCCTGATAGAGGGGGGCGGTGGATGGCAGGCTCAATTCAGAGGCGGGGCCTTCGCCGTTTCTGCTTGTTGCCACTTTCTGCTCCGTTTGGCGACCTCAAGCAGCACTTGCCGCGAGCTTCTTCGGCATCAGCCTCTTGGCTTCCTTGTGAATCATGGCGCGGAGCATGTCCGATCCGCGGCAATCGGGAACGCTGTCGGCCGCCTGAAGAACGAGGCTGTGCAACTGCTTCAATGCACCTTCCACGCCCAGTTCCGCAACCAGGTTCGGTTTCCCGTTCGCCCGATCCTGTCCGGCCGGTTTGCCCATGCTGCCGGTGTCATCCATGGCGTCATAGAGGTCGTCGGCGGCCTGGTAGGCCGCTCCGAGGGCGTCGGCAAGGGCGTACCACTCCTGCGGATTTCCTTTCGAAGAGAGCGCGCCGGTGGAAACGGCACCGGCGAAAAGCGACGCCGTTTTGGCGCGATGATAGGCCGTAATGTTGATCTCCGGTTCACTCTCCCAAGCCTGCCCGGCAACCAGCCCGTAAGGCGAGCCGACCGCGTTGGCGATGGTCGAGATCAGCGGGGCAGTCAGTTCCGGGGCATGCTGGGTTTCCCGCGCGACTGTTTCAAAGGCACTGACGATAAGGCCATCGCCGACCAGCACGGCGAGTTCTTCGCCAAACTCGACATGGACGGACGGTTTCCCGCGCCGCGTCGCCGCATTGTCGAAGCATGGCAGATCGTCGTGGACCAGAGAGGCACAGTGCAGGAGTTCGATGGCCGTCGCAGCGGCCGTGGCCACTTTCGGGTCGCGGTCACCGCATGCGAGCGCAACAGCGATACACAGTCTGGGGCGTATGCGCGCTCCTCCGGGGAAAACAGCATAGCGGAAAGCATCGGATAGTTTTTGAGGGCAGCCGTTCGCGGTGGCGTAGCGTATGGCTGCTTGCATCCCGGTTTCGATGCGATCCGACAGGTCCATGGAGCCACTCCTCAATTTTGCATGGATGTCAATTTTATTTGACGTTATACTGTCAATTAAGAGTGACACATTGCATTGAAATGTCAACTTCAAGGACCGCGTTGTGGGCAAGATGCCGAAAACAAGGGTCGTGATCATCGGGGCCGGTATGGGTGGCCTTGCAGCCGCGTTGCGCCTGGCCGACACGGATGCTTCGGTCACCGTGCTCGAGGTCGCGGCTGCGCCGGGCGGGAAAATGCGTCAGGTCCAGGCAGGCGGAAGGGGCTTCGATGCAGGGCCGACGGTCCTGACAATGAAATGGGTCTTCGATGACCTGCTGTCGGGGTTGAAGACCAGTCTGGAAGACGAAGTCATGCTGGAAAGAGCGGACCTCATTGCCAGGCACTATTGGGCGGGTGCCGCCGCTCTCGATTTGCATGCTGACGTCGACAAAAGCGCAGACGCGATCGGGATGTTTTCAGGACCGGAGGACGCAGCGGGCTATCGGCAGTTTGCTGCGGACAGCAAACGGGTCTTCGATACTCTCAAGGACACGTTTATAAACGCGCCCCGGCCGAACCCGTTGACCTTGTCTCAGCGCATCGGACTTCACCGGATTGCCGACATGCTGGCGTTGCGTCCGTTCTCGACATTGTGGACGGCATTGGGCGGCTATTTCCCGGACCCGCGCTTGAGGCAGCTCTTCGGGCGCTACGCAACCTATTGCGGGTCATCTCCTTTTGCGGCGCCTGCAACGCTCATGCTTGTCGCGCATGTTGAACAGGCCGGTGTCTGGCTACCAAAAGACGGCATGCATGCGATCGCGCGCCGGTTTCAGGCGTTGGCCGAGACCTACGGCGTGTCGTTTCGTTTCGGTGCCCGCGCGGATCAGATCGAGCTTGATGGATCAGAACGGAAGGTTGCGGCTGTCCGGCTGTCGTCCGGCGAAGTGATCGAAGCAGACCGGGTCATTTTCAACGGCGATGTCAGTGCGCTCCAGGAACTTCTGGCACCGGCCCGGGCAAGGGGCTGCAGGAAGGTACCTGATGCGAAACGCTCCCAATCGGCGCTGGTCTCGTGCGGCGTCGCAAGAGCCGAGGGTGTGCCGCTGACACATCACACGGTCTTCTTCTCTGATGACTACGAAGCCGAGTTTAAAGCCGTTTTTCGGGATCGCGCCGCCCCGGCGGATCCCACGGTCTACGTTTGCGCACAAGACCGCAACAGCTCAGGTGATGCGCAATCCATGGGCGTGGACGCAGCGCGCGAGCGCATTTACTGCCTGATGAATTTGCCGGCCGACGGCGACACTCACAGCTATTCGACAAGCGAGTTGGAGCAATGCCTCACAGCGATCGACCGCCGGCTGGCGAAGAACGGATTGACGCTTCACAGAGACAGGGAAGCCCAGGTCGTGACGGCCCCGGACGGTTTCAACAAGCTCTTCCCGGCGACAGGGGGCGCACTTTACGGTCAGGCCTCGCACGGGTGGATGGCGTCATTCAGCCGGCTGGGGGCGAAGGGCAAGCTCTCGGGGCTCTATCTGGCCGGCGGCAGCGTGCATCCGGGGCCGGGTATTCCGATGGCGGCGTTGTCGGGGAAACTGGCAGCCGAACAGGTGATGGCGGATGCCGCTATGACCGGCCGGTTCCCGCGGGCGGCTATCAGTGGTGGTATGTCGACGCAACCAGCGACTGCGGCACCTACGCCCTCACGGTCATTGCCTTCATAGGGTCCGTGTTTTCCCCCTACTACCATGTGTCCGGCCGCAAGCAGCCGGAGAACCACGTGGCCTTCAACGTGGCGCTCTATCAGCCCTCCGGAAACATCTGGGCAATGACCGAACGCGGGTCAAAAAACCTTGTCCGCAACTCCAAGAGCCTCTGGATCGGCAATAGCGGCCTGGGCTGGTCGGATGGCGGATTGGAGCTGGCGTTCGAGGAAACGGCGCTTCCCTGGCCCGGACATCGGTTGTTGCCCCGGCGGTTCACGGGCCGAATTCGTCTGGAACCGGAATTTCTGCACCTGAACCCGTTCGAGCTGGATGCGGATGGCCGTCATGTGTGGTGGCCGCTGGTCCCGCAGGCGCGGCTCAAAGTCGAGTGCGATCTGCTCCCCAACGGCGGTTGGGAAGGGGAGGCATATCACGATCTCAATTTCGGATCGCGCCCGCTCGAAAGTGATTTTGCGGCCTGGGACTGGGCGCGCGGACGGGCCAAGGGCGAGAAGACCTTTGTTCTTTACGACGCCAAAATGCGCAATGGCAAAGAACGCACCCTCGGTCTTGCCTTTTCCGCAGGGCGCGACGCCGAACCGGTTGATTTGCCGGCCCGAAGATCCCTGCCGCGCGGGGCATGGGGCATCCGCGGCAACATACATTGCGATGAAACCGCCAGGCCCCGCAGGTCGAGGCGGCTGGAGGATACACCCTTCTACACGCGGTCGCTGGTTGAGACGACGCTTGCGGGAGAGCGGCTCCAGATGGTGCACGAGACGCTCGACTGCGGTCGTCTTGCCAACCCGTTCGTGCGGATGATGCTGCCTTTCAGAATGCCCAGGAATACGAGGTCCGTACCCTAAGCCCGTTTGCAACGGGCCGCACCGTGGCTCACGTCAGCCTTGCCGCCCGCTGGCGCGCCGCCAGTTTATGGAACCGCAGATCCTGCCGGCTTTCGTTTTGAAGCCGGATCAGGATGCACAACAACCGTTCGGACGAGGACGCGTCTGGCAGGCCGCCGGACTGATAAGAACTCTTCGCCTTGGCGATGGAGAAGGACCGGGCAGCCGCATCGACGAGCCGCGCAGCTGCCGGGTCGGCGGGCGTCTCCTTGGCTTGTCTTGCGCTTGCGCTCCGGTCTGTCGCAGGCCGGCGCGCCGCTGCCAGAAGCGAGACTTTCCGCATCAGCCCCGTGTGCGCCCTTTGTGTCACGCTGTCATATCCATTTGCCGCGATCTCCGTGCCGATTTCTTCATAGATGAGGGCGGCAGAGCGGATGGCATGCCGGCAATCAGGCGGAAGGGCGGATATCCCGGCATGGCCGAGCCGGTAGTGGTGCGCGGCTTCCTGAAGCAGGCGCTTTGTCACCTCTCCCAGTTCGGGGGAGAAGCGGGGTGAGACAAGAAAGGTCTCCGGATTGATCCCATATTGCTCGAGCCAGTCCGCCGGTAGATAGATGCGCCCGTTTCGCGCATCTTCGCCGACGTCCCTGGCGATGTTCGTGAGCTGCATGGCGATGCCGAGATCTGCCGCGCGGGCAAGATGTTGCGGCTCGCCGGTGCGCATGAGAAGTGACATCATCAGGCCGACGGTCGCCGCAACGCCTGTCGCATATTCCTTGACGTCTTCAAGTGTCTGGTAATGCCGCTTGGCGATATCCATTTCGAAGCCGTCCAGCAGGGCGGCGGGTATGCATTTGGGGATGGCATAGTCCGACACCGTTTTTTGTAACGCACGGTCGCAGGGATAGTCTGCCGGGGTACCCTGGTAGATGAGGTCCAGCCTTTGTCTCAACTGTTCAAGCGCCTGCCTGTCTGACCGGGGGTCGTCGATCAGGTCATCGGAATGGCGGCAAAAGGCATAAAGCGCAACGGCTGCCTTCCGGGTTTCCGGAGGCAGGAGCAAAGAAGCGAGGTGAAAGGACTTGGAGCCTTTGCGAATGGATGCGGTACAGGCGTTCAGGTCGCTTTTGTATCGTGAAAGCCCATAGCGCCGGTCGGATGAATCCAGAGAGCTCTTTGCATGAAGCGCAAATGGCTCGAACCCTTCCAGTGCACTCGGACTGACCTTGTTCATCGAGGCTCTCCCGCTGTCTGCCCAGACTGTGCCAAAGCCGCGGGATCGGGAACGAGGTCGGCCACGATTTGCGCCGAGCAGACAACGCCCGGCAATCCTGCCCCGGGATGCGTTCCGGCACCGCACAAATAGAGGTTTTCGAGCTCCTCGCTTTTGTTGTGTGGCCGGAACCAGGAACTTTGGAGCAGCTTGGGTTCAAAGGAAAACGCAGCCCCCTGCCATGACAGAAGGCGCTCGCGGAAATCGACCGGCGTCAGAACTCTGGAACTCACCACATGTCTTGACAGATCCGGCAACACGGTTGCTTCAAGCTGTGCTTCGATTTTTGTCCGATAGTTTTCGGCAAATGCCGCCCAGTCCGTGCCGCTCGCAAGGTTGGGAACCGGGCTGAGGACATAGAACGCGTCACAGCCCTCCGGCGCGACAGACGGATCGTTGGCCGAAGGACGGTGCAGATAGAGGCTGAAGTCTTCCGCAAGGTGTTTCTTGATGAAGATATCTTCCAGCAGCCCCTTGTAGCGCGGCCCGAAAAGCATCGTGTGGTGACCGACATCGTCATAGCGGCGGTCGGTTCCGAAATACCAGACAAACAGGCTCATGGAGAAGTCGCCGCGCCTGATCTTGCGATCGGTCCAGCGTTTGCGCGGGTGGTCCTTCAGGAGTTTGCCGTATGTCATCGCGGAATCGCAATTGGACACCACGATATCCGCAGGCACGGTTTCGCCGGATGCGAGGCGGACGCCCGTCGCCTTTTTGCCGTCTGTCAGAATGGTTTCAACGGTCTCGTTCAGACGGATAGTGCCGTTGTTTCTTTCAACAAGGCCAGCAATCCCGCTGGCGAGCTTGTTTGTTCCGCCCATCGCGTAGTGGACGCCGTGCTTGCTCTCAAGATGCGCGATCAGGCAGTAGAAAGACGTCGTGGTGAACGGGTTGCCGCCGATCAGAAGCGGATGAAACGAGAAGACCGATCGCAGTTTGTCGCTTTTGAAGTGCTTCTTGACGACGCTGTAGACCGATCTGTATCCGCCAAGCCGGACGAGCTGCGCAAATGTGCTCAGCGTGAAAGTCAGGCTGTGAAACGGTTTGTCGGCAAGTTCCAGAAACGCATACTCATAGATCTGGCGGCTTTCTTCCATGAAGCTGCGGTATCCGGCCACATCATCGGGTTCGAAGCGGGCAATCTCCGCCTCCATGGCCGCCTGGTCTCCCGAATAGGTGAAAACGGACCCGTCCGAGAAACGGATCTTGTAGAAGGGGGTATTCTCGCGGATGTCCAGATCGTCCGACAGTCTGCCACCGCAATCTTCCCAGAGCTTTTCGAACAGCCATGGTGCGGTGATGATCGTCGGGCCGGCATCGAAGACAAACCCGTCCTGCCGGTAGGCATAGGCGCGCCCGCCGGGGGCGTCCAGCGGATCGAAAACCGTCACCCGGTAGCCCCTTTTGCCCAGGAGAGCTGCAGCGGACAGCCCGCCGACGCCCGCCCCGATCACAACGGCGTGGGGTTTTCGCGGCCCATCTGTTTCCGTGATCGCTGATGGAATGTCCGGGGCAATGTTCACGTTTGTGCTCCTTTCCCCATCGATCCGGCCTGGCTGGACACGCACGTGTCAATCAGGCACTTCCCTTGTGTAAAATTTAGTTTACACTTTTCTGTCTCAGAAAGAAGACCTTTTAAGATTATTCTGCGGCATCCAGGTCGAGAGACCTGCCGCTGCGAGGTCGAACAGTCCTGTTCATGAAGCGACGGCTGACTTGATGGCGATGGTAGAATATCAGTCCGAGACCGGTGGCAAGGGGGATCGCCCACAGCCCCGGTGCCAGTGCGAGTTCCGGCATCAGGCGTACAGCTCCGAACGCAAAAAAGGCCGTGTAGACCGAGATCCCGGTTCCGACGATCGCCTTGATGTGCTCAAGCAACCACTCCACCGGGCCCGGATCCGTCTTGCGCAGGAACCAGACATTCGTCGCAACCGTCGCAAAGCCGACCATGGAAATGCCGATCATCATGGGCTGCGCGATCAGGACACCCTGCAGGGCACAATTTGCAGAGGCTATGAACAGCGCGACCTGCAGTCCCCAGTTCAAAAGCGTCTGATTTTTGCGCTGTTCCCGTTTGTTGACAGCGCAAAGCCAGCCGTACCAGGCAAGGTTGACGGTCAGAAGCCCGAGATAAAGCATCATCCAGCCGAATATCCCGCGGACCAGAACCGGATCGGAAAAGTCATCGTGATGGACCAGTTGGGGGTGGGTCGCCATCGGGGCAATCAGCGTGAGCGTCGCCATCAGCATGGCAACCGTGCCGGTGAACAGCATGGACGCCGCGAAAATCCGGCCCCACCACCGGTGTCGCTCGCCCCCCTTCTTGGCAAAAACCGGTACCCAGAAGCCGATCAGTCCAGGCGCACCCGTCGCAATATGGAGCGCGATGAACACTTTGAAGAGGTCATATACGGTCATGGGTACGGATCTCCCGTGATGGCCTGCAACACCTTGAGAGGCGGAGGAAAAAATGTCGGCAGCTGAGATCTACGTTCCTCCGCGCCCATCGCGTTTGCCGCCCGTCATGGCGCTTTTGCGCACGGTCTGGAACGGGGAGGGAGATCTTCTCAGCCTGTTGCCTGGCGCCGCCTTCGCGATGGATGCCGGGGAACTCGGATATTCGCGGCGTTCGATCAAACTGTTCAACGATCCTGAACTTGTGCGGCAGATCCTTCACGACGCGGACGGCATCTTTCCCAAGAGCGACCTCATGGTGGGGGCGCTTGAGCCGCTGATCGGCGACTCCATTTTTGTTTCGGATGGAGCGAAGTGGCGGCGCCAACGGGCCATGATCGACCCGGCCTTTTCCAAGATGCGCCTGACACATGCCTTCAAGGCAATGCAGCAAGCCGTTGATGCCTATATCGAACGGCTTCAATCGAGCGCCGGACGCGGCGAGGTCTTGTCGCTCGACCGGATCATGAGCGAACTGACGGCGGATATCATCTGCAGAACGGTGTTCTCCACATCTCTCGACACCCAGATTTCGAGAGATGTCTTTGACGATTTCGAGGTCTTCGAGCGCGGTGTCGCACAAGTAAAGATCTGGCGGCTGATCATGGACCCGGCCTGGACGAAGGTGCCCCAAAGTTCCGACGTTCTGGCGGCTTGTGAGCGCATCCGCCATCATCTGGGCGGGCTGATCGATACGCATACCGGCCCAGAAGCAGACCGCTTCGACGACATCGCCAGCGCGGTCATTTCCGCGCGGGACGCGGACACCGGTGACGCCTTCACCCGCGACGAACTGATCGATCAGCTCGGGGTCTTTTTCCTGGCGGGGCACGAAACGACGGCGAGTGCGCTCACATGGGCCTTTTACATGCTCGCGATGTGTCCCGAGGTGCTTGCGCGGCTGCGACGTGAGGTCGATGCAGTCACCGAAGGCGATGAGATCTCCTTTGAGGCAGCGCGCTCGCTGACCTATACCAGGGCCATTTTCCGGGAAACCCTGCGGCTTTACCCGCCGATCACCTTCATGCCGCGCGTTGCTCTCAAGGCAACACGGATCGGCACCTACAAAGTGCGCAAGGGCGCGCTCCTGATGATTTCGCCGTGGACGCTTCATCGGCATACGCGCTACTGGACGGATCCGGATTGCTTCGATCCCGAGCGTTTCATGCCGGAACGGGAGAAGGAGGTTTTGCCCGGTACCTACATTCCCTTCGGGTCCGGGCCCCACACCTGCGTCGGCGCCGGCTTTGCGGCGATCGAAAGCGCCCTGATCCTGGGGCGTCTGACGCGCGCCTTCGACTTCCTTCCCGTGGAAACCGAAGACGTGAAGCCGGCGGCGCGCCTGACGACGCGGCCGTCCCAGGAGATCCAGGTGCGGGTCAGGAACAGGAGCCATGGGCACTCACGGGTTTGACGGTCGGTGTTGAAGCGTCGCGCCTTACAGTCCTCTGCGGCGGCCAGGCAATGTCGCGTGTGGCAGCTTCGCCGAAGGATCGTCCGCGAAACATCACCTGCTTCAGAACGGGCCAGGAGTAGGGCGTCATGAGCGGAAAGGGCGCGGGATCGGAAAGGGACCAGAGGACGTCCCGCGCGCTCAGCATTGCACGAAGATGGCGAAGGGCCTTTTGCGGCCGGAAAATGTTGCCATAAACCTGCAAAAGCGTTGTGTGCGCCTCCTGAAAGCGCTCGCCCGGCTTTGTTCCGACGGGTGTTGCCCCGTCGAAATTCGTGATCGCGTCTGCAATCCCTTCGGGGGAAAGAAAGTGAATGCCGCTGGTCAGGCGCGGGTTGCATTCCAGCGGCCATGGCGTTCCGTCCTCGTCCACGATGAAGTCGAAAGCGAGAAAGTAGGAATAGCTGCCGGATCTTGCGAAATCGGCGACCCACCGTTTCACCTGATGCAAATCGTCGACGCGCTGAAAGCAGACGGCGACTGTTCCGGCAAAGACAAGACCTTCATAGGTGACATGTGCGAGCACCTCGCCATCGCGGCACAGGCTCAACGTGCTGACCTCGCGCCCGAAGATGCGCTTTTGTATGATCGTTTCCGGATTGCCAAGCAATTCCTTCGGCAGGCTGTC